>NZ_CP009913.1:1270000-1576307 GCF_000785515.1 Streptococcus salivarius
AAAGCTGGAATTGCCCAGTCGAGGTAATCCTCATACCAGTCACTACGACGGAGTGGCAATTTTTCACGAAGAGCAGCTTCGTCAATTTGGATAATTTTCACGCCTGCAGCTTCAAGGTCAAGCACTTCGTCTTTGATTGCAAGAGCAATTTGAAGAGTTGAATCCTTAATAGAGATGTCCTCACGTGGGAATGACCAGTTAAGGATAGTTACAGGTCCAGTCAACATACCTTTAACAGGTTTGTCTGTACGGCTTTGTGCGTAGCTAGACCATTTAACAGTGATTGGGTTAAGACGAGTGACATCACCCCAAATGATTGGTGGTTTAACCCCACGCATACCGTATGATTGAACCCAACCATTTTTAGAGAAGAGGTAACCTGACAAGTTCTGACCGAAGTACTCAACCATGTCATTACGTTCAAACTCACCATGAACAAGAACGTCAAATCCAACTTCTTCTTGCCATTTAATCCATTCATCAGTGATTTCAGCAAGGAAAGCATCGTATTCTTCTTGTGACAATTCATTCTTACGGAAAGCCAAACGTTTAGCACGAACTTCCTTAGTTTGAGGGAATGAACCGATAGTTGTTGTTGGAAGCAATGGAAGTTTGAAAGCATCCTTTTGAATCGCTTCACGTTCTGCAAACGCTGGCAAACGAGTGTAATCAGCTTCAGTCAAACCTGCAATACGAGCACGAAGCTCAGCATTTTCACCAACACGCTCAGTCGCAAAGAGTTCTTTGTTAGCAGCAAGGGCTTCTGCACCTTGACCATTGCGGATGGCATCCAAGTCACGCAATTCACCCAATTTTTCAACCGCAAAGGCGAAGTGGTCCAAAATAGCTGGTTCAAAATCTTCATTAGCAGTTGTAAATGGTACATGGAGAAGTGAGCAAGAGGTTGTCAAAACAACATTTTCAGCTGGAACTTGTTCAAGAATTGCAAGGCTCTTCTCGTAGTTGTTACGCCAGATGTTTTTACCATTGACGATACCGGCATAGAGAATCTTATCAGCTGGGAAACCACCTTTAACCAATTCAAGAGTTTTCTTACCTTCAACAAAGTCAAGACCAATACCATCAACTGGCAAGTTCACAAGGTCATTGTAGATATCACGAACATCACCAAAGTAAGTTTGAATCAAAACTTCAAGGCCTTTCTTATCAGCCAAGAGCTTGTTGTAGAGGTTCAAGAAGAGAGCTTTTTCTTCAGATGTCAAATCTTTAACAAGAGCTGGCTCATCGAGTTGAATACGAGTAGCACCAAGCTCTGCCAATTTTGCAAAAACATCTTGGTATGCAGAAACAAAGCTATCTACGAAGTCTTCAGCTTTTACACCATCTTCAAAGTCAGACAATTGAAGGAATGTGAATGGTCCAACCACAACTGGACGTGTATTAAGACCCAATTCTTTTGCTTCTTGGTACTCATCAAAAATCTTGTGACCAGCAAGTTTAACTTCTGTTGTTTTTTCAAATTTAGGAACGATGTAATGGTAGTTAGTATTAAACCATTTTTTCATAGGAAGGGCACGTACATCCCCTTTTTCACCTTGGTAACCACGCGCCAAAGCGAAGTAACGTTCAAGATCAGACAAGTCCAAGTTTTGAACAGATTCAGGTACGACGTTGAAAAGGAAAGCTGCATCAAGGAAGTTATCGTAATGTGAAAAATCATTTGAAGGAATTTCAGTGATCCCCTTCTCTTTAACAATATTCCAGTGTTTTGCACGCAAGTCTTTGGCTGCTGCTAAAAGTTCATCTGCAGTAATTTCATTTCTAAAGTATTTTTCTGTTGTAAATTTTAATTCGCGGAATTCACCCAAACGTGGGAAACCAATGATAGTAGTTGACATCTTGTGTCCTCCTCTTTGTTGTTGAACTTATCTTACCAAAGAAATGGGTAGCTGTATAATTGCTATTAGTTTTCTCTATATATAGTTTTAGACTATAACCTATAAAACAATGGGTTTCCAGCTCCCGTTATCTCCTTTTGTTTAGATATTGTTATAGCTAATAACTATATATAAACCTGATAAATCCTTTTTTATAACAAAAAATCCCTAGACTTTTGTCTAGAGACTCTATTATTTACTAGGATTAGTATACTAAGCTCTATAGGTGCTCAGTACTTTCTCTTGAAGCCAAGATGATGTATAAGACATATTCTCACTATTGTAACTATTCCAGATAAAATAACCAAAAACTACCAATACTAATAAGAAACAAATTCCTAATACGGCTAACCAAATGATTTGTTTCTTTAAGCTATCATACTCACTCATATAGCCATTATGGATTTTAATGAGTTCATTTCTTCTTTTGTTACTTGACTCTTTAGCAATGGCAATTTCTAGCTCATACATTTGATGCTTCCATGAATTCTTAGAAGTGCCTTTTTTCATTTTATGGTTTGAAAGACTGCTGTTGCCTTTCTCAAAGTTATTTTTTTTCAGTCATATTTCCCTCTAAAATCTTCTTTTAGTCCCTATCATTATAACATATGTAAAACTATCTGAAAAGTTCATTTTTGGTTAGAATTTTGAGAAAGAGAATTAAAACATGAAAAAGAACCAGAGGGAAACTTCTTATGTTATACTCTAAGTATGCATAAGAAAACTGTTATTGATTTTAAGGAACTTGGTGTCAGACAAATCTTTACAGACGCCATTAAAGAACTAAAAACAAAGGACATTAAGGAAGTTAAGCATCTTTTAGCTGAAGTCGAAGCCTATCAAAATAAGGGCTATTATGCAGTAGGTTATCTTTCCTATGAAGCTGCCCCTGCCTTCGAGACAAAATTTCAGGTTATTGATGGTCCATTAATGTCAGAGTATCTCCTCTACTTCACTATTCATGAAACTGTTCAAACAGAGCCTATTCCACTTGCTTATGAGCCAATTACCTTACCAAAATCTTGGCTAGAGCTAACTTCTGCAGAGGAATACAAGGCTGCTATTGAGCAAATACACCACCATATTCGACAAGGTGATACTTATCAGGTCAATTATACTGTTCAACTTCAACAGAAGCTGACAGCTGATCCCTTTGCCATCTATAACCGATTGGTTGTTGAGCAAAATGCACATTACAATGCCTTTATTCAGCACGATGATGTTTCTATCATTTCCATAAGCCCAGAACTCTTCTTTAAAAAAGATGGTGATAGACTGACCACTCGTCCAATGAAAGGTACCACCAATCGTGGTTTGACAACTGAAACTGACCTCAAACAAGCCCAATGGCTAGCTCAGGATCAGAAAAATCGCTCTGAAAATATGATGATTGTCGATCTTCTTAGAAATGACATGAATCGTATTTCAAAAATAGGAAGTGAAGATGTCAAGAGTCTTTGCCAAGTTGAACAATACTCTACGGTTTGGCAAATGACTTCGACTATTGAGACGCAACTCCTACCAAATAGTAGTTTAAGCGATGTCTTCCAAGCCCTTTTTCCATGCGGCTCGATTACAGGTGCTCCCAAAATAGCAACCATGGAGATTATTAAGAAGGTTGAAAAACAGCCTCGAGGTGTCTATTGTGGAGCTATTGGTATCTTGGTGCCAAAGGGACCTAGTATTTTTAACGTGGCTATTCGGACACTACAAATGAAAGGAACCAAGGCTATCTATGGTGTCGGAGGAGGTATTACCTGGGACAGCAACTGGGAAGCTGAATATGAAGAAACCAAGCAAAAAGCTGCTGTTCTATACCGTCAGAACCCAAGATTTGATCTCATCTCAACTGGTCGTGTCCATCAAGGAAAACTGTTATTTCTTGAGGAGCATATGAAACGCTTGCAAGAGAGTAGTCGCTACTTTGACTATCCTTTCAATGTGGAAAAAGCACACTATCAAGTCGAAATTCTGTGCCAATCACTAGACTTTGACAAAGATTACCGTCTTAAAATGTCACTTGCAAAAGATGGTGAACTGCAGTTTGAACATACCCAATTAACAAACTTATCCAATGACTTCTGCCAAGCAAGGTTAGTTGAGCAAAGGCATCCGTTGGATAGCCCCTATACCTTCTTCAAAACAAGTTACCGTCCTCACCTTAGTATCGAACCTCACGAACAAATCTATTATAATCATGAGGGGCAACTCCTAGAAACCTCTATCGGTAACATTGTGCTTAAAATCGAGGACCAACTCTACACACCACCCGTTCACCTCGGCCTCTTAAATGGCATCTACAGACAAAGCCTAATTGCTGATAATAAGCTTAAAGAAAAAGTCTTGACCGTAAAAGATATGGAACAGGCTCAGGCCATCTACGGATGCAATGCGGTGAGAGGCTTGTATGAATTGAAGGTGGAAGGATAGAATTATATTTAACGAAAAAATACAAGTTTTTTGTTCTCCCCTACTCTTGCTAAAGACAAAAGAAACTTCAATATTCTATTGGTAAAAAATCAACAATTTAATAGTAAAATAAAGTATAATACTTACTGATAGTTATTCAGTTATCGTGACTGTAATGATAAGTTTTTTGGCTTATAATTTACTAGCCTTAAAATTCAGTAATAATTTAGAAAGGATACAAACCTTAAATGAAAAAATTTAAAGGCTTGACTTCTGCTGAAGTTCAAGCAAGTAAAAGCGCCCATGGCGATAATAGGCTCTCTAGTAAAGAGGCTAACTCGCTCCTCTCAATCTTTATCGAAGCCTTCCAAGATCAATGGATTCTTATCCTCTTAGCTGCCTTAGGATTAAAAATCATCTTCAACTTTGTTGGAATGATTTTCCCTGCTATTGGTGAAGCCAATTGGTATGAGGCTATCTCACTAATTTTCGCCATTTTGATGTCTACAGGATTCTCAGCAGTCTCACAATACCGAAATGAGCAAAAATTCAACACTCTTCAAGAAGAGGCTTCAAAAACTAATGCTAAGGTTTATCGTGATGGTAAACTTAAAGAAGTTCTTGTTGATGATATTGTAAAAGGTGATCAAATTCTCCTTCAATCAGGGGACAAGATCCCAGTTGATGGTATCATCTTGGAAGGTGAGTTAAAAGTAAACCAAGCTGTCCTTAATGGTGAAAGTGAAGATGCTAAAAAACTTCCACTTGGTGATCAAGCAGAGCCAGACTCTTCCGACCTCTTTACAGAGCTCAAAGTCTTCCGTGGTACAGTTGTTACTTCAGGTGAAGCCGTTATGGAAGCTACACAAATTGGTGATAATACCGTTCTAGGAAGCATCAATACTTCTCTTCAAGAAGATAGTAAAGATTCACCATCCAAAGAAAAACTCAACAAGCTTGCTGGAAACATCGGTGTCCTCGGTTATAGTGCAGGTGCTGCATATTCAGTAATCAACCTTGTTTTAGGCTTTATTGCCCTTAATAAGGCTAATAACCTCAATGGTGGTTCAATCTTCCTTCTTATCATTGAAACGATTCTCTTTGCGGTTACAATCATCATCATGGCCGTTCCAGAAGGTCTTCCAATGATGTTGGCACTCGTTTCTTCAATGAACTCAGGACGACTTTTAGCTCAAAATATCCTGGTTCGCCATCCTGATACCATTGAAACAGCCGGATACATGAATATCCTCTTCAGTGATAAGACTGGTACTATCACTGAAGGTAAACTATCTGTAGTTGACTTCTTCCTTGCTGATGGAACACTTTATGCAGCTACTGGTGAAACTGACGCTCCTGATTTTGACACAATGTCAGATAGCCTTAAAGCTGAAATGATTAATGGTATCGGTCTTAATAACGACGCCATGGTAGCTGATGGCAGTGCTGTTGGTAGTAACGCCACTGACCGTGCACTTCTTGATTTCCTTATCGGATGTTCTCAACTTGATTTTGATACAAATACAATTACTGAGAAACAACAATTCAACTCAGCAACAAAATTTGCAAGTGTAACGACTAATAATGGAAAAACCTACATCAAAGGTGCTCCAGAATTCATCCTAAATGACTGCTACTACTATCTTGATAAAGATGGTAATAAACAAAACTTTACAGATGATATTAAAGCTCGCTTCCAAGATTTATCATTGGAACAAGCTAACCGTTCAATGCGTTTGCTTGCTATCCTAAATACAGATGGTAATGATAAAGTCTTGATTGGTATCGTATGTATCCGTGATAACGTTCGTTCTTCAATTAAACAAACTGTTGAAACAATGAATTGTGCAGGTGTTCAAGTAGTTATGGTAACTGGTGACCGTAAAGAAACCGCTGTTGCTATCGCTAAAGAAGCCGGTATCGTTACTGGTCAAAATGACCTTGTCCTTACTCACGATGAACTCTCTGCCCTCTCAGATCAAGAACTTAAACAACAATTGCCTCACTTAAAAGTGGTCAGTCGTGCCCTTCCAATGGATAAAAAACGTCTTATTGAGGCAGCTCAAGACCTCGATATGGTCGCTGGTATGACAGGTGATGGGGTCAATGACTCACCTGCCCTTAAATCGGCTGATGTCGGATTCTCAATGGGTGATGGTACTGAAGTCGCACGTGAAGCCTCAGATATCGTTATCTTGAATAACTCATTGACTTCGATTGAGAAAGCCGTCCTCTATGGACGTACTATGAGTAAGTCAGTAAGTAAATTCATTATCTTCCAGTTAACCGTAAACGTGACTACAATTGCTATGTCACTTCTCTCACCACTCTTGGGCCTCAAAGAACCATTTACAATTATCCAAATTCTCTGGATTAACCTTATCATGGACACACTTGCTGCCCTTGCCTTTGGTGAAGAGCCTACCCTAGATCGTTACATGAATGAAAAGCCAGTTGCTAAGAAGGCAAATATTCTCACTGGTTATATGAAATCTGCTATCGGTGTAGCCAGCGTCTTCATTACTCTTGTATGTTTAGCTATTCTTAAAAATGTTGGTGGTATCCAAGACTTTATCACAAATGGAACTGGCAACTTTGAAATGGTAACAACATTCACCTTTACAGTATTTATCTATGCTGTCATTTTCAACTCACTTAATACACGTAGTAATGGATTCAATATTTTTGAACATATCGGCGAAAACAAGAAATTCTCAATTGTAATGATTTCTATTGCTGTCGTTCAAACCTTGATTATTCAATTCGGTGGAAAAGTATTTAGTACCGTTCCAATGGACGTTCAACACTATATCGTTGCTCTTCTTATCGCGGTTTTAATTATCCCTGCAGATTTAATTCGAAAAGCTCTAACTAAAAACAAATAACTATCTGTTTAACATATTATAAAACTTTACAAGGATAAAAAGGATTGGGAGTTATCCCAATCCTTTTTAATAATTTCCGAAGGTAATACCGTGGAAAGATCATAACATAAAAAGGCTTTAACAAGCCTTTTTGATTTATTAAGTAATGCTACTTAAACTGACTAGGAGCCCCTGTATAACCTGCCCAATCCTTACTATAAAAGCGGTCGTTCAAGTTATAGCTAGGTGCGGGTGTTGGATTACTTACAAATGGATCAACAGCCTTGTCAAAGGCCACCCAACCTTTCCATCCCATATGAATGGTATCTTGCATGAAGTAAGGTTGATCTCCATCTTTTGAGAAGTCAGCAATATTGGTGAAGCCTTGATTTTCCAATTGATAACGGATTTTAGAAACCGTAGCGTCATACATTTCTTGACTTAGTCCCGTATAAGCCATCCACTTGCTATTAACAGGTGGGATGACAAAGATAACGTTAGTATTTGACTTCGCAAATTGATTTAAGACTAACTGTAGGTCACCGTATTCTTGTGAAACTTCATACGAAAGATTCTTTTGGAAACCTTTAAGTTTACCAATCTTTTTAGCCAAACGTTTCTTATAGAAACGGTCATCGATACCAAAGTCGTTTGACTTGGTATGAGCTTCTGCATCTCTTACGGCAACCTGGTCAAGTGCCTCGTAAGAGAACTTGTCTGGCAACTCTTTAAGATAAGGAAGAACCTTCTTGTCGTAATTTGCATTATTTGATGCTGCAAAAGGACTGAACAAGGCATCTTCTCGCTTATTAAGCTCTGCCATAAATTGAATATAAGTCTTATCAAGAGAATTTAAATCTTGTCCATTAGCCACTTTAAAAAGTTGAGATTTCATAGTAATCTCAGGTTTCATCTCTAAGATACGCTGAGCAGCATATTGAGAATTTGCATCCGTCTGATTTTGACTTAAGAAACTACTAAGTTGGTCGTTATTGTAGAACTGCTGGAAAGCCGCAGAATTGTAACCTTTTTTAGTAAACCACTGTGGTGACAAGACGTAGACTGCTGTCCCATTTTTCAATTCAGGAATCATTTGTTGCATTCCCAAATATTGGTTTAGAGAGGCAGCCCCACGTTGTCCAATAAAATATGGGCGATAGTTACGGTCGTATTTTTCAGCTAAAACAGCTGGATGAAGGGCATCAAAACGCAACCACTCACTAGACCCAAAGAAAGGGACAAATCGATGATTCTTATCAGAAAGAGCTGTCGTCTTATTAATACGGCTCTTAAAGTTCTCAGTTGTCAAGGTTACTGCGTTACGTTTTTCAACCTCATAATTATGTTTTCTGCCTTGAGGGTAGGAAAAAATAACTACTACTACCAAGACTAAGGCACAGATTATAGGGCCAAAAATTTGCCATAAACGCTTAAGCATTGCGAAGCTCCGTTACCCCTTCAACAATCTTATTAGCTGTGTTCCAGTCATCACGACCAAATTCTGAAACTGGCACACGAATATCGAAACGTGATTCCAATTCAACGATAAGCTCAACTGTTCCCATAGAGTCGAGAACACCAGCATCGAAAAGGTCTTCATCCATCATGTCTGAAACATCTTCCATGAAGAGTTCATCAATAATTTCAATAACTTCTGATTTTACATCCATTTTTATAATTCCTTTACTTATTTTTTAGTGAACCAAAGGTCATTCAAGAATCCAGAGAAAATCAAGAATGACAACATAACAGTGTTAAATGTAATAAAGATTCCCAAAGCCTTCGTCCATTTATTTTCAGGAAGTGGCTCAAGACCAGCTTTCTTACGTTCTTTATTAATGGTCTTCTTCTTACGTAACCAGGCATCATTAATTCCTAGACCAATACCATGGAAAATACCATAAGCAATGTAGTACCAGGTAACTCCATGCCAGAATCCCATAACCATCATATTAATGACATAGGCAACATTTGATGTCGTGTTACGATTTTTAAAAACTTTGTTACGCATCAAAACCATAACCAAACGCATAAAGACAAAGTCACGGAACCAGAAAGACAAACTCATATGCCAACGATTCCAAAATTCTTTCAAGTCTCGTGAGATGAAAGGTTTGTCAAAGTTGATTGGGCTCTTGATCCCCATAAGGTTTGATGCTGCCAAGGCAAACATCGAGTAACCTGCAAAGTCAAAGAAGAGATCAAAACCGAAAACATACATGACACCAAGTGTTGGTAAATTAAAGATACCACCCTGAGCCAAAGCTTGCGCTTTCAGTGAAGGCAAGAGCATACTTCCGAAAATCTGAGCCAAAACAAACTTATAGAGGAAACCAAGCATGATATATTTTACAGCTTGCTCCAACATATTCATCAGCTCGTCTCGCTCAGGAATCGCTTGGTAATCTTCGTTAAAGCGTTTGAAGCGATCAATAGGACCACTCGTAAAGGTTGGCATAAAGAGCATGAATCGGAGGAATTCTCCAAGTGTAAACTCTTTTAAGACGCCATCCCGCATCTCGATAATCATACCAACTGACCGGAAGGTCAAGTAAGAAATACCAAGAAAGTTTAAGAGTGACTGAGTACCATTTATCGCAGGCTCTACCTTAACAAAAATCAAGGGAAGGACTACAAGAAATGAGTGTAAATAGAAAACCCATTTATTGTCCTTTTTACTGCGGTAATGTTTGTAGGAATAAACCCAGATGATTTGCCAAACAATATAGAAGAGTAAGGCTAGTAATTGGCTAGCATGTGTTCCTGTCAGAGCGAGAACAATAAAGGCTAGACTTACCAAACACTCATAAATCGCAAAACGCTTTTTAAAGAAGAGACCCACAAAGATTGGCAATAGAGCTAATCCAAGATAGATAAAATAGAAGGGGTTACCGTAGGCTTCTAAATGGGGTAGTTGTTTCAAGAAGTCAATCATCGGTTGTTAACCTCACTGATAAGACCCTTGATATCAATTTTCCCATTTGGTGTTAAAGGCAAGCTCTCACGATAGAGGAACTTAGTAGGCATCATGTAAGACATCATGATATCTTCTAAGTCAGCCTTAATCGCCTTGGTGATATCAATTTCACGTTCAAACTGCTCACGAACACCATCCTTAAGAATCACATAAGCCAAGAGGTTCTGAACCTTATGGTCTTTATTGTAACGTGGCACAGCTACTGCTGAATCAATATACTTAGACTTATTAAGGTTTTGTGAAACATCCTCTAACTCAATACGGAAACCATTAAATTTAATCTGGAAGTCCATACGACCACCGTAAAGAAGGAGACCTTCATCAGTCATCGTTCCTACATCACCAGTATGGTAAGCAGGAAGGTCATTAAACTCGAAGAAGGCTTCCGCAGTCTTTTCAGGATTGTTCATATATCCTTTTGAAACTGCTGGTCCTGAGACGATGATTTCACCTTGTTGACCATTTGGAAGGATATTGCCATCCTCATCGATAATATAAGTCGGTGAATCGTCCTTGGTATAACCAATCGGCAAACGCTTAAGGTTAGCCAGCATCTCATCAGTTACTGCTACTGCTGATAAGGCTACAGTTGCTTCAGTTGGTCCGTAAGCATTGATAATACGTGCTTCTGGGAAACGTTGGCGAAGCTTTTGAGCAGTCTTGACAGTCAACTCTTCTCCATCAAAATAGAAATGCGTAATTTCTGGCATCTTCTCTGCATTGAAGTCTTCAGACAACATTGCCATATCTGCAAAAGATGGTGTTGATGTCCAAATGGCAATTGGAAGTGAGAAGATCGTTTCAAAGAGCTTCTTGAAGTCCTGTGTAATGGCTGAAGGAAGAGCATAAAGTGTTCCTCCAAGTGCCAATGTAGGTGCCCAGTACATTACCGATAAGTCAAATGAATAAGGCGGTTGAGCCAGCATTTGTGGACGTGTTGGAGTCGCAAATTCCTTGTCCGTAATCATCCAGTTAGTGAAACTGAGGAGATTATTGTGTGAAATTTGTACCCCTTTAGGCTTACCTGTAGTTCCTGATGTAAAGATGATGTAATAAGTATCATCCCCCTTAACAGGATGAGTCACTTCATAGCTAGTCTTGCTTTCAAAAGCTGCTGTCACTTGGTCCAATGTTAGGATTGGAGCTTGGACATCCTCAAGTGGGAAGTCATTGATAGCAATAATCAGACTAGGCTCTGCTACTTCAACAATTGCCGTCACGCGCTCAAGAGCTGAGTGACTGTCAATTGGAATATAAGCGTGACCAGATTTAGTCAAAGCGACAAAAGTTGCCAACATTTCATACTCTTGACCGCCATAAACCACAACAGGTGATTTTTCTGAAATATCAAGACTATCAATCTTGGCAGCTAGGCTATCCGAGTCAGCTTTTAAGTCACCGTAAGTGTGAACTTCCCCTAAAATATTGTAAACAGGAAAGTCAGGTTGTGATTGAGCAAACTGCTCAATCGTTTCAATCATATCTTTAATTTTTGTATTCGTCATTATTCTTCCTAAAATTCGTTATAGATAAAATTACCTTGACCTTGTCCTAGGTAATTGTAGAGATAAATTAGGGCCATAAAAATGGCGAAATAAAGCAAGGTTTGTCCTAAAAACACTAGGACGTTTTTATGTTTTAACATTCTAATTTTCGATACCTTTTTTTTATATAATATCCTCTTTAGTTTACCATCTTATCGCCATTTTTTCCAATAAAAAAGAAAAAATAACTAAATTTCATTTCTTTTTCATCAATAGTTTTTAGTGATAAATGGTTAGCTAAAATGATAAAAGAAAACAGAGCTTAAAAGCTCTGTTGGATTTAACTATTTTGTGTCTTTTGGGCCGTCTGCATACGATAGTACATTCCCTTAGCTTGCATCAGTTGTTCATGGGTTCCGTGTTCAACGATATCCCCATTATTCATGACCAAAATAAGGTCCGCATTTTCGATGGTAGATAATCGATGGGCAATGATGAAACTTGTTCGACCTTTCATTAATTTAGCAAAAGCCTCTTGAATGAGAAGCTCTGTACGGGTATCGATACTAGAAGTGGCTTCATCCAAGATTAAGATTTTAGGCACATTGACAAATATGCGAGCAATGGTCAAAAGCTGACGTTGTCCCTGAGAAAGGGATTGTCCCGCATCATTCAAGTAGGTGTCATAACCTTGAGGCAACTGCTGAATAAAGAAATCTGCATTGGCAGCCTTGGCCGCTGCTATGACTTCTTCACGACTGGCTTCTGGATTAGCATAGGCAATATTATCATGAATAGTGCCGACCTCAAGCCAAGTTTCCTGCAAAACCATCCCAATCTGTTTCCGAAGACTCTCACGGGTATAATCTGTAATAGGTCTCCCGTCCAGTAGAATGTTCCCCTTGTCCAAATCATAGAAACGCATAAGTAGGTTAATCAAGGTAGATTTCCCCGCTCCTGTTGGACCAACAATGGCAACAGTACTTGCGGCAGGGATATCAATACTCAAATCCTTGATAAGAGGTTTATTAGGCAAATAGCCAAATTGGACATGGTCAAATTGAAAACGTCCCTGCACATCTGCTTCTTCCAAGACCGCCTTACCTGTTTCTGTTATTTCCTCTTCATCCAATATCATATAAAGGCGATCAGCACAGGCCAAAGCACTTTGAAGTTCAGATAGAACAGATGAGATATCATTAAAAGGTTTGGTATACTGGGTGACATAATTTAGGAAGGTAGTCAATTGTCCCACTGTAAAAGCGCCACCCGACATGATTCGATAAGCACCAACACCTGCAATGAGAGCATAGATCAGACTATTGACAAAACGTGTAGCTGGGTTAACTGCTGACGAATAAAAGATAGCACCCTGTGAATAATCAGCATACTTACCATTGACGTCTTTAAAACTCCTAACCATCTGGTCTTGAGCATTTAGACTCTGTACTAAAGCTTCTTGAGTCAGACTTTCCTCAATCAACTGAGTCTGCATGCCTCGCCATTTAGTTTGATTGCGATAGAGTTGATAGCTCTTCTTTGCGATAAAACGTGCCACAAGCATTGACAGAGGCGTCATCACTAGAACTAAGAGCATCATGAACCAGTCTAAGCGAGCCATGGTAATGATTATGACAAAGATAGTCAAAAGCCCAACGAAAAATTGGTTAAAGACCATGAGAAGTCCGTTGTTTAACTGATCGCTATCTGTAGTCACACGGCTAACCATGTCTCCAGTTCCTTGACGATCAAGATAACTAAGTGGCATAGCATGAATTTTCATCATGACTCGTTCACGTAAACTTTCGCTATATGAATAAATTAATCGATTATAAATCAAAGGGTTAAGCCACTGGATTGCACTATTAGCTAAGATAACTACAAGCATCTGCCAAATTAAACGTGACATCAATAGAACGGCGTTCATCTTAAGAACAGCGTCCACTGCATCACCAATTAAGATAGGTAAGTAAACCGTTAAGGCAACTTGAATAATGGTCCCAACAGTTGCTAAGGCAAAGAGGTAACGCTGACTTAAGATATCTCTACTTAAACGTTTAAGCGTTGATTTATTATTTCTAGCCTTCATCAGCGACCTCCTTTTGATGTTGAGAATAATGAATGTCTTGATAGAGTTTATTTGTGGCAAGCAATTCTTCATGATTACCTAAGCCAACTTGATGTCCCTTATCAAGCACCAAAATTTGATCAACAGCTTTTAGACTATTTGTTCTTTGCGAAATAATAATCAAACTCGTTGATTTAAGATTGTCTCTGATAGCCGCTAGTAGACGACTTTCAGTCAAGTAATCTAGGGCTGAAGTGGAGTCGTCCAAAATCAAGAATGGTGCTGGTCTCATCAGCGCACGCGCAATAGTCAAACGTTGACGTTGACCCCCCGAAAAATTACGGCCAAATGACTCAACTGGCTCATCTAAACCAAGATCTTTGTCTTTAACAAAATCAGCAGCCTGAGCCATGTCAAGAGCATGCCAGAGTTCTTGCTCACTCGGTTCGTGGTCAAGTCCTAATGACAAGTTTGAACGAATAGTTCCTCTAAATAGCTCAGCTTTTTGCGGGACGTAGGCAACCCAAGAACGCCACTCTTTAAGGTTTTTTGGTGATTTTTGATCTTTGAAAATAGCTAATGAACCAATCTGAGGCTGATATAAGTTCATGATTAAGTTCACCAATGTCGATTTACCCGAACCTGTACCACCAATAATACCTAGTGACTGACCTTGAGTAAGACTTACATGAATCTCTTGAAGTGATGGCTGACTAGCCGTAGGATAGGTAAAGGTCATCTGATCAATAGCTAGCACTGTGGAAGCCTGACTAGAAGTTCGGACTTCTAAAGGTGCTTCAATATCCTCATCTTGGAGTTCAAAAATAGCTTGTACCCGTTTCGCTGAAATAAAACTTTGATTCAGATTAGTCAACATCATGGCCAATTTAAGGAGCTCCGTCAAAATTTGCAAGAGATAATTGACCAGAGCAATCAGCATACCTTGGGACAAAAGACCAACTTGAATTTGCAGATTTCCTTGCCAAAGGATAGCAATCAAGGTCATATTAACAACCAAGAAAGTCAAAGGACTAATGAGACTTGCTATCACTCCTGTTTTGAGCTGCCACTTCTTCAAGTCTTTGTTGACGGCAGTAAAGTTATCTAATTCACGCTCACTTTGATCAAAAGCCCGAATAACCCTCATACCTTCAAGTTGTTGACGCGTATTGGTAACAATCGATTCATTAATCACTCGAATCTTGGCATATAAAGGATTGACGATGCGACTGGCTAGTACAATAATAAGAGTCAATACCAAGACCATGCCAAGAAACCATAGGGTCAAGCGTGGACTAATTCGGAATGCCATAATAATGGCTCCTGTCACGATAATTGGTGCCCTCAAAAAGAGCCTCAAAAATTGATTGATGCCCGTTTGGATTTGAAAGGTATCACCAGTCAAACGTGTCACCAAACTTGACGTTCCAATCTCATCCCGCTTTTCCTTTGATAAACGCATGATTTTCGCATACAAATCATTGGTTAAACCTCGGGCATAGCCAACGGCTGCTCTGGATGAAAAATACTGTGCTGAAATAGCAACAACAACCCCAATAACGGCAAGTCCGAACAAGAGAAAAATCATCATAAACAGATGATTTTGGTCTTTATTTGGAATAGTTGTGTCGACAATTCCAGCAATTACTAGAGGGACCAAGAGTTCGAAACTGGCTTCGATTAATTTAAAAACGGGTCCCAGGATACTGTCTTTGATGTATCCTCTAAAATACACTAATAATGCTTTCATTTGTCTTTCCTAAGTTTAACGTCCTTACTCTTAGAGGCGAGAGAACATACGCATCAAAAAGAGATTAAACTGTACTTCCTTAGCGTAGTAAATATTTCCGCCATTTGTATAAAGTTTTCCTCCACCATAGTACATGGCAACCGGTTGGTAATAGGTGTATGTTTGCCCGCTAGTGTTTCCTAGACTCGGAGCAACGACATTTTTAGAGTAAGCCTTTGCGAGTTCGACGGTGTTCACTCCACCATTATCAGCCACATAATCAATATAGGCCTTACCAAAATTATAGGCTTGTACTGCTGTCCAAGGATCCACCTTATGGTGGGCAGCTTCTTCCAGATTTTCCGACAGCACCGTCACCCCTTGACGAATACTTTCTTTTCGATCTGTTATGGAGTTGGTCACCCCTGTAGAACTTTCACTGGACTGCATCACGTCATCTGTCTTCCCCTTGGTTTCTGTGTAGATCATAGCCAGAACTAAATCGACATTGGTTGTATTTTCAATGTCGTCCTCAGCCAAAACCTCCTTAACCATGGATTCATAGGTTAAGACATGTTGAATATTGGCATGGATTCGATAGCATTGGATACCTATGATGAGGACTACGACAAAAACCGCCAGACGTCTTATCCATTTAAACATATTATTTATTGATGATATCCTCGATATTTTTGATGAGAATAGAGTAGGTACCATCAGGATTTTGAATAAACTCAACACTATCAGCATCCTGATACACATTATTAGGCACGATTAACTCAATTCCGTTCGATAACGATAATTTTTGATTCTCCAATTTCTTAATTTGACGTGAATGGTCAATATCTGATACCGAGATAGGCTCAGGTATGGCCTCTTTGAGCTCATCAACAAAGGTCAAACGAGCTGTCAAATTATTATCAAAGAGCTGGTCTGCCAATTTTTCAGGTGATAACTCT
Organism: Streptococcus salivarius; assembly: GCF_000785515.1. NCBI lineage: Bacteria > Bacillati > Bacillota > Bacilli > Lactobacillales > Streptococcaceae > Streptococcus > Streptococcus salivarius. Next base: position 1,286,389 of record NZ_CP009913.1, read on the forward strand.
TGATCTTCTTCCAAATTATTGAAAATAGCAGATTTCATTTTTCCTTGGAAGTTAAAATCATCCTGATTAAAATTCTCAGCAATCTTCTGGGCAGTATCTTCAACCATCTTAATCGATTTTTTGACAGATTGTTCAGGCTGGACCTGCAACAGATTTTCAGAGAAATAATTGGCAAAGCTTCCATTATGCTTGATTCGCTTTTCAATCAAATAATACTGCTTACTACTACGATTGATTACCAAAGCTTCATCGGGTGTTTGGGCCGCAGAAGGCAAATTATTTTGTGACAATTGAATAGGATGTTGGCTATCTCCCAAAGAATGAATCAAACTATCCTTGAGAGCAATACGCAAGAAAGCAAAATACTCTTGCCCTTCTTTGTCAAACTGAATAAAGACCAAATCATTGGTCTTTTGGTCTTCAGAAATGACAAATTCTTCCTTCCAAAGTTGGGCAATCTTGACTGAGCTTTCCATCAAATCATCTCCTAAATGACTGATGAAAACATTCTCTGCATCGAAATAGCCACGTTTAGCCTCATCAGAGAAAACTTTAGAGAGTTTCTTTCGAAAATACTCATCTAAGCGTGGCGTTATTTCGAGGGGCCCTTCTGCTAAAACCAGCTCCGTATCATTTGGCGAAAACTGGTGAATGATAATGCGTTTAATATATAAATCTAACATAGTTTTTAATAGAGTGGGAAGGCATCTGTAAGAGCTTTAACTTCTCCACGAATGCGTTCCAAAACTTCAAGTTTATCGTGATTTTCCAAAGCTTCAACCATTAATTCAGCAATTTTACGGCTCTCAGCTTCACCCATACCACGACTTGTAATGGCTGGACTACCAACACGGATACCAGATGTCTTGAATGGAGACAATTGCTCGTAAGGAATACTATTCTTGTTCAAAGTAATATTAACTTCTTCAAGAACGTTTTGTGCAACTTTACCATTTTCAACAACTTTAGTCACATCAACCAAGAAGAGGTGATTGTTAGTTCCACCTGAGATAACACGGAAATCTGGATGTTGATTGAAAACATCAGCCATGGCAGCTGCGTTCTTGATAACATTTTCCCCATATTCCTTAAAGGCAGGGTCAAGTGCTTCTTTAAGAGCAACAGCCTTAGCAGCAATAACGTGTTCCAATGGACCACCTTGCAAACCAGGGAAGACCGCAGAATTCAATTTCTTAGCGATATCTTCATCATCAGTCAAAATCAAACCACCACGAGGACCACGAAGTGTCTTGTGAGTTGTTGTAGTGGTCACATGTGCATGAGGAACTGGACTTGGATGATGACCAGAGGCTACAAGACCAGCAATGTGAGCCATATCTACCATGAGGTATGCACCTACAGCATCAGCAATTTCACGGAATTTAGCAAAATCAATGATACGTGAGTAAGCTGAAGCCCCAGCCACGATGAGTTTTGGTTGTACTTCTTTAGCTTGAGCAAGAATAGCATCGTAATCAAGGAGTTCAGTTTCCTTATCAACGTTGTAAGCCACAAAGTTATAGGTCTTACCAGAGAAGCTAACTGGTGCACCATGTGTCAAGTGTCCACCCGCTGACAAATCCATCCCCATAACCGTATCACCTGGTTGGATTAAAGACATGTAAACAGCAGCATTGGCTTGGCTACCTGAGTGAGGTTGCACGTTGGCAAATTTAGCTCCAAAAAGTTCTTTGGCACGCTCAATAGCAAGAGACTCAACCACATCAATCACGTCTGTACCACCATAGTAACGTTTACCTGGATAGCCTTCTGCGTACTTGTTAGTCAAGAGTGTTCCTTGAGCAGCCATTACAGCTTTAGATACCACGTTCTCAGAGGCAATCAACTCAATATTGTTTTGCTGACGTTCTGCCTCAGCATCGATGGCGTTCCATAGTTCAGGGTCAAATGCTTTGTAATCTTCTTTATCAAAAATCATAGAGGTCTCCTTTGAGGTCTAATGGGGTTCAATCAACTCACCCACATACAGTCGGAAATTATCTCACACTTCCATAGGTCTCTGTTAGTCATTTATTCTATGGTCAACTCGGGTAGAGCCGCCAATAGGTCTTCTTTTGTAATCTTCCCTTGTCTGAGAATTTTAGCCGGTGAAACAGATAAATCCAAAATCGTCGAATCTACACCTAACAAGGCAGCGTCATCTTGATAGCCTGTCACCTGAAAATCAAATTGCGCTCTTATTTGGTCAAAATAACGACCACTAGCCTCCCCAGACTTATTGGCTGAGGGACCAATTAAAGGACCTTCCGCTTGGATCAGCTCTCTAGTGACAGGATGATTTGGCAAACGGAAGCCAACTGTCGCCAATCCTGAATTAATCCATCTGGGGACTTTATCATTAGCTTTTAAAATGATAGTCAAAGGTCCAGGCAAAAAAGCATCATACAATTGTTTCAAATACTTGGGTTGCTCTTTTGAGTAGGACAGGATATCTTCATAAGAAGCGACATTCAAATTCATAGCTTTATCTCTAGGACGATTTTTCAGCTCATAGACATGGTTTACAGCACTCTCATCCATAGCCTTAGCAAATAGACCATAGACAGTCTCTGTAGGAAGAACGACTGCACCACCGTCAGCCAAGATTTCTCTTAATACTTTCTTACTTTTCATCATCCATCACGACCATTCTATCTTGTCCAAATTGGTCCTTAAGGACACGCACTCGCTTATCTGGAAAATGTAGAGACAAGAGTCCCTTCAAATCCTGGCCCTGCTTATAGCCAATTTCAAAGTAGAGCTTTCCACTAGGAGTCAAATACTTATCTGCCTCCTCAATAATCTGTCTATAAATGGCAAGTCCCTCTTCATCAGCAAACAAGGCCATCTTTGGCTCGCTAGCCAAGACATTGATACCAACTTCGTTCTTATCATTTTCAGAAATATAGGGAGGATTTGACACAATGATATCAAAACTGCCAGAAATATTTTCGAAAACATCTGATTGAACAAAGCTGATGGCTACCTGATTTAGCTTAGCATTCTCCTGAGCAAGCTCTATCGCATCCACTGATAAGTCACTAGCTGTTACTTGCCAAAGGGGGCGACTCTTTTTCAGGGATACCGAAATAGCACCACTCCCAGTTCCGATATCAAGAACCTTAAGCTCTGTGCTTGGATTTTCCGCTAAAATCAAGTCCACTAGTTCTTCAGTTTCAGGACGTGGAATCAAGACACGTTCATCAACCTGAAAACGTAAACCATGAAAGTCTTCATAGCCCAAGATATACTGAGCAGGCTTGTGTTTCTTTAGTTGGCTAAATGCATGAGCTAATAGCTCAGCATCTTCCTCTGAAACTTCCTGACGCAATTGAAGAACAAAATGAGTCAAGTCCCACTGCTTCAAACCACGATAAACAAAGGAAAGGGCCTCTGGCTCTTCTCCAACTGCCTCAAGCTGCTTCTCATAGTCAGCCAGAACATCCGCTAGAATCATTTGTTAAGCTCTTCCAATTTTTGCGTTTGATCATAAAGAACCAAGGCATCCACAACTTCATCTAGTTTCCCAGCCAAAATCGTATCTAGTTTTTGAAGGGTCAAACCAATACGGTGATCCGTTACACGGTTTTGTGGGAAGTTGTAAGTACGGATACGCTCTGAACGATCTCCTGTACCAACAGTAGACTTACGCTCAGCATCTTGTTCATCTTGAGCGATTTGTGCAAAGTGGTCCGCAACACGCGCACGGATAATCTTCATGGCTTTATCACGGTTCTTCTGTTGTGTACGTTCTTCTTGCATCTCTACTTTGATTCCAGTAGGAATGTGAACCATACGAACCGCAGTCGCAACCTTATTGACGTTCTGACCACCAGCACCAGATGCGTGATAGATATCGACACGAAGGTCCTTAGGATCAATTTCGTACTCTACTTCTTCAACTTCTGGCATAACCAAAACAGTTGCTGTAGAGGTATGAACACGACCTTGGCTCTCAGTCACAGGCACACGTTGTACACGGTGTGCTCCTGATTCATATTTGAGTTTTGAGTAGACTGATTGTCCTGAAACCATGGCAACCACTTCTTTGATACCACCGACACCATTATAAGAAGCTTCCATGACCTCAAAGCGCCAACCTTGTGTTTCTGCGTATTTTTGGTACATAGCTAAAAGGTCACCTGCAAACAAGGCAGCTTCATCACCACCTGCGGCTCCACGGATTTCGAGGATGATATTCTTGTCATCATTAGGGTCTTTTGGCAAGAGAAGAATTTTCAAGCGTTCTTCGTACTCTTCTTTAGCGGCTTTGGATTCTTTGAGTTCTTCCTTAGCCATTTCTTCCAAGTCAGGATCACCACTTGCTTCCTTAATCATCTCTTCAGCGTCTGAGATACTTTGGATGACTTGCTTGTACTCACGGTATGCTGTCACAGTTTCACGAGTATTTGCCTCTTCACGCGACAACTCCATGAAGCGTTTAGTGTCTGAAACGACTTCAGGGTCACTAAGCAATTCACCCAATTCCTCATAACGGTCTTCAACCGCTTGTAACTGATCATAAATATTCATTTGTTATCTTTACTCCTTATATAACTAATAGTCGTTTTCAGCCTTATTCAAAGGGATTATGTTTTCTTGAGGTGGATTAAACCAGTGCTTTCGGCAAACGGAGATATAACTCTCGTGTCCTCCAATTTGAACTTGTGCTCCCTCATAAACTGGCTTACCATCTTCCATACGAAGAACCATGGTTGCCTTTCTCGAGCAATAATGACAAATAGTCTTGATTTCATCAATCTTATCAGACAAAAGCAAAAGATATTTAGAACCTTCAAAGAGATTGTTCTGAAAATCATTTTTGAGACCAAAAGCCATCACTGGGATATCTAACTCATCAACAATTCGTGCCAAATCATAGACATTCGCACGGGTCAAAAACTGAGCCTCATCAACTAAAACGCAGTAAGGTCGTGGATCCATATGAGCAATGTAACCAAAAATATCCGTATCATCACCAATAGGATAGGCCTTCCGTTTCATGCCAATACGACTAGAGATATAGCCGACCCCATCTCGATTATCCAAACGACTGGTCAACAATACTACTGGTTTCCCTTGTTCTTCGTAATTATAGGCAACCTTAAGAATTTCAATGGATTTCCCAGAATTCATGGTGCCGTAGCGAAAATAAAGTTGTGCCAAACCAGTCTCCTCTAAAATATGTATTGTACTTATTTTATCATAATTCCAAGCGTAAAAGGGAGGGAGACTGAACAATTTTTTGAAAAAAGTTCGCCTCTCTCCCTTATTTTTATGCTAGGTTTGACTGGTATTCCAAATGGCTCAATCTTATCTTCCTGATAAAGTTTTACCAGTCTAAAAGTTTCTTATGAATAGGCTTTAGCCAATTTTTCAAGAAGTTCTTCTTTCTCCTCATCGCTGGCAAATGAAGCTTCAATTGCCGTCTTATTATGAGCATAAAAGTCTTGAACTGAGCTATCAAAATGCTTGTGATAGAGTTCGTACTCTTTGGTCAGGTTTGTATCAGAAACGGTACGATTGTCCGTATTAATAGTAATATTAGCCCCTGCCGCTTTCATTTTTAGATAAGGAAAATCAGTAACTGTAACAGCTGCCTTGGTCTGGAGATTACTTGTTAAACATAACTCTCCTGTGACACCATTTTTGACAAACTCTTCCAAAAGCTCGGGTTCTTGAGCCAAAATCGTTGCATGGCCATTACGCTTAATTCCCATGGCAATCGACTCAGCCAAAAAGGCAGGGCAACCACACTCACCAGCATGAAAAGTCATCGGACGGTTGTAACTTTGGACTTGTTCAATCAAAGGTTTAATCGCTTTAGGTCCATAATGATGTTCATCTCCAGCAAAATCAAAACCAACAAAGTCACTATTTTCAACTTCATTTGCTTCATCAAGAATACGAGCCGTTAATTCTTGATCTGATTGGCGCATGCCACAAACTAGGGCCTTGGCTACAATACCAAATTCTTCTTGAGCTTGACGTAAGCCTTGACAAACAGCATCAATGGTCTCAGCGACAGTCAATCCCTTATCCATTGACAATTCTGGAGCAAAACGCACTTCAATATAGATGACATTTTCAAGAGCAGCCTGTTTTGCGACATCATAAGCCGCAATAGTCAAGGCTTCCTTTGTTTGAAGCAAAGGACGAATATAATCAAAAGCCTCAAGATAATCTAGGAGACTCTCACAGGTAGCCGGTGCTGTCACATGATGTTTGAGCTCCGCATCGTCCTCAGGTAACTCAATCTGTGCCAAGTCAGCTAGGTGACGAATGGTTTCCAATGATAGAGAACCATCCAAATGGCAGTGTAGTTCTGTTTTAGCCAACTTATGAAAATCAATAGCAGTCATTCTTTTCTTCCTCTCTAAACAATATGTTTTTTTATCAGATAAAAATTAATTTTTACTATCTTATCATTCTTATGGAAAAAGTCAAGGTGCCGCTCCTAATAGGACGTAGTAGATTCTTGAAATGCCATTAGCATTTTGTTAGGATGTAACTATCAAGAATACAAGGAGAAACTTTATGTCTGACTATATTTTACCAGAAGTTTGGGAAAACCCAACCTCTATGGGAGGTGCCTGGGGTGGCCTCAATCAACCTACAGCTGGTGCACGTTTTGAACAAACTTTACCTAAAGGTGACCAACCTTTCCAACTCTATACTCTTCCGACACCAAATGGTATCAAGGCAACTATCATGCTGGAAGAATTGAAAGAACTTGGTGTAACTCAAGCAGGTTATGACGCTTATCGTATTAAGATTGGTGACGGTGATCAATTCGGCTCAGACTTTGTTTCAATCAATCCAAACTCAAAGATTCCAGCCATGATGGATTACTCTGAAGACCAACCAGTTCGTGTCTTCGAATCAGCTAACATCCTCCTTTACTTGGCTGAAAAATTCGGCAAACTCATTCCAACTGATCACGGAAAACGTACGGAAGTTCTCAACTGGCTCTTTTGGCAAACAGGTGCTGCTCCTTTTCTAGGTGGTGGCTTTGGGCACTTCTTCCACTATGCACCTGAAAAAATCGAATATGCCATCAACCGTTTTGCCATGGAAGCCAAACGCCAACTCGACTTGCTCGATAAAGAATTAGCAACCAAACCTTATATTGCTGGCGATGAATATACTATCGCTGATATCGCTATCTGGTCTTGGTATGGCCGTCTTGCTCAAGATAAGATTTGGGATAAGGCTGGTATTTTCCTTGATGTTAAAGAATACAAGCATCTTCAAGCTTGGACTGAAAAAATTGCCGACCGTCCAGCAGTTAAACGAGGACTTGAAGTCGACTATAAAGAAATCTAATTTTTATAACGGTTTGCCTAGGCTAACCGTTTTTCTATTGTTTCATGATATAATAGAAGCAAAATCACAAGGAGACATTCATGACTGTATTTCAAGCTATTTTAGAAAAAATCAAAGCCTACGACACTATTATTATCCACCGCCACCAAAGACCTGACCCAGATGCCATTGGTAGTCAGGTAGGACTGAAGGAAATTTTAAAAACAAACTTTCCAGATAAAAAGGTTCTTGCGACAGGTGTCAATGAACCTACCTTATCTTGGATTGCTGAGATGGACGAGGTAGCTGATCAAGACTATGAAGGGGCACTTGTTATTGTTACCGATACTGCCAACACCCCTCGTATCGACGACGATCGTTATGATAAAGGTGACTTCCTTATCAAAATTGACCATCATCCTAACGATGATGCCTACGGTGACCTTCTACTTGTTGATACGACTGCTTCAAGCGCCAGCGAAATTGTGACAGACTGGGCCCTCAGCCTTGGCCTTTCCTTGTCAGATGCTGCTGCGCGTGTTCTCTACAATGGTATTGTTGGCGATACAGGTCGCTTCCTCTTTCCATCTACTACTCCTAAAACACTTCAAATCGCGGCTAAACTTCGTGAATACGACTTTGATTTTGCAGCAATGGCTCGTCGTATGGACAGTTTTCCTTTCAAAATTGCTAAACTACAAGGTTATGTTTTCGATAATCTAGAAGTCGATGAAAATGGTGCAGCTCGAGTTGTCTTGACACGAAAGATTTTGGATGAATTCAATGTCACTGATGCTGAAAGTTCTGCCATTGTTGGAACTCCAGGCCGTATTGATTGTGTCGAATCTTGGGCTATTTTCGTAGAGCAGCCTGAAGGACATTACCGTGTCCGTCTACGTAGTAAAAGCATTGTCATCAACGAGATTGCCAAACGCCATGATGGTGGCGGCCACCCACTAGCTAGTGGGGCAAATTCCTACAGCTTAGAAGAAAACGAACAAATCTATCAAGAAATCAAGGATACAGTTGCCCATGCAACTCACTAATCGTCGTGTACGTCTCATGGGAACTGTGATTGACGTCTCTATCTATCATAAAGAACCAGAACCCCTGCTAGACCAAGTTGAAGCACTTCTACATACCTACAATAAGCGCTTCTCAGCCAATGACGACAGTTCCGAACTCATGAAAATTAACAAGGCAGCAGGCTTACATCCAGTGACAGTTCACCCAGAGCTTTTTGAACTTATTTCTCTTGGAAAATGGCATAGCTGCCAACCTGGAAGTCACCTTAATATTGCTATCGGGCCTCTCATTCAGACTTGGCGCATTGGTTTTTCTGATGCTAAGCTGCCTCTTCCTGAAGAAATTCGTCCGCTCCTAGATATCATCAATCCCAACGCCATTCTTCTATCCGAGGAAAATCAAAGTGTTTTTCTCAAAGAAAAAGGGATGAAAATTGATCTTGGTGCTCTGGCAAAGGGATATATTGCAGATCGTATTGCAGATTTTCTTAAAGCTAAAAAAGTAACCAGCGCCCTAATCAATCTCGGAGGTAATGTCCTAACCTTTGGACCAGCTCTCCATAATCCTGACCAAAAATGGCGCATTGGTATTCAAAATCCTAAGGAGACAAGAAACACAAATCTTATGGTGCTTGCTATAAGAGACCAGTCTGTTGTCACTTCGGGAATCTATGAACGTACTTTTGAGATAGATGGCAAAACCTACCATCATATTTTTGATAGCCAAACTGGTTATCCAGTCTCCAGTGACCTAGCCAGCCTTACCATTATTTCATCCCTCTCAGTGGACGGTGAAATTTGGACAACCCGCTTATTTGGCTCTAGTCTCGAACACATATTCCAAGAAGTTAGTTCACAAGCTGAGCTTGAAGCAATCATCGTTGATAAAGACAATCACTGCTTTCAGACAGGTGGCATTTACAAAATGCGAATTTCCTAAAAAATAGTAAAAAAGACTTGTCAAGTAGACCACCTTTTGATAAACTAAAATAGTTAAAAAAAACTATGGTGCGGAAAGTACCATGGCAGAAAGGAAATATTTTAACATGAAAAAAGATATCCATCCAGATTACCGTCAAGTAGTATTCATGGACACAACTACTGGTTACCAATTCCTTAGCGGTTCAACTAAACACTCAAACGAAACAGTTGAATTCGAAGGTGAAACTTACCCACTTATCCGTGTAGAAATTTCATCAGATTCACACCCATTCTACACTGGCCGTCAAAAATTCACACAAGCAGACGGACGCGTGGATCGTTTCAACAAAAAATACGGTCTCAAATAAGCAACATCTTGTTGTTAAACCATTCCGATTGGAATGGTTTTTTTGTATGCTCTTGGGTATAAGCTCTCCTACTCCCATATTTATAAAATAAAAAAACAGCTTCCATATGGAAACCGTTTATTCCTATTAACCTGCTTTACCAATAGCCAAAGCCCAGATAAAGAAGAGGGCAAATCCGAACAAGAAGATCAAACCTGCAATGGCAAGTCCTTTCAACCAAGTTGGAAGGTCTTTCTTCTCTTTTGTAACAAGTACGTAATTCAAAAGCGCAAAGAAAGGTGTTGTAAGGAATGAACCAATCATGGCGAAACGAAGCATGGTTGCTACTTGACCTTGGAAGAAGAAAATAATGATGAGACCAAGAATAGCTGTCAAGGTCATCCAAACATTCAAAGGTGTTTGATTTTTTTCTTTTTGGTTAAACAAAAGACGAAGAGAAATTTCGTTAACACGTGAGTAACCATCAATAACGGTAATTACAGTACCAAAGATACACAAGAAAGCGATAAAGGTAATCAAATAGCGTGACCACTCACCAAGCACTGATGCGTACATACCAACAAACTGTGCAATATACTTAGCTGATGCTGCTTCTACTGGTTTACCAGTTGGGTACTGGATAAGAGCACCGAGTGCTACAAAGAATACCGCAAGAATAGCTGTTCCGATGTAACCAACGTTAAAGTCAAAGAGGGCATCATCAGTGTTGAAATCAACAGTTTTCTTTTTCTCAGCTGACCAAAGTGAGTTAATGGCTGAAATTTCAATTGGTGCTGGCATCCATCCAAGAAGTGAAACGATAAATGGAAGGGCTGCGAGCTGCCATGGTGTTTTTTCAACGAAGTCAGCACTGTACTCTGGATGTTTGATTGCCGCAATAATAACTGCTGCTACTGTTGCAATAGTCAAAGCTGACATAATCCATTTGGCCATACCATCAAGAAGTTTGTAACCACCAAAGAGTAACATCCCCCAGATAATGGCAACCAAAATGATTGACCATGTGGTAATAGTCAAACCAAGCATTGGAAAGGCACTAGCAATGATGGCTGAACAAAGAATAGAAACTCCCGCAGTATTAACCAAGGCTGAGAAGACATTCAAAATGAAGAATACCCAAAGATAGAACTTACCTTTCTCAGCATAACCTTCAACGAGGGTTTTACCCGTATCTGCGGTATACTCAGCACCAAAACGGAAAAATGGGTATTTAAAGAGGTTAGCAAGAATAACCAAGCCTAGCAAGGCCCATCCATAAGAACCACCCGCTTGGGTTGATGAAACAATGTGGGATCCACCTACGGCCGCTGAAGCCATTAGGATACCAGGTCCCATTGCTTTTATTTTACTACGCCAGGTAGACTGACTAGTTGCACTTGTTTGTGACATAAGAAAATCTCCTAAAACAAATTTTCAGAATAATCTGAATTGATGTTTACCATTTTACACAATTGTTGGAATAATTTCAATAGTATTTCACATTTTTCTGAAAAATAGAAAAAAGCCATCCAAACGGATAGCTCTTTTACTATTTAGACAGTCCTGTAAAGAAATCTACGATAGCTTGCCAGATTTGTGCAAAGATATTTTTGCTGTTCTCAACCGCTTTGTTGGCATTAAAGTTTAAGTTAATTCCAGAGAAAGTATTACCAGCTTTGGAAACGATAGAATCTTTAAGTGATCTCAAGCTTGACTTAAAGCTAGCACTGTCAATGATTGAAGACTTAGATAAATTCATAGCAAAATTCACTAGAAGGTTAATTTGCGTATCAGAAAGATCCAAGTTGTAATTATTGATAGTCTGCTGAACAATCGTTTTAGCTTGGTCTTCAGTCAACTTATCCCCTTTATCAGCAACTGCTGACTTAATATCAGTCATAGCTACATTAAGCTTGTCGGCATCATAGTCACTCTTGCCTGAATTTTCCTCATTAATTTGAGAAAGGGTTTTAAGTTCCTCCTGCGCAAGCTCTTTGCTTTCATCAGAAACCTTAGCCCCATTTTGCTCAAGCGAATAGTAAATACCAGCCAAGGCACTTTCTCCAGTAACTGCGATTGGTGCTGCTACCGTAATCTTGGCGTGTTCGATACCAAGTGTCGTTGCAGCATTACGGTACATATCTGGAGTGATTTTCGTGATATTTTGCGGTGTCACAATCTCTACACTCAAGGTTTCCTTAGCACCTAGCTTAGCAATCTTAACTGAAGAATATAGCTGAAGACTAGAATCGTCAGCAACGTTCATAATTTTTGCATAAGCTGATGTCGTAAGTGTCTTAACATTGGTATCCTTACTACTATCATATCCCAGTAAATTCAGGGTTTCATTACGCTGATCCTCTGACAAGGAATAGCCCATCACATAATCAGGCTGAACATAGGATTCATCAATAACCTTTTGGACTTGTGATGAGGTTGCTGCTTGAGCAACCGAAGTGAAAGCTGTTACTGAAGCCAATATAGCCATCCCAGTAACAAGAAGTTTTTTCAATTTCATGTGTGTTTCCTTTCGAAAATAGAATATTATTCCATAATCTCCTAAAGGACGACTGACTCTAGGCTCAGCCGTTCACCTATTATACCATGACTTAAATAATTAGGGTCAAAAAAACTACTCGTGCAGCTCCAAGGGGAGACCATCTGGATCAGCAAAGAAAGTCATCTTTTCACCGGTAAAAGTGTCCTTGCGGATGGGTTGGCAGGAAATACCCTTTTCTTCTAAACTCTTGACAACCTCTTCAATATTAGTCACTCTGAAAGCTAAATGACGTAAGCCACATGCCTCAGGATAAGACGGGCGTTTGGGTGGCTCCACATAGTTCGGATCACTTGTCTTATTGCCAAAGATTTCAAGTTCTATATCTCCACAACGTAGATCTAACTTATAATCATGGCGTTCCGGACGGTGATTTTCCCGAATAATCTCAAAACCAAGTTTATTAACATAAAAATCTCGAGACAAGTCATAATCAGAAACAATAATAGCAACATGGTGCACTGTATTTAAAAACATATTTTCCTCCATAGAAAAAGGCCCGAGGGCCCCTTTCTTAACTTTGAAATTGATTGTATGATTTATTAAAGGCTTCAATAATATCTGAACTTGCCTTGTCAAAATCTACCTGCGATTTCAATTCACCTTTGACTATTGTACGTTGGGTTGCTTCAGCATCCGTACAAGTTACCAAAGTAACTTCAGACTTGCCTGGTGTATCATCAACCACTGCTACTTCGGTTGGTTGGACGACCTTGACCTCACTAATGACATAAGTATAGACCTTATTTTTATCCGTAAGATAAATTTTCATGCCTTCCTTAGCCTTATCTAGCGGTGAAAATAGCATGTCAGATGCACCAGCAATACCAAAGACGTGGTGACTAGCTAGTGAATAGTTATTTTCACCACCCATGACTTGGTCTTCTTTCATAGTTCCAGCACCGTAGGTCAACTCAGTATTACCAAGTCCTTTGAAAATAGGAAGATTGATACCTACCTCTGGAATGGCAATACCACCAATGACAGGAAGTTCCTGAGCATCCATCTGTGCCTGCAAGACAGACTCTGTGCTAATTGATTTAACGGTATCAAAGTCAAAACTCGTCTTAGCTTCCTTGTTTTTCTCAATAGTCTTTTTAGAAACCTTGCTCACTTGATACTTATTTGTATTCCAAGCAATTACTGTGTTTCGAATAGACTTATTGAAAATCAAGGCTAAACCAACAACCAAGAGAACAACAATCAACACCCAGCGAAGAATATCCAGCCACTTAGGGCGTTTCTTTGTTGTTTTATTTTTCTTATCTTTGCTCATTAGTTGTCACCACTTTCTTGGTCTTCGGAAGCTTGTTCAACTTCTTCTGGCTCAACTAAAGCAAAGGTTACAATACGAGCAGAGTCATCCAAACGCATGACCTTAACCCCTTGAGTTGCACGACCAGTTTGAGAGATATTAGCAACGGCAGTACGGATGATAACACCTGTATCGGTGATGACCATGATATCCTCATCACCAGACACTGTGACAATACCTGCTAGGTTACCATTCTTCTCTGTGATATTAGCAGTCTTGATACCTTTACCACCACGTCCCTTCGTTGGGTACTCAGTAGCTGAGGTACGCTTACCGTAACCTTTTTCAGTGATAATCAAGACTTCTTGGTCTTCTGTAATGGCAGCTGCACCTACAACTTGGTCACCATCACGAAGAGTGACACCTTTAACACCGGCAGCCATACGGCTCATGCTTCGAATAGTGTCCTCTTTGAAGCGTACACTGTAACCAAATTTGGTACCAATGACAATTTCTTCATTACCAGTGGTCAAGAAGACATTGATTAGCTCATCACCTTCTCTAAGTTTCAAGGCAATCAAACCGTTTTGACGGATGTTCTTAAATTCTGCTTCTTTGGTACGTTTAACCAGACCTTGGCGAGTTACAAAGACAAGATGATTATTTTCAGAAGCTTCATCACTCTTAGCGTTAATGACAGTTTGAATGGTCTCACCTTCGTCCAACTTCAAGAGATTGACAATAGGTAAGCCTTTGGCTGTACGACCATACTCAGGTATTTCATAACCCTTGAGACGGTATACACGCCCCTTATTAGTCATGAAGTAAAGGTGATCATGAGTGCTTGTTGAGACAATATCTCGAACAAAGTCATCATCGTTAACACCAGTACCTTGGACTCCGCGACCTCCACGTTTTTGAGAGCGGAACTCGTCTTGAGCCAAACGTTTAATATACCCCTTGTTTGAAAGAGTGATAACGACATCTTCCTCTTCGATGAGATCTTCATCTTCAAGAGAAATGACTTCCCCGACCATCAGCTCGGTACGACGCGCATCCGCGAATTTACGCTTGCTTTCGTCCAATTCTTCCTTGATGATAGCAATGACACGTTCTGGTTTTGCCAAAATATCAGCTAAATCAGCAATCAAGGCAAGGAGATCATTGTACTCATTTTGAATCTTATCACGTTCCAAACCTGTCAAACGACGCAAACGCATATCAAGAATGGCTTGACTTTGACGTTCTGTGAGTTCGAAGCGATCCATCAACTCAGCCTGAGCCTCAGCATCAGTTTGACTATTACGGATAATCGTAATCACTTCATCCAAATGATCAAGAGCAATCAGCAAACCTTCTAAAATGTGGGCACGTGCTTCAGCCTTATCCTTGTCAAACTGTGTACGACGAACCACAACTTCTTGTTGGTGCGCAATATAGTCAGCCAAGATTTGACGCAAGGAAAGGATTTTAGGAACACCCTTTTCAATGGCCAACATGTTGAAGCTAAAGTTAGTCTGAAGTTGCGTTAATTTGAACAAATTGTTCAAGATAACATTGGCAGAAGCGTCACGACGCACTTCGATGACAAAGCGTACCCCTTCACGAGAAGACTCGTCACGGACTGCTGTAATCCCTTCAATACGTTTTTCTTGAGCTAAACGCACGATATGTTCATGAACCTTGGTCTTATTGACCATGTAAGGAAACTCAGTGACAACAATACGCTCACGACCTGATTTAGTTGTTTCAATCTCAGTACGTGAACGAAGGACAATAGAACCCTTACCAGTCTCGTATGCTCTGTGAATACCAGATTTCCCCATGACCAAGCCTCCAGTTGGGAAGTCTGGCCCAGGAAGAACTTCCATCAGTTCACGCGTTGTGACTTCAGGATTATCCATCATCAATTTGACAGCATCAATCGTTTCAGCCAAATTATGTGGTGGAATGTTAGTCGCCATACCAACGGCAATCCCTGTCGCACCATTGACAAGAAGGTTGGGAATACGTGACGGAAGAACGATTGGCTCACGTTCTGATCCATCATAGTTATCTTGGAAATCTACGGTATTCTTGTTGAGATCACGGAGCATCTCCAAAGCGATTTTAGACATACGCGCCTCAGTATAACGCTGAGCGGCAGCCCCATCGCCGTCCATAGAACCAAAGTTACCGTGACCATCAACCAACATGTAACGGTAGCTCCACCATTGCGCCATACGGACCATGGCTTCATAGATAGATGAGTCTCCGTGTGGGTGATATTTACCCATGACATCCCCGGTAATACGGGCAGATTTTTTATGTGGCTTATCAGGTGTCACCCCAAGCTCATTCATTCCATAAAGAATACGACGTTGTACCGGTTTTAAACCGTCACGAACATCTGGAAGAGCACGAGACACGATAACACTCATGGCATAATCGATAAAGCTCGTCTTCATCTCAGACGTCAAATTAACGTCAATTAAATTATTATCTTGCACTCTAAAAATGCCTCTTTTCTTTCATTCAAATCATTCCAAACTCTAATAAAAGAGTATAGAAAATTTCTATATTATTATACCATAAAACGCTTTATTTTTCATTTGTGTAAAACGCTTTCATCCAATAATTACTTATTATTTCGTGACATCTATCACTTAAAGTGGTAGAATAAGCAGTGTACGGGGTAACCCAATTAAAAAATAAGGAGATGTTTAGACCCATGACTGCAACTAAACAACACAAAAAAGTCATCCTCGTTGGTGACGGTGCCGTAGGTTCATCTTACGCTTTCGCACTTGTAAACCAAGGTATCGCTCAAGAACTTGGTATCATCGAAATTCCACAATTGTTCGAAAAAGCTGTTGGTGATGCGCTTGACCTTAGCCACGCGCTTGCTTTCACTTCACCTAAAAAAATCTATGCAGCTAAATACGAAGACTGTGCGGATGCTGACCTTGTAGTTATCACTGCTGGTGCTCCACAAAAACCAGGTGAAACTCGTCTTGATCTTGTTGGTAAAAACCTTGCAATCAACAAATCAATCGTTACTCAAGTTGTTGAATCAGGATTCAAAGGAATCTTCCTTGTAGCTGCTAACCCAGTTGACGTTTTGACTTACTCAACATGGAAATTCTCAGGCTTCCCTAAAGAACGTGTTATCGGTTCAGGTACTTCACTTGACTCAGCTCGTTTCCGTCAAGCACTTGCTGAAAAACTTGACGTTGACGCTCGTTCAGTTCACGCCTACATCATGGGTGAACACGGTGACTCAGAATTTGCCGTTTGGTCACACGCTAACATCGCCGGTGTAAACCTTGAAGAATTCCTTAAAGACACTCAAAACGTTCAAGAGTCTGAATTGGTTGAATTGTTCGAAGGTGTTCGTGATGCCGCTTACACAATCATCAACAAAAAAGGTGCTACTTACTATGGTATCGCCGTAGCTCTTGCACGTATCACTAAAGCTATTCTTGACGATGAAAATGCAGTACTTCCATTGTCTGTATTCCAAGAAGGTCAATATGGTGTAAGCAACGTCTTTATCGGTCAACCTGCTATCGTAGGTGCACACGGTATCGTACGTCCAGTAAACATCCCATTGAACGATGCTGAACAACAAAAAATGAAAGCTTCTGCTGATGAATTGCAAGCTATCATTGATGAAGCATGGAAAAACCCTGAATTCCAAGAAGCTTCAAAAAACTAATTTAAGATTAGTAAAATAAAAGTCTCCAATAGGAGGCTTTTTTAGTATTTTAAAGAAAAAACAGCTAATTCGGTTGAATTAGCTGTCTAAGATTATTTAGCTGAGATAGCTGCTTTAGCAATATAGCTAAGCGGTTGGTTAAAGTGTGGCAAGAAGAACAAATCAAGCAATTGAAGACGATCAATTGTAACTCCTTCTTGGATAGCTAATGAGAACATGTGGATTCCCATAGAGATATCCATACGTGATACCATTTGAGCTCCAAGAATTTTACGCGTGTCTTTGTCATAAACAATCTTGATTGTAACGTCTTCATTTTCATCTTCCATGAAGGCAGCTTTTTGAAGATCTGTTGATTCTACTACTGCTGGATTGAAGCCAAAGCGTTTTGCTTTTTCTTCTGTCAAACCAGTAGATACCATGTTCAAACCATAGATTGAGATACCATTTGATCCTTGAACACCGTTTGATTCAACATCGCCACCACCGGCATTATGACCACCGACAATACCTGAACGAACAGCGTTTGAAGCCAAGGCAATGTAGTTCACATCTTCAAGAGCATTGTCATAAACGGTAGCACAGTCACCAACTGCATAAACGTCTTTGATTGATGTTTCTTGTTTCTTATTAACAAGGTAAGCGCCATTACGGAATGTTTCCAATTTACCAGCACCAAGAGCTGTGTTAGGACGGAAACCTACTGCAAGGACAACCATGTCGACATCGTAAGCATTTTTATCAGTGACGATACGTTCAACTTTAGTATCTCCTTCAACTGCCTTAACAGTTTCACCAAATGCCAATTTAATACCGTGGCTTTCCATATTTTTAGCCATAAGTTCAGTCAAATCATGGTCATAATAACCAGCCAAACATGTATCAACAACGTCGATAAGGATAACTTCTTTTCCATGACGTTGGAAAGCTTCAGCCAATTCAACACCAATGTAACCAGCACCTACAACCGCTACACGTTTGATATCTTGAGATTTGTCGTTCAACTTATCAATAACTTCTTGAGCGTTTTGGAAAAGTTTAACAAATTGAAGATTTTCAAGTGTTGCTTCGAAAGTACGGCTACCTTCTTTGATTTCAGCACCTTCGATTGGAGGCAAGATTGGTTGTGAGCCAGTAGCCAAAATCAATTTATCATATGATTCAACATGCTCTTTACCATCGACAAGAGCTGTGACAGTTTTAGCATCAAAGTCAATTGACTCAACTGGTGAGTTCATGTAAACTTTAGCACCTTTGCTTTCAAGACCTTCTTTTGTTGCATAGAAGAGTCCGTCTGAACCAGAAATCTGATTACCGATCCAAAGAGCCATACCACAACCCAAGAATGAAATGTTAGAGTTTTGGTCGAAAACAACTACTTCATTTTGGTCTCCGTAATTATCGAGAATAGTATTAATACTAAAAGTACCAGCGTGGTTAGCACCAACAACTACGATTTTTGACATAAGTTTATCCAACTTTCTTTTGATAATAGTTTACTATTTTATTCTACCATAATCGGAAAACGGTTACACCTTTTATGCTCAGACTTTGTTACTTTTTGAACAAATTAAGTTTCTATGCTCAAAACCCAAGTAGATCATGTCAAAATAGGTAGAAAAACACTTTATGATGACGGTTACCTTTCTTAACACCATCACTGTCTTACCAAATCCTAGAAAGTTACTTTGCTTTAAAATATAAAAAAAGAGTGAGTAACTTTCTCTTTAGAGAATGTCAACACTCTTTTATCTCTATACTAACTCATTAAAATCCCAAACGTCTGTCCAACCTTCATAAAATTCTGGTTCGTGACATACCATAAGGATACTGCCCTTGAAGGCCTGAAGGGCACGCTTCAATTCATCCTTGGCGTCAACATCCAAGTGGTTGGTAGGTTCATCCAGAACAAGAACATTATTTTCACGATTCATAAGGAGACAGAAGCGAACTTTAGCCTGTTCTCCACCTGAAAGCACTTGAATTTGGCTTTCAATATGCTTAGAGGTTAATCCGCATTTGGCTAGAGCCGCACGGACCTCAGCTTGATTTAAGGCTGGGAAGGCATCCCAAACCGCTTCAAGAGGCGTCTGACGTGACCCTTCTGCTTCTTGCTCGAAGTAACCTAGGTCAATAAAGTCACCTGTTTCAACTTCTCCTTCTAGTGGTTGAATAATACCAAGCAGGCTCTTAAGCAAAGTAGTCTTACCGATACCATTGGCACCCACGATAGCTACTTTTTGATTACGTTCGAAGGTTAGATTCAAAGGAGCCTTGGTCAAAGGGCGGTCGTAACCAATAACGAGGTCTTTGGTTTGGAAAATAAAACGTCCAGGTGTACGGCTTTCCTTGAAATGGAATTCAGGTTTTGGCTTCTCAGCCTGCAATTCAATAATTTCCATCTTATCCAATTTCTTCTGACGAGACATGGCCATATTTCGCGTAGCAACACGCGCCTTGTTACGGTTAACAAAATCCTGAAGGTCTGCAATTTCTTTCTGCTGACGTTCATAGGCAGCTTCCAATTGTGCCTTTTTCATAGCATAGACAGATTGGAAATTATCATAATCACCTGCATAGCGAACCAAGTCTTGATTTTCAACATGATAGACAATGTTAATCACATCGTTTAGGAACGGAATATCATGCGAAATAAGAACAAAGGCATTTTCATACTCCTGAAGGTAACGTTTAAGCCAGGCAATGTGTTCTGCATCCAAATAGTTGGTTGGCTCGTCGAGAAGCAAGATATCTGGTTTTTCAAGTAGCAACTTGGCCAAGAGAATCTTGGTACGTTGACCACCTGAAAGGTCTGTTACATCTGTGTCCATACCAAAATCCATGACACCAAGAGCACGAGCAACCTCATCAATCTTAGCATCTAATGTATAGAAATCACGCGTTTCCAAGCGATCCTGAAGCTCTCCTACTTCTTCCATCAGAGCATCAACATCAGCACCCTCTTCAGCCATAGACATGTAAATTTCGTTGATGCGTTCTTCAGTTTTAAAAAGCTCATCAAAAGCCGTACGAAGGACATCACGAACTGTCATTCCCTTTTCAAGAACTGCATGCTGATCCAAGTAACCCGCTGTAACATACTTAGACCACTCTACCTTACCTTCATCTGGTTGCAATTTTCCAGTAACGATAGACATGAAGGTTGACTTTCCTTCACCGTTAGCACCGACAAGACCGATATGCTCACCTTTGAGCAAACGGAATGAGACATTTTCAAAAATAGCACGGTCACCAAATCCGTGACTAAGATTTTTGACTTCTAAAATAGACATAGTATATCTGGGCTAAACCTGCTTTCAGCCCTTTCCTTTCTTGACATTAACTTTACTATTTTACCATTTTTTAGTGAAAATATGGACCTCTGCTTCTGGAAAATTAAAAAGAAAAAGCAGGACAAACCTGCTAAATCCTTAATGTTTCTGTAAAATACGTTTGAAGACAGGATACAGGAGCGGAACTGCAATGATTGTCACTACTGATGTCCCAAAGGTCCCACCAATTTTAGTAAGTGCCAATGCCATGGCAGCATTTAGTGGTAAAGCCGCAACGACACTATTAATAATCGTATACTTAACAAAATTCAAAATAATTTTGGTTACTGCAGCTATCACGCCAACAATAATGATGTTCATCATTTTGTCATTTGATTTGAGTAGCTTTTCAAAAACAAGATAGAGAACAAAACAAACAATCAAAGATTCTAAAATAGTAATCCAAACCTCAGCAGCATAACCATTGAAAATATCAAATAAGCCTAGGCCCACTGTTGCGACTAGCGCACCTTTCCTAGCTCCGAAAATCAACACAGCAATCACAACCAGAGCATTTCCCAAATGGACAAATTGAGGTCCAAAAGGAATACGAATGAACTGTACACTAACAATAATTAGAGCTGCGTACAAACTCAATTCAACTAATTCACGTGTTTTATCACTTTTCATTTTTCTCCTCCAATAGGGCATTAAAACCACTAAATAAATAACCGATATGGGGCTCATAGCAGAGACCATATTTTAAAGGACGACCACTAGCTAGGGTTGAAGACAAGACCTGATCCATGAAATCTAAGGCAAGATTAGCTACTTTTAGTAAATTCAGATGATGAAAATAGCCTGATGCCAAGATAGCTGTTACAAGATCTCCACTGCCATAAAAGTGAGACTTATAGCTTTTCCTCATAAGATAAGTCGTTTTATTGGTCTCTTTATCAAAATAAGCCAAACCAATTTTGCCTTCCTCGAATGAAATACCTGTTAAGACAACCTTCCGAGGTCCAAGCTTAGTCAAATCTCGCAGAAGCTTATCAACAGTGGCCTTATCATAGGAACCTACTTCTAGATAGGGAGAATCCGTTAACAAAGAGGCTTCTGTCAGATTGGGAATGATAGCATCTGCCTGCTGACAAAAATCTTTCATAGCTTCTACATATTCCATATCAAAACCTTGATAGAGACGACCATTGTCACCCATAATAGGGTCAACAAAGAGAGCTATCCGTTTATCACGAGCCAATTGACCTACAATTTTTAGTTCTTCTCTTGACTTAAAATAACCACTTACTAAGCCATCTACTGTAAAATCCAAGTGCTCCCACTGCTTATAGAATCCCTTCAGGTCATCCGTAAGATCCCGCATATAGATATTCTCAAACTCCCCTGTATGCGAAGATAAAAGAACTGTTGGTAAAGGAAGGACTTCAGTTTGACAGGCTGACATGATAGGGAGGCTACTAGTCAAAGCAACCTTACCCACCCCAACAAGGTCATTAGCAACAATCACTGTAGCCATCTATTTTTCGTCCCAAACTTTTTTAAACTGTTTAACAAATCCGGTATGGAAATAAATATAATAGGCCAAGCCCAAACCAATTATCGCAGCAATTACATCAAAAGGAATTTTCATAATAGCAACTGCTGGTGTTCCATAGATAAAGGCTCTTCCCAAACCATAACCAACTAAATCAATAATAGCCCCGAGCAAGAGACCAAGAGCAGCCCTAGATTTACTCAATTTACCTAAACGACCACCAACGACAAGTGCAATAGCAAGAACTTGAAGGCTATGGGTCACTAGAGTTACCCACATAGGAAGAGGGTAAAAGAGAAAATCTCCGATGAAGGAACCTATACCTGCAATAATCACTGCTTCTGTAGGTGGGAAAATTAAACCAACTAGGAAAATAACAATCCCATTAAAATAGAAATGACCACCCGGTACAGGGATGGATAAGAGACTAGAACTCAAAATAATCACAAGTGCCATGAAAAAAGCAGAGAGGGTTAAACGTTTTGCTGACATACCTAAAACTCCTTGATAAATAAATATAGTCTAAGTTTATGAAAATTCTGACGATTAAACAAGATAGTATTTTAGCTACTGTCCGGGTACAGATTTTAGACAACAAAAAACACCACACAAGTATGTGGTGATAAATCTTATTGAGCTTTCTTATCAAAATATTTTACAGGTGCCTTCTCAAGATTTTGGAGTGAAAGTTTAGCAGTCGCATTCGCTTCTGTACCGTAGTCTGAGAAATCAATAACCAAATCATGATCAAAGTCTTCAACGGCATAGTCAACAACGACTTCTTTGACTTCCTTAGGTGCAATCTTGGTCTTATTAGCCATCTTATCTCGGTCATCATCCTGAGAAAAGACCATTGTAGCAACCTTTACTTCTTCCTTTTCTTGTTTCACATCAAGGACAACTTTCATCAAAAGAGTGTAGGCATTCATTGTTTCTTTACTTGAGTTGCTAAGTTTATAGTGAACGCGTACAGCTTTTTGACCTTCAGGTGATTCGATTTTATTTGCAGAAAGAACTTGTACGCTAGCATCTTGTCCCGTAAATAGCATTTTGTTTTTATCGTAGGTCCAAGTAGGTTCCTTCTCAGGTGTGCAAGCTGACAAACCGATGATTGTTAAGCAAGCAAGAGCGAGAAGTCCTAAGATTTTCTTTAAAGTCATTCTTATAATCTCCTTAAACTTGTTTGAAAGGGGAATTTAGTTTTACCTTACAACCTTTTTATTATGTCAAAATCTAATAATCTTGTCAAATCCCCCTAGCTCACTTGCTCAGAGAAGATAAGTAGGGTACAATAATAAAAAATCTGTGAGGGGTCAGTTATGAGTGTTTACCAAGATATTGTCGCGTCTATTATTAAGGATATTAAAAATGGGAGCTTAGAAAAAGGAAGTAAGTTACCTTCTATCCGACAGCTTAGCCAGACCTATGTCTGTAGTAAGGATACGGCACAAAGAGCACTCCTGGACCTAAAATATCAGAACTATATTTATGCCGTTCCTAAAAGTGGCTATTATGTTCTCGAAGGGTATAACGAGACAGACGATAAAGCCCTCCTCAACCTTAACGACTACAATCAATTGGCCTACGAAGATTTTAAGCTTTGTCTCGATGAAAGTTTAGCAGGTCATCAGGACTACCTCTTTAACTATTACCATGAACAAGCTGGACTTAAAGAATTGGTAAAAGCCTTACAGAACCGACTTGCAGCTGACGATATTTACGTCAATTCAGATCAGATTGTCATTACATCAGGAAGCCAACAAGCCCTCTACATTCTGTCGCAAATAGATTTTGGTAATGGTGGATATAAAATTCTCATCGAGCAACCTACCTATCACCGCATGAACCAACTAATCAACCGCCAAAATTTACCTTATGAAACCATTACGCGTAATTTTGATGGTCTGGATTTTGATAAACTGGAAGAGCACTTTAAGTCTGGACAGATTAAGTTCTTTTATACAATTAGTCGTTACTCAAACCCTCTTGGACTAAGCTATACCGCTAAAGAAAAAGAAAAGCTGGCACAACTGGCCAGTCTGTACGATGTTTATATTATCGAGGACGACTATATGGGTGACTTTAGTGATACCAAAAATCTACCAATTCACTACTATGACACTCAGAATCGAGTCATTTATATCAAATCATTTTCCATGGCCCTTTTTCCAGGTCTGCGCCTAGGTAGTGTCGTCTTACCACCTAATCTCAAAGCAACTTTCTTAGCCCATAAGGGACTCATTGATTATGATACCAACCTTATCATGCAAAGGGCTCTTTCAGTATATCTAGATAATGGCATGTTTCAAAAAAATATTAAGAAACTTCGGGACCTCTTTCAGCAAACTATGGAAAAAAGTCGAGAAAGCATTGAGAATGCCAAGATTTCTACTCCTTATCAGATTTCTCCTAGACATATTACCTGGCAGCTTCCTAAAGGACTCTCTCTAGAAAAATTCAAGGCAAAAAAACAGATTCGCTTTTTGGAATCCTCCTTTATCAGCCCTACTTCTGAAACCTATCTACAGATAGGCCATGGGAAAGAACTCAATTACTTTCTGAAACTCCTGAAAAAGACTGAGTAAAAATTGACTACACAAAAAGCCATCGCTGGATGGCTTTTTTCTTATTTTGTCTGTTCAAAGCGTAGATGTACGATTACCTTATCTCCATAACCGTTACGTTCCAAATCACGTTGCAAACGGTATGAAATATAATGTTCAGCAATATTGATAAATCCGGCTTCCATGAGACGATTTTCAACCAATGACTGAATCATGTTGATGGTTGGGCGTTCCACCTGAGCATCTTGAAGATCAAGCACTACTTTTTTAGTGACTTGAGCAAGGTTTTGGCGCCAAGTATCATCAAGAACATACACAGTCTGTGCTGCTTTTAAGATGGCTTGGTAGATTTTATCAGGATCAAATTCAGCAACTTGACCATTACGTTTAATAATTTGCATGGCTACCCTCTTTTCATGGCTTTTTCTTTTATTATGCAGAGAATTTACATATTTGTCAAGTGCGAATCCCTGAAAGAGCTATCCAGACTGCTTATTCCCAGAATTTAGAAATGTAAACTGGTTTGCCATCTTTATCAAAGGAAAGGGTTGCCGTGTAGGACTCTGACTTATGATGGCGCATATAATTAGCGATTCTCTTATCACCGTTTATCAGGTGAATGTCATAAGTCTGCCCGTCAGAGCTTACAAAGTGAGCACTGATACTAGCACTACTCGTTTTTGTCCCAACATGACTAATATCTATTTTTTCCACTTGACCATCAATGGTTTTAGCTATAGGGCCTCTATAGTCTTTGTAAATAGTGACGGTAGCCAAAACATCTTCAACTAAGACATAGGTCATTCCGAAAACGAACAGATAAACTATTGGGACGACAATGAAAGATAATTTACTTTTGCGGAACGTCTCTTTATGCCAAGCCCAAATATCCTGAGGTGACATTTTCTTAAACTTTTTCAAGTATCGATGAATAAATAACCAATAGGCTAGTACTAAAAATGTCAGTTGACCCAAGGGATAAGCAAAACTGGGTAAACCATCAATCAGAACATTGACTTTATCAGATTCAAAAGTGTAATGTCCTAATATCCCATCAAAAAACTCTAAAAACAAATTAACTCCTTTTTGTAATATAGTCTAGTCACTTAAAAATCCATCTTCTCAGATGGATTTTTAACTATTAACGTACTTCTGCTTCGACTTTCTCAGTAAGGGCTTTGGTGATTTTTTCCATGTATTTGGCAACTTCTTCATCTGTAAGGTTGTCATTTGGATTTTGGAAGGTAAGGCTATAAGCCATTGATTTCATACCAGTACCAAGTTTTTCACCTGCGTAAACGTCAAAGAGTTTAACAGCAACCAAGCGTTTGACTCCTGCAGAGTAGATAGCATCAAGAACTTCTTGATGTGTGATTTCTGCCTTAAGAAGAAGGGCGATATCACGTGATACTGCAGGGAATTTTGTGATTTCAACAAATGGTTGAGCCGGTTGCAAGGCTGCTTCTACAGCACTAAGGTTAATTTCAGCCACATAAGTTTCTGGAATACCGTAGTTTTTAGCAGTTTGTGGGTGAACTTGACCAAGGAATCCAATCGTTTGACCATCAAGGACAATAGCAGCTGTACGACCTGGGTGCATGCTTGCTAGATCTTTTGTCGGTACATAGTCAACTGAAACTTCAAGTTTATCAAAGAGAGCTTCAACAATCCCTTTGGCATAGAAGAAATCAACTGGTGTTGCTTTGGTTTGGAAGTCTTTTTCAGCTACAAGACCTGAAATAGCGAAGGCAAAGGTATTGATTTCATTTGGCAATTCCTCTTTTGGATTACCATTTTGTTCAAAGACCTTACCGATTTCGTAAATAGCAACGTTACTATTCTTACGGTTAACATTGTAAGCAACAGTATCAAGCATACCAGAGACCATGTTCTGACGGAGGGCTGAACGGTCAACAGTCATTGGCCACATCAACTCAGTCAAGTTAGTAGGTGTCACAGCAAATTCCACAGCTTTTTCAGGTGTTGTCAAAGCATATGAGATGATTTCAGTCAATCCAGCACCTTCAGCAATGGTACGAACCTTGCGACGAAGCGCTTGTGTTTCAGTCAATTCACCAGCTGTTCCTGCTGCCTCTGGAAGTGTCGTAGGCAATTTTTCATAGCCGTAGATACGTGCGATTTCCTCAACCAAGTCTGCTTGGATGCTGATATCCCAACGACGACGTGGTACAGAAACTGTAAATTTATCTGCATCACCTGTCAAACCGAAACCAAGTTTTGCAAAGACATCTTCAATATCCGCAAAAGTCAATTCTGTACCAAGGCGAACATTCACGTAGTCAAGGCTTGTAGAAACTTGAACTGGCTCTGTGTCAACAGATCCCGCTTGAACATGGCCTGCAAGCACCGTTCCATTTGCCAATTCTTGCAACATAGCTGCAGCAAAATCAAGTGCTTCAAGGACAGTATCGTTATTGATACCTTTTTCAAAACGTGATGATGATTCTGAACGAAGGTTGAGACGGCTACTTGTCTTACGAACTGATTTTCCATCAAAAACAGCAGCTTCGAGAACGACATTTTTAGAATTGTTGTCAATTTCAGTTGAAGCGCCACCCATAACACCTGCGAGAGCAACTGGTTTGTCAGCAACTGTAATAACAATATCTTCAGCAGTCAATTCACGTTCTTCACCATCGAGAGTGACTAATTTTTCCCCATCACGGGCATCACGGGCAACGATACGTGAATCTTCAAATTTATCCAAATCGAAGGCATGCATTGGTTGTCCAAAGTAAAGAAGAACATAGTTTGTCACATCAACCACGTTATTGATTGGACGGATACCAGCATTCATAAGAAGGTTTTGCAACCATTGTGGACTTGGTTGAACAGTGACATTCTCAACCACACGACTAGCATAAGTAGCCACTTTATCACTTTCGATGGCTACTGAAATCTTATCAGAAGCTGGCTTGCTGTCTTCAGTAACCGTTTTTTCAGGGAAGTGAACTGATTTTCCATAGATTGCAGCGACTTCATGTGCCACACCACGCATAGATAGAGCATCCGCACGGTTAGGTGTGATTGACAATTCGATGATTTCATCATCAAGGTCAAGATATGGGAAAATGCTATCGCCAGGAACGGCATCTTCTGGCAAAATTTGGATACCATCCGCAAATTCCTTAGGAATAATGCTATCTGGAAGTCCAAGCTCTGCCAAAGAACAGATCATCCCGAGTGATTCCATGCCGCGAATCTTACCTTTTTTGATTTTGTAGTTGTCCGCAATGCGGGCACCAGGAATGGCAACAATTACCTTGATTCCAGCAGTGACATTTGGAGCACCACAAACAATTTGACGTGGACCTTCAGCATCTCCTGTATCTACTTGACACAAGTGCAAGTGTGTGTCAGGCACATCTTCACATGACAAGACATGACCAACAACCAATTTTGACAAGCCCTCAGCAGGTGTCTCAACACCTTCCACTTCAATACCTGTCGTCGACATTTTTTCAGCGAGTTCAGCAGTGGTAACATCCACATCAACCAACTCTTTTAACCATTTATAACTAACTAGCATAATTATGATACCAAGCCCGTTAATAGCTCTCCGCAAAAATAGGAAAGGCAACGTTGGTGCATCAGCACCTAGGCGACTTTATCTTTTTTGCCCAGAGCTTAGGGCGGGTTCAAATCCTTTCTGTAATTTAGGAATATGTATATCTGATATAAGAGGAAGACGAACTAACACGTTTAATCGCCTTTTAAACTCCTCTCTATCAACTTAATAATAGGT
Source organism: Streptococcus salivarius (assembly GCF_000785515.1). Classification (NCBI taxonomy): domain Bacteria; kingdom Bacillati; phylum Bacillota; class Bacilli; order Lactobacillales; family Streptococcaceae; genus Streptococcus; species Streptococcus salivarius. Next base: position 1,314,653 of record NZ_CP009913.1, read on the forward strand.
TTATAGTTTTAATTTAAGCAACCAGTCGCGGTCAACTTTACCATCACCAACTGGAAAATCGTGTTCTGCGAACTTTTCGAAGCCATATTTATCGTAAAATATCTGTGCTTTGAAATTCCTTTCCCAAACACCCAACCAGGCCCAATCACAACCTAGATCACGAGCTTCTTGTAGGGCGAATTCAAAAAGTTGCTTACCCAAGCCCATGCCTTGGAAGGCCTGACTGATATAAATACGTTGAATTTCAAAGGCATTATCCAAATGCTGCTCTGTTTGAGCAGAACCTACATTAGTCTTTAGAAAACCTGCCTTTTCACCATCAACGAGAATGAAAAAGTAACGCGATTCTTCATGAGTGATTTCATCTAAGAGGACTTCCTCAGAAAGTGCAGTGTCAAAGTAACCTTGCAACTGGGCTTCGGTATTATCATGAGCAAAAGTCTCTCTAAAGGTATCTTCGGAGATAACTTTTAATTCTGCTACTTCTTCCGGAAGAACCTTACGAATAACGACTGACATGACAACCTCCTAAACCTTATTTAAACTGTTCTGAGAAGCGAACATCCCCTTGGTAGAAACCACGAATATCGTTGATACCATAACGAAGCATGGCAATACGTTCTTGACCAAGACCGAAGGCGAAACCTGAGTATTCTTCAGAATCAACGCCTGACATCTCAAGCACTTGTGGGTGAACCATACCAGCACCGAGGATCTCGATCCAACCTGTCTTCTTACATACGTTACATCCTTTACCACCACACTTAAAGCATGACACGTCAACTTCAACTGAAGGCTCAGTGAATGGGAAGTAAGATGGACGCAAACGGATTTGACGTTCTGCACCAAACATTTTTTGGATAATCATTTCAAGCGTTCCCTTAAGATCACCCATTGAGATGTTTTTACCAACGACCAAACCTTCGATTTGGTGGAACTGGTGACTGTGAGTCGCATCATCTGTATCACGACGGAAAACACGTCCTGGTGAGATCATCTTAAGTGGACCTTTAGAAAAATCGTGTTTATCAAGTGTACGAGCTTGGACAGGACTTGTGTGTGTACGAAGCAAAATTTCTTCCGTAATATAGAAGGTATCTTGCATGTCACGGGCTGGGTGATCCTTAGGCAAGTTCATACGTTCAAAGTTATAATAGTCAGTCTCAACTTCAAAACCATCAACGATTTGGAAGCCCATCCCCAAGAAAATGTCTTCGATTTCTTCAGCTGTTTGGCTAAGAATATGACGATTACCGAGTTTGACTTGGCGTCCAGGAAGGGTTACGTCAAGACTTTCAGAGTCAAGTTGTGCTTGAATTTTAGCAGCTTCAACAACTTTAGCGGCTTCGTCAAAAGCTTCAGTCAAAACGTCACGAACTTCGTTGACCATTTTACCAACTTTAGGGCGTTCTTCATTAGGAAGGTCTTTAAGCCCCTTCAAAAGATCCGTCAAAGAGCCTTTTTTACCCAAAACTGCAACACGCAATTCTTGTAATTCTTTAGAGTGTTCACCACGCATTTCAGCCAATTTAGCCTGCGTTGATGTTTTCAACTCTTGCAATTGTGTTTGTAAATCCATGAGATTCCTTTCTGATGTAACAATTTCGAATCGCAAACAAAAAACCACATGCCAAAACTCCAACCCGGAGCGTTGACACGCGGTACCATCCGTTTTTTATCTGGTTACCCAGACCTTGATTCGTCAGTCGTTTTCATGAGTGAATTCGCCGAACTTCCCTTGAGGAGGCTTCCAGTCCATGACCTCCAATCCCTGTCAATTTCCATAAGGTTACTAGTCTCTACGACTTCTATTCAATTACTATCAATTTTACCAAAAAAACAAAAAGCTTTCAAGAGCTGACAAAGAATCCTTTAGTTAATGCCAAAATGGAAAATATGTCTAAGATAATTGACATACCTATATAAATTTGCTACAATTATGTCAGATATAGTTGACATAATTGATAAATTGCGACTTACAGCAACACATTAGCTTGTCTTTCAGAAGGAGGCCCATTATGAATCATGTCAGGGAATTTAGAAAGAATTTAGGGCTTTCGCAATTAGAACTTGCAAAGTCTATTGGTGTTTCCCGACAGACCATTAACATGATTGAGAATAACAAGTATAACCCAACACTTGAGCTCTGTCTTAATCTAGCTAAAGCACTAGATACTGATCTTAACAGTCTCTTTTGGGATGGAAATTGCGAATAGAAATATAAGATAGAAAGAGGTAAATTATGGTTAAAGAAACTTTCACTGATAAACTAATCAAACGTTTTTACGGTATTACTGGACCTTTAGATGAACAAAAGCGCCAACAGGTTGATCGAATGGGTAACATGGCTTTCGTTGTTCTCTTCTATATTTTAATTTTTGGTAATTGTATTGCCTTTCTTCTAAGCTCTAAGTATCCCGAACTTGTGGCTCGTATTTATCCTGTTCTACTTTTGATTATCATTCTGGTAGTTAGTAGCATCCTTACTTATAAGTTTAAGATGAGTGCTGTTAACGCTATTGACGAGGAAGAACTGACTGAGAAAGAGAAAAAACAACTTAAGCACGTGGGGCTTAAGTCAGGTTTATTCTTTGGCGTTTTTATGTTCTTAGGCATGCCCCTGATTCAATTACTAGTTAATCATAAAGACTATTTGACAGAATTATTCTCAGTCCGAAATATCCTGTCAGGCATTTTTGAGGCTATCCTTTTTGGGGCTATCATGCAACGCTTTGTAAATGCTCGTATCAAACAAGCCAAATCTCAAGCTGATAAAGATGACCAATAAACTCAAAAAGACAAAGAAAAAATCCAGGTTTCCCAGCCTGGATTTTTTGCTTGAAAGAAGACTTCTTAGACTTGTATACGCGAAGCCTAAATGTGTCCAGAAAATCGTATCTTAACACATACACTATAACTAACTTCAAAAAACACCATATCCCCATATGACATTTCCTTAAATATTGTAACATGTCAGTGCAAAATGACAAGTCACCCTCTCTCTCATAAACCCTAAAATCCTAATCATAGCCCTTGTTATGCCATTTTACGCAATCGATTGCGTAATTTTGAAAGCGCAAACTTAATTATTTTCTGAAAGTCCTTACAAATTTTTTGAGACTATGAAAAAAGATAGTGATAAAGCTATCAACTATCTTTCATGAAAATATAATCTATTTTTAGTCTAAATCAAGGTCTTTTAGTTTGACCGAAACGATTTTCGAGACACCTGATTCCTGCATAGTTACCCCATAAATAGAGTCTGCTGCAGACATCGTTCCCTTACGATGGGTAACTACAATAAATTGACTAGACTTGTCAAAACGATTAAGGTAGTCACCGAAGCGTTTAACATTGGCTTCATCCAAAGCCGCTTCTACTTCGTCTAGGATAACAAATGGAATGGTTTTAACACGAATGATGGCAAAGAGAAGGGCCAGAGCTGACAAGGCCTTCTCACCACCAGACATAAGGTTAAGCGATTGAATTTTCTTACCTGGTGGCTGCACAGAAATTTCTACCCCAGCCTCTAGGAGATTGTCTGAGGTCAAAATCAAGTCTGCTGAACCTCCACCAAACATCTGGGTAAAGGTCTGTTTAAAGCTTTCTCGGATAGCCTCAAAGGTTGCTTTAAAGCGTGATTTCACTTCATCATCCATGTCATTTATGGTATTCAGAAGGAGGCTCTTAGCTTCGAGCAAATCATCCTTTTGTCCGTTCAAGAAATCAAGACGTTGCTTAACCTCTTCAAACTGGGCAATAGCATCTACATTGACCGGACCCAAAGCTTTAATCGAACGCTCAAGACCTTGCAAATTCTGGCGTGTTTGTTCGACATTGTCAAGAGGACTAGCCTGACCTTTGGCGACTTCAAGTGTCATCTGATAATCTTCAGCCAACTGAGTCGCAAACTTACGAAGCGATTGACTAATCTGACTTTCACGTTCTTCCAAGCGAGTCTGCTGACGAATCAAGTCCTCGTTACGATTGCCAGCTTTAGCCAAACGCTCCTCCAAGTCTTCCAACTGACCTTCGTAATCTTGCACCTGAATCTTGGCACGGACAAGAGCTTGCTCCAAATCGTCCTTACGTTGGACAGCTTCTTTATGCTGTGCTTGCAAATGCGGAAGGCGGTCAGTTTGGTCATCATTGACCTGATTATTAAGGAGCGCTTTAAGACTATCCGATTCCTTCATTAACTCAGACAAGTCGGCTTGAAGACGATTGCTCTCTGTCTTAGCAAAACGCAATTCTGCTTGCAAATCACGTTCCTTCAACTGAAGTTCAGATTGCTTGTCTAAGAGAACCTGTTTTTGTTGGCCAAGTGCATCTTTGTCTTCCTTAATAGCTTCAATACGGTCGTTAATGACCTCACGCTTGGATGCAATTTGTGCTAACTCTGCTTTAAGTTGTTCAGCCTTGTCTTGAAGATTTGCTCCATCAGTTCCCTGAGAATCCTGTTTGAAACTATCCACTAGGGTTTGATTTTTCTCCACCTCTGACAAGGCTTGTTGGTGTTCTAAGTCTAGTTTTTGCTCCTGAAGACGAGCATTTTCACCATCTACCTTAAGGTCTTCTAACTCTTTCTGTAGAGCCTTACGTTTGATCTTGAGGGCTTCAACTTTAGCTTCACTATCACTTAATTGAGCCTTAATCTGGTTAATTTCAGTAGTTAATGCATCCAGTTCAGGCTTGATAAAGAGATTATTGTTTTGTTTGTTGGTACCACCAGCGAAGGCACCACCGGGACGAATCTCAGACCCGTCAAGAGTAACCATACGAACTTGGAAACGAACCGCTCGAGCTGCCTTATTAGCATTGTCAATGGTATCAAAGATTGCCGTTACCCCTAGGAGGTTTTGGAAAATGTTAGATAAGCGGTCCTCATAGGTAACCAAATCGGAAGCCATACCAATAAAGCCAGGTGCATTGGCTAGACTTTGGGCAAATTGTCCGTTAAGTTGACGTGGTTTAATAGTGGTCAACGGCAAGAATGTCGCACGACCCTGACGATTGCGCTTCAAGTAGTCAATCGAACGCTTAGCAGCCGCTTCGTCCTCCACAATAATATTTTGCCCACTAGCTCCCATTGCGATTTCAAGAGCCGTCTGATAGCGCGTATCAAAGGTCAAGTGTTCACTAACTGCACCAATAATTCCTTGAATGGATTGGGCATTTTGAAGGACAGCCTTAACCCCTGCATAGAAATTACTATGATTTTTTTGGATAGACTCTAAACTTTGACGACGAGCATCTTTACTCTTAAGGTGATCCATGAGGTCAAACATCTGCTTTTGAGCCTCTTGATAGTCCTTATCAAGAGCCTGATAAGCCTGGGCCTTTTCTTTGTAGCTAGCTAAGAGGCTTTGAAGACTCTCTTTGGCTGCTTGATAAGCTTTTTGGGTTTCGCTAGCCACTTCCTGAGCGGAAAGCAAATCTGCCTGAGCTTGTTTATATTCTTCAGCTTGAGCTTCTAATGCTTGTGTCTGACTGTCCATGTCGTGAGTGACCTGAGTCAAACTGTTAGAAACCTTGGCTTCCTCCTGCATCAGACCAACATAGTCCTCACGTAAACGTTCAATAAGCGTATCTGGGTCATCAGAAAATTGCTCTAGTTCTTTTTGAATAGCAATCAGCTCCTGGGCAAGGCTATCCAACTCAGCATTCAATTCAACTTGGCCTTGATTAACCTTATTGAGTGCTGTCTGAGCTTCTTCTTTCAAATGCTCTAACTCACTGAGACGAGCTTCAGTTTCTTCTTTTTTCTCTGAACGCTGCTGACTCTCCATAGTATAAAGATCAATTTGACGCTCAAAGTCACTAATAAGACGTGTGACATCCACCAAGGTTTGTTGGTCAGAAGAAATTTGTTCTGAAATTTGATGTCGTTTCTGTTTGAGCTCCTGGTTCTCAGTCTCTAGACGATGACGTTCCTCATAATAGCTGGTTAATTTTTCCTTGACCGCTGCCAAATCCTCTTGGGTCTGGCTCAACTCAGATTTACCAACTTCAATATCGTGGACCAAAAGGTTAAGCTGAGTCTGTCTACGCTCTTCATCTAATTCCAAGTAACGTTTGGCAGTCGCAGCTTGCTTTTCAAGCGGTTTAACCTGACCGTCCAGCTCGTAGATGATATCTTCCAAACGATCAAGATTATCCTGAGTTTGATTAAGCTTGCTTTCCGTTTCTTTCTTACGTGTCTTATATTTGAGAACCCCTGCTGCTTCTTCGAAAATAGCGCGGCGTTCTTCAGGTTTGGCATTAAAAATAGCCTCAACACGACCTTGGGAAATAATGGAAAAAGAATCACGCCCCAGGCCTGTATCCATAAAGAGGTCATGAATATCACGCAGACGAACCTTACGACCATCAATCAAGTAATCATTGTCACCGTTTCGATAAATGTGACGCTCCACACGAATGGTTTCACCAGCACCCGCGATAAAGCCATCACTGTTATCAAGAGTGACTGCCACTTCCGCATAGTTGAGAGCCTTACGAACCTCTGTCCCTGCAAAAATAACGTCAGGCATCTTGCCTCCACGCAAACTCTTGGCAGATGATTCACCCAATGCCCAGCGTAGACTTTCTGTAATATTTGATTTTCCCGATCCATTTGGACCTACAACGGCTGTCACTCCCTTGTCAAAGACGACTTGCGTCTTGTCCGCAAAGGATTTAAAGCCCTGCATTTCAATTGATTTCAAATACATGCTTAATTTCCTAGTTGTTCAAGGGCAGCCTTAGCCGCTGCCTGTTCAGCTAATTTCTTAGATTTTCCAAGACCTGTGCTGAGCTCCTTACCATCAACAGCTACCTGCATAGTAAATTCTTTGGCATGAGCTGGTCCAGACTCATCAATAACGGTATAAGTAATATCAACCGTACCATTGACCTGAAGACGCTCTTGCAAGGCTGTCTTATAGTCTGTTACGCGGTCAAAGTTCCCCTTTTCAACCTGAGGAATCATGACCTGATTCAAGAATTTCTCAACTGCAGGCAAACCTTGATCCAAATAAAGAGCACCGAGGAAGGCCTCCCAGAGGTCACCAAGGATAGTGGCACGTTCACGTCCACCAGATTTTTCTTCCCCTTTACCAAGACGGATATACTGCTCGAAACCACAGGCCTTGGTAAAACCTGCCAAGCTCTCTTCACGAACGATAGTACTGCGCATCTTAGACATTTCCCCCTCTGGCTTGTTAGGGTAGCGTTTGTAAAGATAAACAGAAATGACTAATTGCAGAGCCGCGTCTCCTAAAAATTCCAAACGTTCATTATGTGAAATGTTTAGGAGGCGGTGCTCATTGGCATATGAGGTATGGGTAAATGCTGTTTCTAAGAGCTCTTTTTGGCTAAAAACAATACCAAAATCCTGCTCAAGTTTTTGTTCAAGTTGATTCATAAAACTTCCTTTCTTTTTAAGCACACTAACTCTAATTATATCAAAAAAAGCAAATTTTCATGATAGAAAACTGCTTTTAGAGCCTATATCCCTGATTTTTGTGAGATTTAACCTATTCGACTAAAAAAAGCTGAGCAAGCTGCTCAACTTCATTTTCTTAATAATCTGGACGAACAACACCTGTAACTGTCTCACGTGTTGCTTCGACATCTTCTTCAAGGACAACCTTGATGATACGCTTGGCTTCTTCTGAAGTACATGCAACCAATGGCAAACGAAGTGGTCCAACTTCGAAACCAAGATGGTTAAGAACAGCCTTAACAGGTGCAGGGCTTGGTACTGAGAAGAGAGCGTTAACTTTAGGAATGAATTTACGTTGGATAGCTGCTGCTGTCTTGAGGTCACTATTTTCAATAGCTTCAAGCATGGCATGCATCTCATCACCGTTTGTATGAGAGGCTACTGAGATGACACCGTTAGCACCAAGGTTCATAGCGTGGAAGGCATCCCCATCTTCACCGGTATAAACCAAGAAATCTTCAGGTTTGTGCTCGATAAGGTAGGCCATATTAGCAAGGCTGGTACATTCTTTAACACCAATGATATTTGGATGTTCAGCCAAACGAAGCATGGTATCAGGAGCCATTTCAACAACCACACGACCAGGGATGTTGTAGATGATAATTGGCAAATCAGAAGCATCCGCAATGGCTTTGAAGTGTTGGTACATACCTTCTTGTGATGGCTTGTTGTAGTAAGGCACGATAGCAAGACCAGCTGCGAAACCACCAAATTTGGCAACTTCTTTAGCAAACTCGATTGAGTCGCGTGTATCGTTGGTACCGACACCAGCAATCAATGGCACACGTCCATTAACAATTTTCTGAACAGCCGCAAAGAGTTCCAACTCCTCATCGTGAGTAAGTGTTGGACTTTCAGCCGTTGTTCCCGCCAAAAGAAGAGCTTCTGTATGGTGAGCCAAAAGATGCTCAATCAATTCTGGAAGGACATCATAATTGATTGATCCATCTTCGTGGAAAGGTGTAATAAGGGCTGTGATCAGTTTGACATCTCTTAATTGATCAATTGACATAATATTCTCCTTCAACCGTTTTCTAATCCTTTCCATTTTACCATAATTTTGACCAGACAGACAGATAAGTTGACAATTTTCTGAAAACATGAGGACTGACTGTTTCAATTGATGGCCAATAAACAAAAAACAGAGAGAAGTCTCTCTGCTTTATAGGATTCAGCATGATTTTAGTATTCAAGTACAACACTAAATCCTTACTGATTTCTGTTTCGCTCCCTATTTCAATTCAAATTTCAATTCTGAAGTTGAGCGAACCAAACCACGTTCGTGAAGTGTTTCTGCGATTTGGACTGAGTTCCAAGCGGCACCTTTAAGGAGGTTATCTGAAACAACCCACATGTGGATACCTTTTTCAGCATCCAAGTCTTTACGGATACGTCCGACGAATGTATCACGTGAACCTACAGCATTAACGGCTTGTGGGTAGACTTGGTTAGCAACGTCGTCTTCAAGGACTGCACCTGGGAATTCTGCAATAGCAGCTTTCACTTCGTCAATTGGTGCCACTTCTTTTGTTTCAATGTAGACTGACTCTGAGTGAGCTGACAAGACTGGAATACGCACACATGTTGCTGATACAGCAATGCTATCGTCTTCCATGATTTTCTTAGTTTCGTTTGTCATCTTCATTTCTTCGTAAGTGTAGTCATTTTCAGTGAAGACGTCGATTTGAGCCAAGGCGTTAAAGGCGATTGGATAGTGTTTCTTATCACCACCACATGGCAAGATTTCAGCTTTGACATCACGTGGGTTAACGCCATCATTCAAAACTTCTTTCAACTCACGTTGTGTTTCAAGGATTGCTCCCATACCAGCACCTGATACGGCTTGGTAAGTTGACACGATGATACGGTCCAGGCCCCATTTTTGACGAACTGGCTCAAGGGCAACCATCATTTGAATAGTTGAACAGTTAGGGCAAGCAATAATACCGTTGTGAGCATCAAGCGCATGTGCATTGACCTCAGGTACAACCAATGGTACATCTGGGTTTTGACGGAAGTATGATGTATTATCAACGACTACTGCACCAGCTTTAACGGCGTATGGTGCATATTTAGCAGAGGTAGATCCACCAGCTGAGAAAAGTGCAATATCTACACCTTCAAATGCGTCTTCAGTCGTTTCTTCGATGGTCACGTCTTGGCCTTTAAATTGCAAGACTTTGCCTGCAGAACGAGCAGACGCAAGGTAGCGAATGTTATCGATTGGAAGTGTTGATTCTTCCAACATTTTAATCATTTGAGCACCGACGGCACCTGTAGCACCGACAACAGCAACTGTGTATCCCATAGTAAAACCTCTTTCGGAATTTTCTATCAATTTAGTTTAGTGAATCTATTATACTACGTTTAAGCCCAGTTGAAAAGGGTTAAAAGGCCAAGAATAAAGAAAAGCCCCTACCAAATGGTAAGGGATAGGAGGCATCTTTCGATGAGAGTAGCAGGTTCACACAACTACTCAAGGTCCGCTCCTGCGTTACAATCTAATGTAGACCTCCTCAGCGCAAAAGGCTCCAAAGAGCCAATCGACTCATCGCATGTTTCTATTCTAGCATATTGAACGACAGAGTCAAGCTCTTGATTTCTATAAATACTTACTTGCCTCACGAATGCTAAGAGATGCCATTTGACTAGCATGTTGATCAATAAAAGCCCGAACCCAATCAGGATTTACCTTTGAGTAATTGCGCAAACTCCAACCGATAGCCTTATTAATGAAAAACTCTGTCTGCCCAAAGTTGTTACAGATAACCTCTGCTAGGAGAGCAGTATCTGTCAAATCTTTACGCATAAGCTGGTGGTCAATGGCAATACGTCTCAACCAAAAATCCTCATCAAGACTCCATTGGCGCATGATATTCTTGGTTTCTGGATAGTGAAAAGTAACCTCTCCGATGATAAGGTCCAATTGATCTATACTGTCCCACCATGATTTGGTTTGAGCCAATTCCTTTAGCTTTGGAAAATCTTCAGGTCTAAGCTCCTTCTTCTTTTTATCCAGATAATCCATAGCAATATATTGAAACTCACGGTAAGGTTGCTGCCAACACTCTTCCACAAAAGTCCAATCAATTGGATTTTTTATGAAAGGCTTAAAAAACTCTCTTTCAATCTTTTTGAGAATTGGTTTTTGAACGCCAAGAAAGCTGAATTTATTTTTCATATAAGCTTCCATTGCTGGGACTTTCGTTGAATCAGCTTGGTCTTCTAACAATTTCAAAAGAATGTTTGTATCCATATGATTTCTTCTTTTTTACATCAATGGTCCAATCAGAGAAAAGAGATAGCCACCTAGACGATGAGCCATAGGCATTTTCGACAAACTTTCCAGAGTAACTTCCTCTGAGAGAGCCTGGGTTTTCTCAAAATCTTGTTCAATCTTAATCACTTCCAGATTTTTATAAAGATAAATACCATCTTCAAAATTTTGATAGAGGCTTCGGTAGTCTGTGTTAATAGTGCCTACCACAGCTTGTTTGGCATCAGAAACATAAACTTTTGCATGGACAAAGCCTGGGGTATAACGGAAAATACGGACGCCAGCCTCCAAGAGGGCTTTAAAATAGGTAGTCGCAATATCAAAGGCATACTGTTTATCCGGAATTCCTGGCATAATGATACGAACATCAACACCTCGTCTGGCCGCAAAGGTCATGGCTCGAACCAATTCGTCATCCAAAATCAGATAAGGCGTCATGATATAGACATAATTAGTTGATGTATTTAGAAGATGTAAATAAACATTTTCGGCAACCTTGTGGTAGGTCAGCGGTGAATTGCCATAAGGGAGTACAAAGCCTTGACTCTTTCTTTGTTGAGGTTTTTCTTGTAGATAGTACTCCACATCCGTTTTATCCTCTATTCCAGTCACTGTCCACATGGTCAAAAAGAGAGCTTTTAGCGTTTGAACTGCTGAACCATCTAAACGAAGGGCTGTGTCCTTCCAATGACCAAAGCGTTCTCGTTTATTAACATACTCGTCAGCGATATTAACGCCACCAGTATAAGCAACTTGACCATCAATCACTGTAATCTTTCGATGGTCTCGGTAATTGTAATAGGTTGATAGAACGGGTTTGACTGGTGAGAAGGCCTGGGCTTTAATGCCAACCTTGTGTAGTCGCTCAATATAATCGTAGGACAAGGTAGTCATCTCATTCATCCCATCAAACATGACACGAACGTCCAGACCTGCCTTGGCCTTCTCCTCTAAAATTGTTAAAATCTCGCCCCACATGATTCCTTCGTCAATGATGAAATATTCCATGAAGATATAACTCTCCGCCTTTTTCAAATCCTCCAACAAGGCTGGAAGCATGTCATCTCCAAGTGGAAAATAGGTAACCTCTGTGTTTCTGTAGATAGGAAACTGTGCTGGACTATGCTCCAAAAAATAAGCTAATTTCTGTAATTGGCGATCACTTTGGGATAAATAATCAGCAACTTCTGGATTGGTGCTTAAATGGTCGGATGCCTGCACTGTAGCATCCTCAAGCCGTTTCTTCAAGCGTCTGACACCCAAATCAGCCAGTGAAAAGTAAAGCAGAGCCGTCCCAAAAATTGGAAAGAGGGCAATGATAATCATCCAGGACAGTTTGGAACGAGAATCCATGGAACGATTGAGCAAGTAAAAGAAGGTAAAGACACTCAACAAGTGTTCCCATAAGATAATGGATGGGAAATGCTCTTGTAGGCTGAGATATGAAAAGACAAGAAAGGCCAATTCCAGTAAGAAGAACAGGAGGATGGGAACCTTTCGGTTAAGTAGAATTTTGCCCCATCTGGAGGGCTTTTGGGGTAACAGTCTAGCACTTTGTTCTTGAGTCATATAGGCTCCTTTCGTGTAGGGGAGACCATTACAACTTTCCGGTCTCCTTCAGTAATTTTATTAGTATCGTTTTAGCCTATGAAAAAGGCAGGAATAATTAGCTATTGCAATTTAGAATTGGCGTGGTTTCTACTGTATTTTCCTGACAGGGCCATCTATGGTCTTTTGCATCCAGACGATATCATGCCATTTGTTAAACTTATAGCCAATCTTTGGGAAATGAGCCACTTGAACATAGCCCCGCTTTTCATGCATGGAAATGCTCGCTTCGTTCGGAACAGCGATACAAGCCAGAAAGCGTAAGTAGCCTCGTGCTTGCAACTCCTCTTCTAAGGCCGTATAAAGGGCCGATCCAATCCCTTGTCCACGCGCCTCTTTGGCTACATAAATAGACAATTCAGTGGTCCAATCATAGGCTGTACGAGCATAATAGGTTGAGGCATAAGCATAGCCTAGCACTTGGCCATTCTCTTCCGCTACTAAATAGGGGTATTTTTCAAGCGTCTTGCAAATGCGTTTTTCAAACTCTTGAACACTGGGAACCTCATATTCAAAGGTAAAAGCTGTCTTCTCGACATAGGGTGTATAGATGGCCTGGATAGCTTGTGCATCTGACAAGCTGGCTGGACGAATGGTTAACATCATTTTCTCCTTCGACTTCATTATCTTTATTTTAAACTATAAAAAAAGAGGGCTCAACCCTCTTATAACAAGTCTTGTCACTACATCAATGGCGCAACTAATCTGGTCAATAAGCCCAAGCACTTCTGGTGAAATGGTCGATTTTTAACATCAGTCATGCTGACTCGATGACACTTGGCCATTGTCGCTTGGAAATCTTCCTCAATACCAACCACTGATGACGTCCTGTAAAGATAGGTCGCACACTCAAAGTGGTGATAAAGACTGCGGTAATCCAAATTAATCGTTCCGACAACAGCCCTACTATTGTCACTCACAAATACCTTTGCATGAACAAATCCAGGAGTGTACTCATAGATTTTTACGCCGGATGCCAAAAGTGTTGGGTAGTAAGTCTTAGCGAGGTAGTAAGCTGACTTTTTATCAGGAATACCAGGCATGATGATACTGACGTCTACCCCACGCTCGGCCGCAAATTTCAAAGCATGTAGTAACTCACCATCTAAAATAAGATAAGGCGTCATGATGTGAACAAAATCACGCGCATGGTTAAGGATGTCAATATAGACATTCTCACCAACTTTATCCTTGTCCAATGGAATATCTCCATAAGGAACAACAAAGCCAGGGGTATCAAAGACCTTATGTTCAACCATATACGGCGTAACATCTAAGGTTTCGTTAGAATAGGTCCACATCTGAAGAAAGAGAACTAAAAAAGTATCAACCGCTGGGCCCTCCAGCATCAAGGCAGTATCTTTCCAATGACCGAAACGCTCAATCTTGTTGATATACTCGTCAGCTAAATTAACCCCGCCTGTGAAAGCAACCTTACCATCAATCAGCAAGATTTTTCTATGGTCACGGTAATTGTAATAGGTTGACAGGAAAGGGGTTACCGAGGCAAAAACTCGAGATTGAATGCCAATTTTTTCCAATCGTTTCTTATAGTCAAAACTCAAAGTTGAAAATTCATTCATACCGTCATACAGGACTCGAACTTCCACCCCTTCTTGAACCTTTTGTTTCAAGATTGCTAGGATTTCACCCCACATTTCACCTTCACCAATGATGAAATATTCCAAGAAAATGTACTTCTCTGCTTTAAGGAGCTGTTTCTTCATTTCCTCAAACTTGGCTTCACCACTTGGGAAATAGGTCGTCTTCGTGTGACGATAAACTGGAAAGGAACCGTTCACATTTTCAAGATATTGGACCAAGTTATAGTTGCTGGTGTGACGCTGTTTAAGCTCTTCGAGGGCCTGATTATCTTGTTTCAGAATACCAGAACTGCGGTCAATATTGCTCTGAATAGCACGCTTCATCCCTGTGTAACCTATATCAAGTTTCGTATAAGCCAAGAGCAAGGTTCCGATAATTGGAAAAGGCAAGACTATCAGGAGCCAAGTATTGACGGCTGTTGATTCCATATCACTTTGAAAGAGATAAATAATGGCCAGAATACGAAGGACTACTTCTGTAACTTGCAGGTGTATCCTATATTGATGCAACCAGAGGTAAGACATGGCCACAACAACAAGCTGCAGTAAGATGATCAAGAAGATAATCGTAGCACGACTAAAGATTCCACGAAGAAAGCCGCGACGACTCTTATCATAAAGACGTTCAATTTTAGCTTCGTTTTTGATAGCATGACTCCTTTCCCTTTTTAATTAATCTTATTATAACCAAATTTGTAAAATTAAGCTAGACAGAAAAAGCCATCTAGGCTAGTCTCAGATAAACACCACATTTATCTGAAAGGAACTAACATATAGGACGAAATGGATTACCGAAACAAATGGATTTTACGAATGTTTCTCAAAATTATGAGGCTGGGACAAAAGTCCTAGCCTCTCAATTTGTCTTTGGATTGTCGAGAAAGACGCAGTGGTTGAGTGGGCTCTACTACGCTGATTTCATCAGCTTTTACAGCCCTACTCAACTGTGCGGAGGTGGGACGACGAAATCGAATTCTAACGAATTACCGATTTCTGTCCCACTCTCAAGAAATAGAATTCCTAGGAAATCATTGAATTATCAATCACCCTACCAAGTTTTTCTGAGTTACTTGAAAAGTCTAACTTAATTTGACAATTTAGGTTCTTAAACGTCTCTAGTTAATCAACTAAAAATTATAACTAGCTGGGTGTTATCTAATCTCCCCTCATTTTTAAGTTATTATCATTTTTGATATAATGGTAGAGAATGAAAGGAGATTTTATGTCAACTAAAAATTTAACGCCGGTCTTAAAAACCTCTTTTGTGCTACTGGCTATCCTGGTCCTTCTTGGTATTGTTATGCCTGACGGCTACCAAGTTTGGTCAGAACAACTAAGGGAAGTTATTTCAGATAAACTTGGCTGGTTTTACTTATTACTGGTCACGTCAATCGTTCTACTTTGTGGCTTTTTCCTGGTTAGTCCCGTTGGGCAAATCAAACTGGGGGAACCCAATTCGGTGCCTGAACACTCTACTATCTCTTGGATTGCCATGATATTTTCTGCTGGAATGGGAATCGGCCTTGTCTTCTACGGTGCCGCAGAGCCCTTATCCCATTATGCCATTTCAACGGTACGAGCTACCCCAGGGTCGCAGGAAGCCTTAGCCGATGCTTTCCGTTACACTTTCTTTCACTGGGGCATCCATGCCTGGGCAATATATGCTTTAATCGCCCTGGCCCTCGCCTACTTTGGTTTCCGAAAAAAAGAGAAATATCTTTTATCGGTTACCTTAAAGCCCTTGTTTGGTAAAAAAACAAACGGTAGCCTTGGTAAGATTGTAGATACGATTACAGTGGTCGCTACTGTTATCGGGGTGGCAACCACTCTTGGTTTTGGGGCAGCCCAAATCAATGGGGGACTCAACTACCTCTTTGGTATTCCAAACAATGCCCTTGTGCAAGTTATTATCATAATTATCACAACCATCCTCTTTACCATTTCAGCCCTTTCTGGTCTTGGAAAAGGGGTAAAAATCTTATCAAACACCAATCTTATTTTAGCGGTTGGACTACTCGCCATCACCATAATCATCGGTCCCACAGTCCAGATTTTTAATACCTTGACCGATAGTATCGGACTGTATATTTCCAATTTCTTCCGTATGAGTTTCAGTGCTGGTTCCTTTGGTCAATACAATCGTGACTGGATCAATACTTGGACGATTTTCTATTGGGCTTGGTGGATTTCTTGGTCACCATTCGTGGGAGTTTTTATTGCCAGAATTTCTAAAGGACGTAGTATCAGACAATTTCTATCCATCGTCTTATTAGCACCGACTGTATTAAGCTTTTTATGGTTTTCTACCTTTGGAACACTTTCAACGCATGTTCAATCACTTGGAAATGTAGATTTAACACAGTTTCCAAGTGAGCAGACCTTGTTTGCAACCTTCAGTCAACTGCCATTTGGTTTTATTGCCTCCGTTGTTGCCATCATCCTGATCATTACCTTCTTTATCACGTCAGCAGACTCTGCGACCTATGTGCTAGCTATGCTCTCTGATGATGGGAATCTCAAACCAAAGAATAACCTTAAAATCTTCTGGGGCGTACTCCTTGCGACTATTGCCATCGTCTTACTTCTTTCAGGGGGCTTAGTAGCCTTGCAAAATACGCTGATTATCGTAGCCTTTCCATTTTCACTCATCATGGTACTGATTATGGTTTCCCTAGTCATTGAATTGCTACACGAAAAAGACAAGATGGGACTGTCAATCACACCGACACGATACCCTAAAAAAGATCAACCCTTCAAATCTTATGAAGAATAAATAACCCAATTTGTAAAATTAAGCTAGACAGAAAAAGCCATCTATGTTAGGCGGCTCTATAATTTCTGTAGTGGGTAAAACCACTGTAGAGATTATAGAGCTTTTTGAATGCAGACAAAAAGTCCCATAAGAACTATAATGAAAAGCAACCAAACCATCATTAGGAAGAACTTATGAGACTTATTAAGAATACCACAGAATTAATCGGAATTAAAGACCCAAATATCATTATTTCTCTTGTTTTTGAAAAAGATACCTACATTGAGGTTCAAGCAACACTTGATTATACTGCACCATCATGTCCTGACTGCCAAGGAAAAATGATCAAATATGACTTTCAAAAGCCTTCTAAAATTCCTCTCCTTGAACAAGTTGGAACACCTACACTATTACGTCTTAAAAAGCGTCGTTTCCAGTGTAAAAGTTGTAGGAGAGTCACGGTAGCTAAGACATCAATCGTTGAGAAAAACTGCCAAATCTCCAATCTAGTCCGGCAAAAAGTTGCATAGCTCCTTACTGAAAAGGTGTCACTAACAGATATTGCCAGAAGACTTCGTGTGTCGACGTCCACAGCTATAGCTGATAAAAGAAATAGAATTCCTAGGAAATCATTGAATTATCAATCTCCCTACCAAGTTTTTCTGAGTTACTTGAAAAGTCTAACTTAATTTGACAATTTAGGTAACAAAAAATGAACTTAATTCATTACGTTTCTTTAATTGTTATCATTTAATTTATCTAACAGAGCCTCTGCTACTTTTTCTGGAATGCCAAGGGCATGGATATCCTCAACAGTAGCTTTTTGGATAGCTGTCATAGACTTGAAGTATTTGAGGAGTTTTTGTTTGCGCTTAGGTCCTAACCCCTCCACGCCATCAAGTTTAGAACTGAAACTATTCTTACTACGGACTTGACGATGGAAGGTGATGGCAAAGCGGTGTACTTCATCCTGAATACGGTGAAGGAGGAAAAATTCCTCGGATTGACGTGGCAAATCAATGACTCGCAAAGGATCTCCAAAAAGCAATTCATTGGTTTGGTGCTTGTCATTTTTCTGAAGACCTGCAACTGGGATAGATAGATTGAGTTCCTTGCGAAGCACATCCTTGGCTACATTGACCTGACCTTGACCACCATCCATGATAATGAGGTCTGGTGGCGTTAGACCATCACGTTTGACACGACTATAGCGACGACGAATGACCTCACGCATACTGGCATAATCGTCAGGGCCTTCAACAGTCTTAATCTTGTATTTGCGGTACTCTTTTTTATTAGGTTTACCATTTTCAAAGACAACCATGGCAGAGACAGGGCTAGTTCCCATGATATTAGAGTTATCGAAAGACTCGATACGGACCGGTGTCGGAATCCCCATGAGTTTGCCTAGATTTTCAATAGCTCCTTGGGTCTTAGCCAAGTCTTTTTCGAGGAGATCAAATTTTTGGGTCAAACTGACGCGGGCATTTTTCGTCGCCAGATTAACCAACTGCTTCTTCTCTCCACGTTGAGGTTTAAAGACCTTGACCTCATCTCCAACTAGAGCCTCAACAGACTCTTGATCAATGTCTCCTGGAATGAAAATCTCCTTAGGCTTGAGATGACGACTATCCAGATAAAACTGACCCATATAGGTTAGGAAATCTTCCTCAGCATCATTATAATAAGGGAACATATTGACATCACGCTGAATGAGTTTCCCTTGGCGAACAAAGAAAACCTGAACACACATCCACCCCTTATCCACGTAGTAACCGAAGATATCACGGTCCTGCATGTCTTGACGGATAACCCTTTGCTTGGTCCTAAGCGTCGAAACCGCCTCAATCAAATCGCGATACTCCGCAGCACGCTCAAACTCCATCTGGTCAGACATATCCTTCATCTTGGCCTTAAGCTGATTAACGATTTTATCATCATGACCGTTTAGGAAATTCTTGACATCTTCAACCAAACCTTGCCAATAGTCCTCAGTGGTGTGACAGATGGTGTGGGCATTACATTGGCCAATATGGTAATAGAAACAGACCTTATTGGCCGGATTTTTACATTTCTTAAAGGGGAAAATACGGTCCAAAAGCTTCTTGATTTCATTGGCCGCACCAGAGTCTGGGTAAGGACCAAAATAGAGACCGCCATCCTTCTTAACCTGGCGGGTAATCAAGAGCCTTGGATAGAGCTCCTTAGTAATCTTGATAAATGGATAAGACTTGTCATCCTTGAGGCGGATGTTGAATTTAGGCATATTCTCTTGGATAAGATTAATTTCCAAAAGCAGGGCCTCAATATTGGACTCGGTTACGATAAATTCAAAGTCTGCAATCTCAGATACCAAAAGCTCCGTCTTAGTATCATGACTTCCACGAAAATAGCTACGCACACGATTTTTTAGATTTTTAGCCTTACCGACATAGATAATATTGCCGAATTTGTCCTTGTGGAGATAGCACCCCGGGTTGTTTGGGAGCAATTCCAGCTTATGTTTAATCAGATTATTCATGCTTTCATTGTAGCAAAAAAAAGAGCTGAAAAGCTCTTAATAGTCATGGGTAAATACAATTTGAAAAGAGGTCTATTTGCTCAAAATCGTCAAAATTTCTTGGTAGTTTTTGACTTGATAGGTTGGAACAGCTGGAGTCTCATTAACCAAACCTTTTGGATTAAACCAAATGCTGTCAATTCCTGCATTATTACCACCTTGAATATCAGCAGTTAGACTATCACCAATCATGAGGGCCGAATCGGGATGAAAGTCATTCACCTGATCCGCAATTTTTTCAAAAAAGTCCGTAGACGGTTTGTGGGCACCCACTTCATCTGAAATGAAAATATCGTCGAAGAAAGGCAAGATGCTTGAGGCTTGCAGACGACCACGTTGGATGTAGCTAACACCATTAGTTGCTGCATAAATCTTGTGACCGCGATTTTTAACGTTCGATAAGAAAGCATGGGCCTGAGGCAACTCCTGCCCCTGTTGGCTCAAGAAATGCTGGTAACGGCCAGCTAAGTGACTGCCATCAACCTCCTGTCCAAAATGCTCAAAAAGACGAGAAAAGCGAGTGCGAAGCAATTCCGGCTTAGTGATTAAACCATGATTGAGATCTTCCCACATGGAACGATTCATGGGGATATAGTGATCCTTGTAAACTTTAAGATCTCGTGAAGCCACCCCAGCCCCTTCAAGAAGGTAGGTCAAAGCCAAATCTTCAGCACGGTCAAAATCTAGGAGGGTGTGGTCAAGGTCGAAAAGTAAATGCGTGTAGGTCATGGTATATCCTTTCTAACTGGAAATCTTTAGGCTCTATTTTACCACAATCCAGCTACATATAATTAAAGAAACACAAAAGGGCGACCCACAGGCCACCCTCTCAGATTTATGAAAAATAAGTATTGCTTACTTAATAGACTGCTATTATATCCATTGAAGCTTAAAGAAAGCTTAAAGTAGGTTATTTTTTTTTGATTCTATAGATTTTTACTTAAACAGCGAATCTCTTTAATTCGTGGTATACTGAAAATACAAGATTAATCAAACGAGGCGTGTTATGAAAAATTTAAAATTTCAATCCGTTTTTGACATCATCGGACCTGTCATGGTCGGGCCTTCCTCTAGTCATACTGCAGGAGCTGTTCGTATTGGCAAGATTGTTTCTGCCATCTTTGGTGAGACACCGACTGAGGTAGAATTTCAACTTTTTAATTCCTTTGCCAAAACCTATCGAGGTCACGGGACAGATGTGGCTCTAGTGGCTGGTATTTTAGGTATGGAAACGGACGACCCTGACATCCCACGCGCTCTGGATATCGCATACGAAAAAGGCATTAAGGTCTACTGGAAAATTAACAAGGATAGTAATGCGCCACACCCCAATACGACTCGTATCACCTTAAAAAATGCTACAAAAACCATTTCTGCCACAGGCGTTTCTATCGGTGGAGGAAATATCCAAGTAACTGAACTCAATGGTTTTGCGGTCAATCTCAAGATGAATACACCGACTCTCATCATTGTCCACCAAGACGTTCCAGGAATGATTGCCCTTGTCACAGATATTTTGTCGCGTTATGGCATCAATATCGCCCAAATGACTGTTACTCGGGAAAACGCCGGTGAAAAGGCCATTATGATTATCGAAATTGACTCGCACCAGTGTGATGAGGCCGTCACTGAAATCGCTAGAATTCCTCATCTACATAATGTCAACTTTTTCAGCTAAGAGGGGGATTGCATGTTTTACACTATTGAAGAATTAGTTCAACAAGCTGACCGAGATTACCAAGGTAATATCGCCGAACTCATGATTGCTACAGAGACAGAGCTAACTGGACGGGAACGTCCTGAAATCCTAGCTCTGATGGCTCGAAATCTTGAAGTGATGAAGGAGTCTGTTCAGGCTGGTTTGTCTCCTGAGAAATCACCAACTGGCTTAACCGGGGGAGACGCTGCCAAACTGGATGCCTATATCAAAAATGGAAAGACCTTGGCTGATTCTGCCGTCTTAGGTGCTGCTAGAAATGCCATGGCAGTCAATGAATCTAACGCCAAGATGGGCTTGGTTTGTGCCACACCAACTGCTGGATCAGCTGGTTGTCTACCTGCTGTTCTTACAACTGCTATCGAAAAACTGGGCTTAACCGAATCACAACAATTGGATTTTCTCTTTACTGCTGGTGCATTTGGCTTAGTCATCGCAAATAATGCCTCGATATCTGGTGCCGAGGGAGGCTGCCAAGCTGAAGTCGGTTCCGCCTCTGCTATGGCTGCTGCCGCTATTACAATGGCTGCTGGTGGAACACCTTTCCAAGCCAGCCAGGCCATCTGCTTTGTGCTTAAGAATATGTTGGGACTCATTTGCGACCCTGTAGCCGGATTGGTTGAGGTCCCATGTGTCAAACGTAATGCTATGGGGGCAAGCTTTGCCCTAGTAGCTGCGGACATGGCCTTGGCAGGCATCACATCAGCCATTCCAGTCGACCAGGTCGTTGATGCTATGTATCAGGTTGGTTCAGCTATGCCAACTGCCTTCCGTGAAACTGCTGAAGGTGGCTTAGCAGCAACTCCGAAAGGAAAAGCACTCGCAAAAGAAATTTTTGGATAATTTTTAGTAGAAACAAAAAAACTTAGAAGCACTCATACTTCTAAGTTTTTTTCTTCTTACATAGCCTTTTCAACGTTTTGATTTTAGCTGAATAGCCATTTTGTCAAAAAGTGCCATGTTTCTTTGGCAATACTTGCAAGGAAGGTTGAGAGACTAAATGCGTTGAATTTTTTGAGGAGGTTCTCAACAAGTGAGGCGACAGTCTTAGGTATTTCCACTGGAGTGTTACTTTCTTCTTTCTTACCAGTATTATCCTGAGATGGATCTGGCACTGTGTTTGTACTATCGTGACCATTATTTTGCCCAGTTGGTTCAGGCTCTGGAGCAAGCTCAGGTTCAACCGGTTTATTTTCCGGATTTGGCTCTGGACTAGGTTCTAGCTGAGGATCAGGTTTAATTGGTTCGTCAGTAGTGTCACTGCTTGTGTTTGTCATTTTTTCAGTAACGAAGAAGTTTTGGAATTCTACTGAGCCATCCCAAAGACCAACACCTACATGGGCTTGATTGAAGTAATTATCCACAGCATCAAATTGATGATGAAGCACTTCCTTGCCATCGACATAGACTGTCATGGTGTCTACGCCTTTCTCAACCTTGACGTGGTGGTACTGGCCGTCATTGATAGCCTTATCCAAGTGAGCTTCAGCGATGGTTTCACCACCAAAACGGAAGAGACGAACAGTATCGTTATCAGCAAATTGGACAGAGTAGGCACGACCTGGTTCTTCACGTTCCGCAGCTACAAAGAGGTTGACCAAGCCATGTTGGTATTTGACATCGATATCATAGTCAAATTGCTTGAAGCCATTACTTTCATAGGCCATGAAGAAGTCATTGGCACTAACATTGCTATCGTAAAGGGTATCGTCATCAATATACCAATCACCAGTGACAGCTTTCAAGCCTTTAAGGTTGGTCGCAAAATTATTGAGCGTAATGTCAATATTAAAGGTCTTGGTCAATGATGGGTTTTCAACTGAAGTTGCTGTGACAGTGAGATGACCCTTGTGAAGGGCTTTGAGAGAAAGTTTATTGTCATGTTCAGTATAGGACACCAAACTTGGATCACTTACTGTCCATGTCACATCCTGCTCTTCAGAAGCTGGTGCGAGGTAAACTTGCAAATCCTTACTTTGACCAACTTCAAGAGCCAAATGACCTGCAACTGTGGTGTTCATGGCAACAGCCTTAGTGACTTCCTTCTTGTCAGTCCAAGTACTCTTAATTGGGTAGATAGCAATATTTGCTTTGGCTGGACCACCTTCAACCAAGACGCTCGCTCCAACGGCTCTTGGGCTTGGGAAAATCTGATTAGCACCAGCTACCGTATTCCCCTTAGCAAAGACTTCCACACTCGCACGGTCCACATAAAGATGCAAATCAATTGAACCATCTTCATTGCGAGTCACTTGTTGACTATTAACCTTAGCAAAAGCATCTGAAAGGATAGTACCAGATTGGCTACGGTCAATAGACAAAGTTTCCTTAGTTAAATCGTAAATGACCTTAGTAGCTTGACCATCACCGACGCGAAGGTTAAATCCAACTGCTGTCGTGTCCTTGCCTGGTACAAAGTGAGAAACCACTTCATACGTGTCACCTTTGAAATCTTTAAGCAATTCATTATCAGAAGCTACTATGACATTTTCAAAATACTGAGCGTTGTCTGTGTCACGAAGGCTTTCATAGGCCTTAACAGGGGTTTGGGTTAAAAGGTAACGATCGCCTGATTTAACCAAACCAAGGTCAAGGTTAAGGTTAAAGGTACCATTAAATTTTTGACCTACAGTATCTGCAACCAGATTGCAATAATCTTCCCAAGTGTTCATCCAGTTAATTTCAGTCAATTGTGGGATGTTTGGATGGTCAGCTGTTCCAAAATCATGAACATAATAAGTCATAGCAGCATAGGAATCCTTACCAAAATTCATGGTTTCGTCATGGTCTTGGTAAACATCATCAGCTACAAAGGCCCACTTGCCATCCACTTGTTTAAAATCACCAACCTTGTAAGAACGACCGCCACGTGAGAGGACCCACTTGAGTGCGCCATCATTGGCTACAATCGGATAAAGGTCAGGACATTCCGTATGCAAATCCTTGTAGGTTGTTTCCACTTGCCAGTTCTTCAAGTCTGGTGAAGAATAAATGCGAAGTGGACCACCTGCAAGGACCATAAACCATTGGTTATCCCAGCGGAAGACCTTAGGGTCACGGAAATCTTGGTTTTGAAGGGGGTCCTGAGACCAGTCGGCAACTACCTTGTCATATTTTTGCCAAGTTCTACCCTCGTCCTCACTATAGGCAATTTCAATCCGTTGCCCATTACCATTTGAAGTGATAATAGCTACCAGGCCACCTTCCGGAGATTTGAAGAGGCCTGAACTATTGGTACTATCAACCACGACAGAGCCTGAGAACATGTGACCTGTCGCATCTGGATAGAAGGCTATCGGCTCTTCATCCCAATGTAGCAAGTCTCGGCTTGTCGCATGGGCCCAGTGCATTGGCCCCCATTTGGTATCATCGTAAAATTGATAGAAGAGATGGTAACGTCCCTTGTAGAAAACCAAACCATTAGGGTCATTAGCCCAGCCATCCTTGACAGAATAATGATACTGATCACGATAAAGCTCGTTGTAATACACATCATCACTCTGTCTGCGGTGGATATTAACACGATAAGTCAAGGTCACAGGACGGCCTAGTGAATCAGTCATACTACTTTCAATAATAAAGTAATTGGCACCTACAGCCACTGGCAATTGTGAAATATCTGTGTAAACATTTCCCTTGGCATCTTCTACCTTGATAACAGCATTTGGATTATGCTTAGTGATGTCAAAGCCTACTGTCTCTGCATTGTGTCCCACATATTGGATATGGAGTGGTTCTTCAGAGAAGAATTGGGCTTGTTTTTCAACAGATCCTGTTTTTGAGGTCACAACAAGATTGTCAATCAAAGGAAGACTGGCATCATCAAGATTAACATAGCGGGTGTTTTTGAAAATGACATTGGCATTCCAATTAAGAAGTCCAAAGTAACCTTCTGGAAGGACTTGAGGTTGACCCTTATCACTTTTTTGAAGAACAGCGTCGCCTGTACTTGCGACAAGCACATCATTGACATAGTAAGAAAGCCACTGATTAGCCGCAACTACTCTAAGATTGTAGGTTTCATCGGCAGTTGGTGTTACATCTTTTTCATCTACAAGTTGAATATCATGATTATTGACCCAACGCCAAAACTTAACCTTATGGTTACCAGAGTCTACGTTGACCCCGTACATATTTTTATCGCTACTATCATTGTTACCACGGAAAATGAGGGCAGCAGCACCACCAGCTTCCTTGAAGGTCACATCTGTTGAATAGATAAAATTCTTGCCCTCGGATTGAGAATAAAGGAAAGAGTCTCCCTTGTCTTTAGCTTCTGAATGAATACCGTCAGCCTGCATTTCCCAGTGACCATTTTGGTCTGCGGTCATCCCTTCTAGATTGGTAACCGCTTCATTATTAGGCAAATCCGTTTTTTCCGCTGTCACATGAACAGGACTGGTGCTATTCGTTACAACTGGAGATTGTTCTTGATTGGTCTGATTCAAATCGGCTTCTTGCGTTTGGTTAGTCACTTTCTCAGCCTCGCTAGCCTGTGTTTGTACTTCTTTTGACTGGTCAGGGCTAGGCTGAGTGGGATTCTCTTGAGCTGTTTGAGCAGATTCGGAAACAAGAGACGGGCTCGGCTCTACCACTTGGGGGACTTCCTTGGTCGTGCTAGGAGCAAGCTCCGCTTGAGGGGCAACTTGATGGTCAGTTTGAGCTACCACTTCTTGAGGTGTTGGGCTCACAGTTGCCTGTTCCACTTGGTCCGCATAGACAGGACCAGCCAGGGCCAAACCTGCAAAGCTTACCAAGGCACAGCCATAGACCCAAGCTTTCCCACTTTTACGCATAAACCAATTTTTACAAACAGTATCATTCATGACTCTTCTCCTTCTTTAGAGTAACATTAAATGTTAACTCATTTTTCATGAAAATTCAAAGTCAATACATTTGCCTTTATTAATAAGCCTATCAAAGTTTCCGGAAATATCTCTAGGATTTACATTAAAACGGTAAACGCTTACTTTTAATATCATTATATCACTATAATCTAAAAATACCATCTTTTTCTGTAATATTTTTCATATAAATGAAAAACTTCCGAATTTGCCATTCGAAAGTCCCTTACTTATGTTTAATCTGAGCCTGTTAGCAGGCTATTTCCAATAATACCAATGGTTACAATAGCAATCCCAAAGAATCCCAAAAGGCTAGGTAGACTATCTCCGAGGAAGAGGCAACCACCCAAGAGGGTAAAGAGAACTTCACCAGCCTGAGTGGCTTCAACCACTGCCAGTTGCTTATGGTTATGCTTAACTAGATTAGTCGCCTCGAAGAAAAGCAAGGTTGCGACAACCCCAGAAAAGACAGCCACAATTAAAGACTGTAAAATCTGTCCACCTGATGGAAGCCCAGCATCTGCTACAGCAAAAACTGACAAAAGCAACCAAAAAGGCGTACTCATCAAGGTCATCCCAAACACGCGCTGCGTCGTTGAAAGCTGATCCTGCTTGCAGTGGACCATCATCTTACGATTGCCCAAAGGATAGGCAAAAGCAGCCAGTAAAATCAAGAGACTAGCACGGACCACACCGCTACCAAGACCACTACCAAAGTAAGGAATCTGGATGAGAATAATACCTAAAAGGATGACCAATGTCATAAGCAGTTGCTTACCAGGTACCTTATGCCCAAAGAGAGGGGTCAAGAGCAGACCAGCTAGAATCGTAATCTGCCAAGTAGCCGCCACAAACCATGACTCGCCATAAATGGACGCTAGAGACAGTGGCCCATAAAAAAGCCCAAAACCAACCGTACTCCAGACCAACCAGGTCAAGGGGGCTTTCTTAATGGCAGACAATACACCTGCCAGCTCACCCTTACGCCAGACCAAAACAGCCAGCATAGGCAAACTAAACAAGTAACGTAGACTAGCACTCCACATCCAGGACCCACCTGAAAGGTTCATACTACGATTAAAAATAAAAGTAAAAGCAAAAAAGAGGGCACCAAGAATACCATACCAAAGCGCCCTCGCAAATTGAGATTGTTTCATAATTGTAAACTCCTGTAATTATTCTATTGTACAGTATTTAGAGCAATAAAAAAAGGAGGTCATCATAATGACTTCCTTTAATCGTATACAGTTTCCTTAAGAATCAAGTAAGCAACCTGTATCTTAGTCACCTCTTAGCTGTACTTGTGTACGGGCTAGTAGGTCTCCTAGATGCCTCTTATCTTTCCTAAATATCGTCATTGCCAGTAGCAAAACTGCAAGTAGAGTCGCCGAATTAGAAAGGATAATGGATACCACATCAAAATCACTATATAAGCCATGAATCGTGCCCATATGACCGAGTTGCCAAGGTAAAAATTTGATGACATTTCTAATCAAGCTAGCCTGCACTGTTTTTTTCTGGTAGACCAGTTCAAGTCCCGCTTTTACCTTCCCAAAACTGCCATCATTTTTATAATCCAAGAATGTGAAAAGGAGCGTGATTGGCAAAACAGAGGTGAAAAATACAAGCCACTGCGACTGAATTTCTGTAAACTCTGGGACACCATTAAAAAAGATGATATAAATAAGCATCGAACTTAAAAACAGAAGAACTAAATAAGCTAGAATGAAAAGATAATCAAAGAGAAATTCAATCATTCTTTTTTTAAACGGAATAGGGTTTATTGCTATAATTTTCATCATCGTCTCCCCCTTTCTCATCTCCTATTATAACATTTTTAATATTCTAAATAATATTTGAGAAGAAAATCTGCTGGCTATTGAGCTCGCAAATTGAGATTGTTTCATAATTGTAAACACCTGTAATGACTCTATTGTACAGTATTTGGAGCAATAAAAAAAAGGAGGTCATCATAATGACTTCCCTAGTTTAGGTTTTCACTTAAACATCCCCTTATGCTTCTTCAGATACTTCTTCCCATACCATTCTTCTGCTGACTTGCCTTCCCAGTCCCGGTATTCTTCTGGATATTTCCATTTGTAGTAGCCCTGTAACATGTAGGGGAACATGAAGTAAATTTCAAAGGCAGCAATCAATATATTGAACATTAAGAATAAAAATAGAACGCTTAATCCTCCAACCAAACTATCTGCATTTCTTATTGAATCCGAAAATATCGTACGAAAAATTATCCAGAGTGCTACGACTATTCCACCATACTTGACAATAAATCTAAATACTCTATTAAACAATCTATCAGTTGGACTCTCTATTTCAGTACCACCATATAATAACTTAAGCAATGAGGTAGTCTTATCACGAATCAGGTAAATGATTGAAAAAAGAATCAGTCCTTCAAAAGCGGCCATTCCCAAATATCCAACTAGACCTTAAAGTAAATTTAATAGTAGAAGATTTAACTCAATTAGAAGCCATATTATAAAGGAAACCATAAAATGAAACTGTCCTCTATAGATTAAAATGAACTGTTGGTTGAATCGCTTTCCTAATATAATCAACGAAATCCATATTGCTAGCCCCATCCAAAATACCGAGTATGGAAGAAAATTGATTTCGGACAAGCCTACTGTTAAATCTTTAGGATTAGCATGATAAAATAAATAATTATTTAAAGCTACAATCAACCAATTGGGACCCATTATAAATAAGATTGTCAAGATTACTAACCAAATATACGACTTCAAGGTCCCTCTATATTTTTCTTTTTTTTAAAGCATCCTGATAGTTATCCTGTGCAAATTTTCCTGAGACACTATCATCTAATAGATTTAAACTCTCTTCAAAATTTGCACTAAAGATTGATTTTTTCTTCATTTTTAGCTTTCAACAACTCCTTGTGTTTTTTCACATACCGCTTGCCATACCAATCTTCCAGTGATTTTCCTTCCCAGTCTCGGTATTCTTCAGGGTATTTCCATTTGTAGTAACCTTCTAAAAAGAAAGGAAACTCCATGAAGATAACCATCGCCAAAAATCCAATATCTATGATTAGCCATGTCAAAAACAAGCCTAACAAGGTCAAGCTTTGTGAAACTGCTACTCCCGAATGCGACAGGATTATTTTGATGATTACAGCAAGACCTAGAACTCCAGAACCATAGGTGGCGATTAGGCCTGCTATTCTATCAACAAGAGTTTTTCTCGCCTCTTCACCGAAAAAACAAGAGCTTAAACTTCTTTTCTCCATACGGAGAAATATTAGGGCAATGATAAACAAGAGAATGTAAATGAACCAAATTCCTAATGAGGTTAGGGTCGGGAGGGCTATAGTTATTCCCAAGAGATTGAATTCAAGACAGAACCAAAATAAAAAGGTCTCGATATGAAAGCGATATCTGTATGGTCGAAGAAATGGTTTTCGCACAAATTTTCCAATAAGAACGAGTGATAGCCAAATAAAACAACAAATAAGGAATAATTCAGGGGTCAACAGGGACGGCTTATGAACTGGCAGAGTTAAATCCTTAGGCTCTGCAACATCCAAAGAAGAGGCAAATAAGGCAAGGAGAAAGTTCCCTCCAAAAACAAACAAAACACTGTAGAGAATACTTTTTATTCTAAAACCAATACTTGGCTTTCCATTATTTAAGCCTTTTCCAAGTTTTTCGTAATAGTCTTTTTTTATATACTGAAGCGAAGCATCGTCTAATAAATTTAAACTCTCTTCAAAACTTGCCTTAAAAATTGATTTTTTCATTTATTATCTGTCACTCCGCTCTATTACTATACTCAAGCCTTCTATTTGCCTGTCCTTCCGGTTTAAGCTATTTCTCTATTTTGACTTTTCCCTGCTCATAACCTGAATACCAACTACTTTCAGGGCTGACATACTCTGCTTGTTCATTCTCTGAACCATCACTTACAAGAAGTAGGCTACCGTTATGTAACATAGAAGTGTAAGTCTTCGAATCTTTGGTGAATTCATTGTTTTGGGAGTCATAGTGATAGGTATGCTCTCCCTCCACATCCTTTAGAGTAATCTGCTCACCGTCTATTTTTATCCAAAAATTTTTATCAATTGTAGCTGTTTTTGTTGATCGATTTTTAACGATGAGATAGTAAATACCATCATCTGATTTTTCCTCATCAATAGTGGTATTAATAATCCCCAGAAGCATTAGAGCTGGTATAATCAAGAGCAACCATAACCATTTTTTCTTGTTCTTTTTAGGTGTCTCAAGTTCTAGACTTGGCAAATCGACAGTTAGAGGCTCGATTTTCTCTAACCCCTGTTCTAAATTTTTGGTAACTCCTTCACCTTTATTGCCCAACCACTGTCTTGCCATTCGTACAAAGTACAGGCGCTCATCTTCTTGTGCAATCTCTTCAAACAAGTTTTGGGATTGAGTCTTATTTCCTTTTATTAGCTCATTTAAGGCTTTAAAATACTGAAGTTCAAGTCGTTCAAAGGCTTGTGGAGCAGTTGCTTGATTAAAGAAATCATTTGGTTTCCTCTCCACAAGGATATCGTACATAGCAAGAAATTCCCTCTGTTCGACTTCTTTTGCTTTCTCGTCTTTAAAGTTTAGATAATGGAGTGATTTTAAGAGGTCATCTTTGCTGATTATTTTTCCAGAAAGTAAGGATGCTTTCAGGGAAATAAACCATAGAAAATCAAGGTAAGGCTTCCTAATACCTGCAAATTGTAATTCCTCTGCTTGGCTGATGACCGATGGGAAGTCGCCAATCATGTAAGCATAGGTAATAGATGCAATCCTAGCATTGATCTGATTCTTTTTACGACGAGACTTACCATACCGTTGAATCGAATCATACCAGAAATCCAAACCCATCGTTCCTTTAAGGATCTTTTGAGTTTCCCCTACAAGTAAGCTATTTAAGTAATTTTTTAATATAAGGACTAGACCAACGACGCTTACTAAAGCGATCAACTGTATAGTGGAATTTTCTAAAAAGAGCCATCTAAGGAAAAATAACAAAATAATAAGTAATACAGTAGTGATACGTAAAATAAGGGTATATTTTTTCCAAATCCTCTTATAATCCATCAATTTATCTCCTATATTCATTTTTGAAATAGACTTACTTTTCATTATATCTGATTATTTAGCATTCGCAAGTTCACCGATAAGCTGAAAAAGAAAACACCCAAAGGGGTGAATACTTCAATAAAAATAGCTTAGTAGGGTTTCTCTTCCTTCTCCAAGATTTTCAAATATTTGGTTTTCTTAAATTGCCCTGATAATGCCAAAATAATAAATAAGTACCACATCACAAAACTTAGAAATAATAGTAAAAAACTACCTAAAATAAGATATAAGAACGATAGCCCTAAAGTTAGACAGAAAAAATCTAACTTTTAGGAATCAGTACAGTTTTTTCAGGCACTTCCAATTAATCTCTATTCGATTGGTTAAATCATAAAGATCTAGACAGACCTTTTTAGTTTTCTCAGCTAGTGTAGAGTCTGTGATGGTCAATCCATTTAACTGAGCTTCTAGCTCTTCTCTGGAGAAATTAGGATCCGTCAGCACGATCGAACGAATAAGATAACTTTCAAAAAAGTTCTTATATTTCTACGGTAGTTCTGTCTGACTGATTGTTTCTCTAGCATCCTTTATGACAACATCAAAATCTCCTGACCTAGGCGATACGAGTGCCTTCTCTACCAACTGAGCTAAATTGGCTAACACTTTTATAGTATAGCACTCTCAATTTTTTGTTAGCAAGTTTTAAACGATTTTCTTTATCAAAATCTGACAAGGATTTTGGGGATTCCATAGTTGAGGAAAAATCTCTAATCTTTTAAAACCAACACTGCGATAAAAGACATTTGTTCGATCATAATCTTTATTAGAGCCTTCTGCTACTGTTTTCACTTGTAGATAATCAACGTTTTTGCGTGCTTCACTTTCTAAAGTAGCAAGCAATTGACTCCCAATTCCTCTACCTTGATAAGCTTTTTTTACGCCGAGACAATCAATCTCTCCACACTCTTCACTAGAATAGGACAAGCTCACAAAGCCAAGCAAATCACTCTCCTGAAAGGCGGCCCAAACTTGCAAGTCCTTGGCTCCTTCGATGTAGGCTTGCGTGCTTTCTGGTATCCCAAACCATTCTGGCAAATCCTTTAAAACCTCAGCGACAACTGCCATTTTTTGATCTTCATCCTTGACTTCTTCAATTGTAAACATCATAAGTTCCTTTCTTGATTTTAGTTTTACTTTCCCCCTTACGAGCCAGCACTTTCGTAGGCATCCAAACCCCTATCCCAGAGTTTGAGGGAAATGAAAAAGAAGACAAGGGAAATCAGAATCAAACCACCGATGTTAAAGAGCCCATTCTTACCCTGCAAGAAATAGTTAGCTGGATAATAAGCCGTAAAGGCGAAAGGCACGATAAAACTGATCAACCAACGAAGGAGCGAATTGTAAATAGAAATAGGATATTTGGCAAAATCGTTGAACATATAGAAAATGTAAATCATGGCGCCTGACTGCTTGGTCCAAAATGCGATGCTGGCTGTCGCAATTTTCAAGGAAGTATAAATCAAGGTCGCAAAAGGAATACAAACTAGAAAAAGTAGGAATTTGGGAAGCGTCCAAGCAATGCTTGACACTGTTGTTCCCAATAGAATGCAACCGACCAAAAGTTCGCCCAAGGCATCAATCTGAAAGGTCTCAACGAGGATATGAAAGAGAGGATTGATAGGACGAGTCAGATACTTGTCAAACTCCCCTTTTCGAACTAGTCGTTGACCTAAAGCCCAGAGGTTGTCAAAAAAGAGATGGTCCAAGCCCTTGGGAATCAAGGAAAATCCATAGATAAAGGCAATTTCTTGAAAGGTCCAACCTTCTAGGGATGGGATGTGTTGAAAGATAACATTGAGAAACAAGAGGTTCAGCCCTTGAGTCAGAAAAACTCCCAAGACACCTACTACAAAATCCACCTTGTATTCCATGATTTGCTTGATGTATTGTCTGATGAAAATCAGATGCATGCGTTGAAATTTTTTCATACTAACCTCCTTGAATAGTGATAAATGACTGGACTCGTTTCCAAATCAACTGAGACAAGCCCACCATCACTATAAGCCAGAAGAACTGGAGCAAAAGCGCTTGAAGAATCTGACTGGCATCGTATTTCCCAACAATGATCATAACCGGAGTATAAATCAAGGATGAAAAAGGCAAGAAGGAGAGAATAGCTGAAACCACCTTTGGAAAGAAAGCCAAGGGAATCAAACTTCCAGACATAAAAGCCACTATTGAAGTCTTGAGTAGATTGGAACCCCAAAGATTTTTAAACACAAAGGCTGAAAATCCAAAGCAGATATTAAAGAAAAAGTTAATCAGATAGGCGAGCGTTAAGCTAATGAGATATATAACCAACAATCCCAGCACTTCTACAATGCCTTTTCCAGACAGGATTTTCATCATAACTATGACACTTAAAAATGGCAGTCCAACAGTGATAAAAATCAACCACTTGGAACCAAGTTCGGTAAAGAGATAAGAGGCCGCAAAATGCACTGGTCGCAACAAACGCATGATAATGGAACCATCCTTGACCTCTTCCCCAATCATAAAGGAGCTATCAGATCTGGTCAAAAGATTGGTCACAAAACTCATGATGATGTAGAGGGTGATGTCTGCCATGCTGAAGCCCTGAATCAAAGGCTCCTGTGACGAATCAAAGACTGCCTTCCAGAGATAAAAGGCCACAAAAGCCCCCATGACATCTCCAATCCGATAGAGAATAAAGTTGACACGATAGGTAATCAACTCCTGAATCCCTGCATTGATAAAGGGTTTGTACCGTCTCCACAATTTGACCATCTTAGAGCTCCTTTCGGTAGAAGCGACGGATAATATCCTCAATATCCGTATCCACCATCTTCAAATCACGGACTTCAAAATCAGACAGAGTTTGCTTGATAATATCAGCTGACTGGTAGCGAGAACTATCGAATTCAATAGTCAGGCTATTTCCTTGCCTATCAATGGTCATATCAGGCAAGCCTTCATAATGAGAGACTAAATGACTTTGACCTGGTATCAGATCGAAGGAGAGAGTCTTCATCTTGCCAAAGGTTTCCTTGAGCTGGCTCACCGTTCCATCAAAAATCTCTTGCCCCTTATCAATCATAAGAATCCGATCACAGAGTTGCTCAATATCACTCAGGTCGTGAGTGGTCAAGAGAATAGTGGTCTCTTCCTCCTGATTGATCTGAGTGATAGCCCGACGAATGTTATCCTTGACCGACACATCCAAACCAATAGTCGGCTCATCTAAAAAGAGAACCTTGGGATTGTGAAGTAAGGAAGCCGCAATGTCCGCCCGCATCCGTTGACCTAGTGAAAGAGTCCGCACAGGATCCTTGATAAAGTCCTTCAAATCCAAAACTTCATTCAAAAAGTCCATGCGCTTATGGAAAAGCGAGTCCGGTACATCATAGATCTCTTTCAAAACCGTGTAGGTCTCTTGCAGGGCCAAATCCCACCATAGCTGGGTGCGTTGTCCGAAAACGACTCCAATATCCTTGACATAATCCTGGCGATTATCCTGTGGAATCTTGCCATTAATCCGACAAAAACCAGATGTCGGTTTTAAAATTCCTGTCAGCATTTTAATGGTAGTCGACTTCCCAGCACCATTTGCCCCGATAAAACCTAGAATCTGTCCCTTGGGCACCTCAAAGGTCAAATCCTTGACCGCTTCAAAGGTCTGCTTTTCAGGATGAATAAAGGAACGCAAAGATCCCTTCAACCCCGGTTCCTTGACTGTCTTCACAAAATTTTTCTGAAGATGTTCCACTTCTATCATTGCCATATCTATCTCCTACAGTAAAAAATCAACAAACCGTGTCCTTTAAACACAAAAAGCCAATTTCTCATCTCCTAAAATCTGCTTTCTTTATCACAGCAGAAGGCCTCAGTATTACTCTATTATAAAGCAGTTAAAAAAGGAAACCAAGTGTTATTCTCGCAAAAGAGAAAATAGTTTTGATACTTGAAAAAACAAAAAAATCTGTCTAAAAAGACAGACTCAGAATGTATGATATAAAGCATTTATCGGATTGCCATAGTCAAACAAATAATCGTGATGATAACAAGCGTCAAAACCAATAGCCAATAAGTCAATTTATAAACTTTCACAGCTCCACAAAAACGTTCGACATAGGATTCTTTGGGATTATTTGGATTGTACCAAACTGTCAGGGGTGATCCCAAAGGAAAAAAATCCTTGGCGGTATATGGCACTGATGAATTGGTGTATAGAACAAGTCTTTTAGCCAACAAGTCTGGATTAGAGGTGGCTTTGGAACTCTTCCAAGGAAGTGAAACTGTCGTGACCCACTCATACTCCAGACTTCTTCTAAAAGCTTTACCATTGACGACATACTCTACAATCGGAGCAATGGCATCAGTATAGTATCTATAGCCAACTACGCTACCTTTTATGCTCTCTGTAGACCTCTTTTTACGATTAAGTTCTTTGAGATACAAATAGCGAAAAAGAAATATTGTAAATGACAAAACGACGAAGCCTATGGACCAAGCCCAAAATAGAATCTGCAACTTAGACATGATTTTCCTCCTCAAAGATGATTTTTCCCATTTGATTCTCCCACATTAGTCTTTGTATTTTGCTCACTGGAATAAGCACGACTCACTCCATTCTACCATGTCTGGACTTTGCTTGCTTGTGAATGTTTAGATAGATTATAAGCCACAAAAAAGCCACCATAGGGTGACTTAAAGATAGAAACTCTAAAATGTATTGGAAATAATTCCTTTTTTGAGTGCTGTAAGTATAAATCATAACTTTACACCATGGTAAAAATTCCTTTGCACAATTGCTTCAAGTAGTTGTAAGTTTTAATACTTAGCTTTACTACCAAGCTATGGAAAAGATGAACGTCTTCATCTAAAAATCGAAAAATTAATAAAATTCATTTATCACATCTAACAATAACTCTTTGTCATTCTTCATAATGTCTAACAATGCATCTTCGTCATCCTCCAGAATGGCCATGTATATCTTTCTTCGAGCTTTTAACTTTTCGATTTCTTTTTCAGACTCTTTAAGCCGTCGATTTTCTCTTAATTTCATATAAAGAAAGATTCCTGCGACCAAATAGTTTAATACTGAAAATATAGCAAATAATACAACAAGATTCATGATAATTACTCTCCCTATAAAATAAATTTTCTTAGTTCTCAACTATTGAATGTATTTCAACACTTCACACTAAAAAGATGTGTTTTCCCTGTCTATGTTCATTATCAGTGTTAACCATTAGCAAACATATGCTTTCGCAAACAAATACAAATCATCTAATTCATCATGTTCAGGTCTTGAGGTTGTATGAAATCCTGCACAATAATGACAATAATAAGTACGAATGGTTTGATCCTCACACAACATGACCGCACGAAGCGCTTTGGCATTAGTCTCATAAACTATTTTATTTTTTTTAGCTCCATGACAGTAAATACCTTTTGTTGAGTGTCTGTTCTCCATTAGTTTCATTTTGTTTCTATAAATAATCTTTCTAATTTTAGACATGTTGCTTTCCTCCTTTTGGTAATAAATGCTGTACTTTTGTTTTGCATTATTTATTTACAACTATATTTTACCACCAGAAATACACAATACAAGTACCTTAAACATATCATTGTCCATCTGTTTTATACTTTCAAACAATATAAAAAAAAAAAGTACGTATAAAACGTACTTCTGTTTTTTTGCGAAATGCTATTTAAAAAAAAGTGTCAATTTTACTTATTTATTTTTTCTAGTTCAAGTATAGTAAACACCCCATTAAATCGATCAATATAACGTTGAAAACTATCTCTGCCATAGGTTTCAATTTCATATATTACCCTAGGAACTGTACTCCTTGTATCTTTCTCAATAACTTTAAGTGCAGGGATATCATCTTCAAGTACTTCCCAAAACTGACCAACATATCTGAATCTAATCCGAAATTTTTCCGTATCTGAAAACATCAAGAAAGTATGATAACGAACATCACTATCTGACAAAATTTGAGTTAATTCCTCAGAACTTAATATTAATTCTGTATTATGCTTCGAACGATGAACAGTTTTAAAACGATCCAGTCGAAAATTACGCAGACTCCTTGTATCTATTTTTAATCTTCCATCCTTTTCTTCAACTTTATATGCCATACAATAAAAATAATGGTCATTAAACATAATCGAGACCGGTAACACATCATAATCGGCATCCTTACCTTGGTATTTCGTATACTTAAAAGAAAGAGGCTTCTGATTCTCAATAGCATCAAAAATAGCGGATAGATGAGGCAAGATTGATTTACTCTTATTGTCCCTGTAAATCGATAATTCCTTATACTCCTCTAGTTCCCGTTCCGTAAAGTTTCTAATACGCTGACGTTCCCTATCATCAACAGCTCTCTCTACAAAGGTATCAATGATTTCTCTAACTTCCTCAACACGTAGTGCTCTACTTTCTAAAAGAATCTTAGACAAGATGACAGCCTGGTTGTACTTTAAGTTACCATAACCATGGTTATATTCTGCCTCATAGGTTCCTGCAAGTCGAGAATACTTTATTTTCATGTCATCTCTAAGTATTTTTAGATTTTCCTTTAATTCCCTTAAATCATCTTTAAAGGTTCGCTCGGCGATATTAAAACGTTTAAGGTACTCAGTTTTATTAACCTTATTCCCCTTTTCCAATTCAGACATAAAATATAAGAGACGACTGGTTTTCCCTTGCAAATTATTTTCTTCTTTCATTAATCGACCTCATGCTTGATTATAACTTCTAGAATATAATATCATTATCCTCATTCTATTCGTAATTATCTCAAGTCTTTTTTATACTAGCTTACAATAAAAATTGAGATTTAATACACAAAGGCCAGTGTGAATTTCACTAGCCCTCTTGATATTAATAGTGTATTTTATTTTTCAATAATTGTGCTATTTCCAAAAATGATAACCTAGGATCAAAATGTTCTTCCTCTGCTTCTTCGCCACCTATTAAATTAAGGCTAAAATGATGTCCTCGAAATCTGACTTCATATACTTCATTTACATAAAGTATCCTATTGGTACTTTCAATACCTTTTTCTCTTTCATAATAAGATTGTATTCCTAATTCCTTTAGTTTTTCTTCTAGTGCTATCAAATGAATATCAAAATTTCTGGCACTAGAGCTCTTATTGGGAATTAACAACATCTCTTCTGCTCTATTAAGCCAGAACGGAGATTTCATTCTATATTGTGAAGATTCCATTTTACTAAACATGGTTTCATAATAAGAAATGAAAGCATAACGCCATTCCTGAGGGGGGAGATGACTTATATTGTCTTGAATAATACGACGATATTCAACCTCTAGTGGCTTGGTAATATCAAGTTCATCAAGTAGTTTTTTGACATACTCATTTCGAGATGAAAATAAACTTTTGAGGCTTGGTGCAGACCCAGAATTCCCATTTGGACTGTCCTGACACAGCGTTTTATAATTATTATGTATAGTCATTGTATAGTCTCCTAGAGCCAGCAAAGCTGCCCGCATTAATAGGCCTTCTTTAGGCTTTGTTTCACTAAACATTTTTGCTATTTTATTCCAATAAGTTGAAATAATATCAATCCTTCTGCTTGGTAAATCATTCTCTTTGAAGTAAAAGCAACTTCGAATCTGACCATCAAAATAGCGATGATTTTCAGCAACTTCAATAATCTCTCTATAGGAATCATCCGCTGTTATCAATTTAGCTTTTTCAATCTCTTCGTCAACTTGGTCAATACTGAAACCATTAATTCTATTTCCCTCGGCTAGATATTCTAGCAGGTCTGAAGTATGTTCGATTTGTTCATTAATCCCCTTGATTGCCCGTTCATATGAATCTTGAGAATCTATAACTGAGTTATTAATCAAGTTCCTAAAGATACGGTACCAGTTTTTATAGCTAGTATCTAATGTAGCACCGTGCTGTTCAAGGAATGTTGAAATAACATGAAAATAAACCCTATCCTTCAGATATTTATTGACTATTGAACGTTCTAAAATAGATGAAACATCAGTCACTTTATTCTGAGAGAGGAAATCAAGAACAGATATAATTATTTTTACATGACTAATTTCTACAGTTTCAAAGTCGATTTCAAGAGTCCAATTATCACGTTTAGAATAATCAAGGCTATCTAAATTATTGATAAGTACAATTTCAAATAAATTTAAAAAGTTGGTGTCAAAGGCATTTTTATCAATATTCCAAATAACATCAGTCCACTTCGTATCAATATTTTGAGAAAATTCCCTTTCTAAACGACCATCTATTTTCTTTATTCTATCAATAAATCTTGCTTTGAAATTTTCAAAGTCAGTTAACGGGCGCCCCCTAGAATTCAGTTTGATATAGAGCTCATCTTCTGAACCAAGTTTATCTATATCGAGGAAATTGAACACAAGTTTTTGGTTATTAGCATCTGATAAAACTGAAACATAATCAAACTCATAATCAAAAGAATCAGAAATATCATCTAGTGTTTTCAAAGCACCTTGTACAGTTGGATCTAACTGCCATGAATCTGCAAACCACGGCTCATCTTTTATGATTTCGGAAGGACTTTTTGTTTTTGTAAAAATAATTCTTCTATTCTCAACTAGACTCTCGAAAAATTTTGTCGAAGAATTTCTAGTTTTATAAGAGAAATTACCCAAAAAGTCACACTCATCATTATCTCTATAAGCAAAAAGATAAACCAAGAATAAAGTTGTCAGACGTTGTTGCCCATCTAATGGA
Source organism: Streptococcus salivarius (assembly GCF_000785515.1). Taxonomy (NCBI): domain Bacteria; kingdom Bacillati; phylum Bacillota; class Bacilli; order Lactobacillales; family Streptococcaceae; genus Streptococcus; species Streptococcus salivarius. The sequence continues at coordinate 1,354,353 of NZ_CP009913.1, forward strand.
ATAAACTTCCCATTAGTTGATTTTCCATAAATAAAATTCAAATCGAGTGGTTCGACATTTTTGTCAAGTAAGGCAGTATTAATATCTTGGAGTAATACTTTTCGAACTTCGGTGGTTCTTTTATCCTTTCTACCTTGTGCATAGTCTCTCTGAATCAACGGAATTACGACTCGATAATTTTCTAACAATGATTTTAAGTTATATTTTGCGTTAATCTCTTGCATGACTACTCCTCATCATCTCCAAAAAATTGGTTGAATTCCTGTTTTATCGCTTGAATATAACCGTCTTTATCCTTATCAGTCCAGTCGTCAAATCCATCTACCTCATTGCTGTAGACTTTCAAGAACACATTGCGCGTACAAACAGGTACAAATTTTCCTTCCGCATCAACCTCAATGATAATTCTACGCTTTTGGTCAAATGGGCTATTTCCATAAGAGCGATTCGTATTAGAGTCTAGCAAGGTTAAATTAGCTAGACTATCATCAGCTTCAGCAGTCTCATCGGCCGTAGCATGAATATGCTCGATATCCCATTTCTCTTTCTTATAAATATCAAAAGGAAATCGATATTGTTTTTCACTCTTATTAATCAAAGTAACGAGATTAAACAGTAAAAGAAAAGATCTGATTTCTTTATTTTTATTGCCATAGGAAAGTTCTTCTATAGATGCTATATCACTCGGAAGAGTTTTATAAGCAAGGTCTTTTAATTTAGAAAAAGCTTCTGACTTTTTCTTCTCTCTTGTAGCTTCACGGACTTTTTCGATCTTCTTATCGTCAACCGATAAGAGATAACCAATTAGATGATATCTATTTAAGTCCGTGTACCAGTTAGTTAATTCTTCAAATAATAAGTCGACATTATTCCAGTAGTCACTTATAAAAATCGATTTATTTTCGGCATTTTGATATTTTGCGTAGATTGAGTAGAAAGTTGAGTAAATATCATTTTGGGGTATTTCTAAAGTACCATGTTCAAGTAGGTTAAACAAAAGATCTATCCTAGTGACATAATTCTCACTATTTGTAAGAAACTTCCAAAATGATTCCTCTTGAAGTCGATGTTCAATATTATCCCAATCTATCCCCCTTTGTATCCTTTCACTATCATTTTCAGATTCATAATTAGTTTGATCTAACAATAGAGCCTTAATGAGCTCAGCATTAGTCAAAGGAATCTTACCTAAGTTAACTTTAGTAAATAGTTTTATAGGGTCTTCTGTCTCATCAATTTCATACCAAATAAAGAAAACAGCCTCTGTTAAGACTTGATAAATATCGTGTAGAGCATTATCCGAATTAATATCTTCTCGTTCCACCCATTTATCGATAGCAGCAAAAGCTTTACTGATATGATCTGCGTCAATATCATAATCTTCGATTTTTTGATAAGTATCAAAGTTTAATTCTTTTAAATACTTAGCACTCTGTTCTCTTGTTTCATAAACCAACTCAAAGTAATCATATTGATTACTTCTTCTACGACCACTACTAAATTCAGCAGACATAAATTTCAAAAAAATAAAGATTGTTGTTAGCCTCTGTTGACCATCAACGACATCATAAGTATTATCTGAAACTTTCTTAACAATCAAGGGCTGCAAACAGTACTTATAATCTCTGTTTTGTTTACTATGTGTATAGAGGTCTTCTAAAAGAGTTGTAACCTCATGTTCAGTCCAGCGATATCCCCTTTGATATGAAGGAACATTAAATTTTAACCCTTTTAAGTCTTCAATTCGTTTTTCAGAAACTACCATTTGATATCTCCTTTTCTTCCAAACGTTGTTATTAGAATTGACAAAATTATCATCTACAATTATAGCACTATTATAAAGCAAAATATTGGAAAAAATGCAAAATACTTTCTATATCGTGACGGCATGAAAAAAGCCACCATATGGTGACCTTTAATTAATAAAATTTCTTTTATAAACTTCTCCTCATCCCAACCAGTCTTTTTCTTTGGCAATGCGGACGGCTTCTGTTCGGTTGCCTGCATCAAGTTTGGTCAGGATAGCTGTCATGTAATTTCGGACGGTTCCGTTTGAGAGAAAGAGACTTTCTGCGATTTCTTGGTTGGTTGAACCTTGAGCCACCATGGCCAAGACTTCTTGTTCGCGTTGGCTGAGTGGATTATTGTCAAAGGCAACACCTTCAACTAGCTCTGGCGAGTACTCCTTTTGTCCTGCTAGGACGGTATGGATGGTCGCCATGAGGTCACTGATGGAACGTTCTTTGAGCACGTAGGCATCCACCTGGGCTGCAAGGGCTCGTTTAAAATAGCCTTTTCGTTTGAAGGTGGTCACAATAACAACCTTCGTTTCACTTTGATTGGCACGAATCCACTCCAGGACATCAAGTCCTGTCTTGATTGGCATTTCAATGTCTAAAATGGCTACGTCGACCTCTTCTTTTTCCAAGAGGGCAATGGCTTCTTGGCCATCACTGGCCGCATGGACCTCTTCAACATCGTCCTCCAGCATGAGGAGTTGGCAGAGGGCATCCCTCAACATTGACTGGTCTTCGGCAACTAATAATTTCATGCTTTTCCTCCCTCTTTCAAATGCACACGAATGATTGTTGGATGCGATTGAGACACAATTTCCAAGTCTCCATCTACCAAACTCAGGCGCTCTCTGATACTGTGTAGTTCTTGTCCAGTGACTTCCTCAAAGCCACAACCATCATCCTCAAACTCAAGGACAATACCACGATCACGTCTTAGACGAATCTGACAGCTATCAGCCTGGCTATGTTTGATGACATTATTGGCCAGTTCACGAAGCACCATGGACAAGGTCGACTGGCTAACAGGTGACAGGATGTCTAAGTCAAGGCTACTATCCACGGTCAAGACGATATCTGATAGGTCAAAGAGTCGCTCGAGTTCCAGTAACTCCTCTGCCACCGTTCGGTATTTGAGCTTATTGACAATCTCACGCACCTCGTACATGGAGTCTCGGCTAATCTGGTTCAATTCTTCCAGATTCTTTCTAGCAGCTTCATACTGCTCCTTGTCCATCTGTTTCAGAGCCAACTCGGTTTTAAGACTCATCATGGCAAAGGTATGTCCTAAGGTATCGTGCAAATCACGACCGATACGATTGCGCTCATTTTCAGCTGACAGGATATTAATGGTCCGATTCTGCTCCGCAAGGGCCTCTTCCATCTTTCTCTCCTGACGTATACGGTTTTGAAAATAGTACATTCCCAAAGAAAATAAGGTAATAGCCATAGACATGAGGTGGGTACTCAAATCGTCTGTCAATAGGAAGGATGATGACGTCAAAATCAAGAGGGTCACTAGAAAGGAAAAGAATCGATAAGATGATATGCTATCCTCAAAGCGCCAAACGAGAAGATTGACATTGAAAAAAACAAACCACATCATGCCCCCCTGGAAGGTCATGGACATAAAGATAATGTAAGCTAAAGTGTAAAACCACAGAAAGGGAATCCACTTGCTATAGGCTTGTTTCAAATACACCATAAGGAGATAAGCGATGGTAAACAATCCTGTCAAAACTAAGGTCCAAACTGGAAAATAGCCACCAAAAACTCCCAATACTGGGAAGACTAGGAAAATCAGACTAACAAAATAAGCGAAATCATTTTTCTGGTATGTTCTAAACATGGTCACTTTCTCTGTACGATTTGATAAAAAGGGCTAAGCCTGTAGCTATTGTAGCATAGACCAAGATAAAAATGAGAGATTTCCATGAAAATTCCCCTTTTTTCGCAAAATTGACTACCAATTGATTGATATGATAGATGGGTGTCCACTCAGAAATGTGCTGAACCCATTTTGGAAACATGGTTACTGGCATCCAAGAGCCACCGATAATAGCAAGTCCAAGAAAGACGATATTTCCGACGATAGCCATGATTTGTTGGGACTTAATTTGGGCTAGGAGTAAGCCAAAGGAGAGGAAAACTAGACTTGACAAGAGTAAAAGAGCACCTGAACCGAGCCAATGTGATAATGGCATCTTAACATCACGCACAAAAGCTCCCACACAGAAAGTTACGATGATAGCAACCATAAAGTTCATAAGAACTCGGAAGATTTTTGACAGGTAATAGGCCTGAATACTGATTTTTGAATGTTCGATGTAGGTTAGCCAGTGCTCGGTTTGGTCCTCTCTAAGCATGTAGGGGAAGGTAAAGAAACCAAAGCTAGACATGGAAAACCCAGTCATGGTCAACATATAGGACAAGATAAAGGCTTTTTGTGATTCAGGGTCAGGACTCATTTCCATACCTGAATACAAGAGGAAGAATCCGACGGGCATTCCGATGGACATGATGAAGACTGGCCAACTGCGCCATGTTTTTATCCATTCGATTTTAAGTAGTGCTTTCATGACTTGTCCTCCCTTGTGCTATCAAATAGGCTATCTAAAAGTGTCTTGTTTTGAATTTCAATGTCAGAAATGCGACAGCCTAGAGCTTGCAAACTACTCCAAATACTTTCAATATCTTTAGTCATAAAGGTTACTACATCACGTTTTTCAGTCACATCATAAATGGCTGCCAGTTTGTCAAGACTTGACGCAAAGCGACTTGCTAAGGTGACTTGCTTTTCCTTTTCTTCGCTACGCATAGCATGTGGCGTAGTATCCCTGATGAGTTTTCCCTGATGAAGAACCAAAATGCGGTCAGCTGTGTGCTCGACTTCTTCGATATAGTGGGACGAATAGAGAATGGTCACACCTGACTTTTTCAGATCATTGATGATTTCCCAAAAGCGTTGGCGTGTCGTAGTGTCCATCCCTGCTGTAGGTTCATCTAAAAACAGAATATCAGGCTTGCCAATAAGACAGAGGACAAAAGCAAGAAGACGTTTTTGTCCCCCTGAGAGTTTATCCGCGAACTGCTGATACTGGTCGTCTTTGAATTGTAAGAGTGCTTGTATCTCTTCTTTAGATAAGCCATTTTCAGAAATATCTTGGAAAAAAGCAATCAGTTCCTTTACTCTTAATTGTGAGGGAATGGTATTTTCTTGAAGGAGAACAGCAATTTGATCTTGCGCTTTTCCCTTTTTGCCCTTGATAAAAACTTGACCGCTACTGGCTTTCTTATCACCAAGAATGCAGGACATTAAGGTCGTTTTACCAGCACCGTTGGGCCCGATTAAGGCAAGACAGTCTCCTTGTCCCACCTCAAAGCTAATATGGTCTAAAATTGTTTTTCCTTTGATTTTTTTTTACAAGATTTGTGACTTGAAGGATTGCTTCACTCATGTGTGTGATTTCCTTTCTTTTGATAGAAGGCTAAAAAGACATAACAAGCTGCAACAGATACCCCCATGACACTGTAGAGAATATCACTACTGCCATGAAGTAGGACATAGGCAAAGAGGATGGTCCAAATTACCGCTAGGAGCATAATGCTTAGTATTTTCAATAGTTTCATACTGGGCCTCCTAGTTTTTCAATTCATTAATGACAAGATCGATAAAACTTTTAGCCATAGTGATAAGAATGTAAGCTGAGATAGACAAGCCAATAATCATGCCCAAATTTGAGAAGATAGCTTCAAAGTTCCCTTTTTCAAAGATATCAGTAAACATGCTAAGTCCAGCAAAGACAGTTCCGATTACAGCGTAGATAAGGTAAGATGTTTTGATTTTCATGAGATGACCTCTTTCGTTTTTTATTATTTCTAAGTTATGACTAAAGTATATCTTTTTGGTCATTCTCTTTTTAGCACCAGATGTCATGACATGACATGACATTTGTCATGTGACGTAAAAAAGCCGACCCAAGGTCAGCTCTCTATAGTCTAATATCTCTCATCAAGTTCGTAATAAGTGCGAACGACACGTCCTTTATAATGCACTCTGACTTTCCGTAGCCAAAGGCAATCACCTTTTTCAAGGGTATAGAAGTCATCTCGACTAACGAAGAAGTTACGTTTTGCCTCACCAACTTTAACGACTAGGAAATGATTGGTACTCGTTCTTGGTGCCTTAGCAATTCTCTTTCCAATGATGACACCTACAACCTTAGACCAGTCTTCGCTATAATAGCCCATCTTGGTTAAAATAAAGAGAAGAAATTTATCCGTTAGTACCCAAATGCCAGCAGAAAGAGCAAGTACAAAAAAGATAAATATTCCTGTCACCAAGCCCAGACTACCACTCTCACGTCCACTGTCAAACCAGAGATGCAAACCTTTCTCATTTCCAAAATACAGCAGGGCTAGAAAAATACCTGTAAGGAGGAGAGAGAAGACTCTTTCAATATTTCTCAAAATAAAATCCTTCATGTCTCTACTCCTTTTCTACCGTAGTGTAGCTACCATTTTCACTCTTGATAGCAATATCTGATGACATGGCAACTGATAAAGTAATTGGACCACGAACTTGGCCATCAGTATCTCTGAGTTCCCAATTGCTACCGTCGTTACTTGTGGCTATCCCCTTGTCTTCTTGACCATTTTCATAAACTGGCAGGACATAAACCTCTGTCACACCTGGTAGTTCTTGACGCTGTCCTGTCGAGCTATCCTCAATCACAAAGGTTGAACTAGCTTGGTCATAGACCACTTTCTTGGTATCAGAAATAGGCTTATCTGATTTTTTAGCCAAATCAGATATGGCTGAAGCTGCCTTATCTACCGTTCCCTGTGTAACCAACTCATTTCCTGAAAGCCCCGAAATAACTTGAATCTTCTTAGGCTGTGACTGGACCATTGCTCGTGTGAAAAAGCCATTGGCTAGGAAAAAAATACCACATACCATTACTAGAAAGGATAAGACAATCACCCCTCCACCTGTCCGTGTCTGCTCTGTCACTTCTGTCATTGGACGAAGAGGAGGTCCTTGCCAAGCGGTCTTTTTGTGTCTCATATCCAAGAGGTCACAAAGGTAGTCTTCCAACAATGCAAAATCATAATCCTTGGCTAGACTTTCAATTCCTTCCAAGGTCTCATAACTTAGACCACCTCTTTCAAGTATGGTGCCAATAGTCTTGGTAAAACGGTAGGCAAAATCCTGATCCTCCAACCAGCCCAAAGCAGCACACTCACTCATATAATCTTTGAGTTTAGAAATAGTCAGAGTATTATATAGGAAATATAGCTCAACAGTCTGAAGAAAACTATCCTGCTTTTCGATAGCTAAATCTTCTCTAAGAACAGAATCCTCGCGAGTCCTTGAATAAGGCTCACTATGATTGAACGTTTCATAAGTATCTGATGAAGTTAGCTCATCCAGTTGCTTCTGCTCTTCTTCAGCATCCACCTGCTGGACCTCATATTCAGTCACTTGCTCATCGTCGACTTTTCCAGTCGCATAATCTGTAAGCTCAAGTTCATCAATGCTTTCTTGCCCTTGACCAGACTTGCTAGCATCTGCAGCTTGTTTAAAGGAAGCGTCTAGCTGGGAGGCAGACACCATCCCAACAACGCTGCCATCAGCCTGTTTATGGCCTATGACAGCACTCACATCCTCATTTCCAGATTGCGATTTTTGCCAGGCAAGGGCCTCTTGATAAGCCTTTTGCAGGCGTTGGAAATTTTCAGGATCATCCTCAGGGTGGTAAACCTTACTCTGTTTGGCGTAGGCTCTCTTGATGTCCTTAAGATTATTGGTTGGTTGAATGCCTAAAATGGACCAAAAATTCATGCGTCACCTCCTATCTCCAGAAATTAGGGTCATCAGACCTATCAAAGGGCTCGCCATTCTCCCCGTGGTCGTCTTTTTCTTGACGGAAAATATCCAAATCATCTAGTGACATGATATTTTCAATGCTATCAAGATAAGCTTGATAGCGTTTCACGATTTCTTTTCGCTTCTTGATATTGTTAATAGCCAATTGATAGCCTTTTTCAAAATCTTCCATTTGCCACAAAAAATGTAATTGCATCTTATAAGGCATTTCCATAATTAAACGATAGGCCCGCTCAGTCTGCGTTTTAAAGTCGGCCTCAAAGGACAATTGATTAGAGACAAGCTTGATATTCTCCAGATGCTCACTCTTGTCAACCTCTTCGATTTTACTTTGACTACCAATACGATACGTTTTAGTCTCACCTGTTGACCCCAGTTTAACCTCTATATAGAGCATGGAATTAATATCGTAAGTAAAGGTAGTCTCAAAAAACTCTGTCTTAGTCGCAGTCCCAGGAACATCGATAATAAACTCATCCAAAAAGAGATTTGCCTCAGGATCGAGCGATTCTCCCTGATAAATCATAAAGCGACATTGTTTCTGTCCGCGACTGGCATAATAATATTTGCTGGCTGAGGTCGGAAGGACAGACAACTTATTAATAACCTTTGAAAAGATATTTTTATCAAAGTCAGAGTCATAGGCACTGATTCCCAATGAGAAAGGACAAATATCAGTAATTACCAAATCTTTGACCTTTTCCTGACGCTCTTTAACAGCTAAATAAGTCCCCAAACCACGCGCAACCAACTCATCCATATCCTTCAAACGCTTAATAGGAAGATTGAGAAGATTCATGATATAGGATTGAACCAAAGGCATCATGCTAGACCCACCGACCAAGATAAAGGCATCTAGCTCATGAGCCCTGTAGCCGCTATCACTCACCGCTCTACCAATGACTTTCTTAACACGATCAAGAACAGGTTGAATAATGGACTTAAGCTCAGCTTGAGTGTATTGTTTCATGTAATATTGGTCATCGTAGGTCAAGGAGACTGCAGCTAGTTTTTCCTTTTGTAGCTTGAGCTTGCAACGTTCTGAAGACAAGAGGAGACTAGACTTTTGCTTGGTGTCTAACTTCTCCAAATCAATCCCTTGAGACTGACAAAAATCTTCAGCGATAGCCTTATCAAAGTCGCTGCCACCCAAGAAATTATCACCTGCAATAGAAACAATTGAAATCACATTATCAAAACAATCAACCACAGAAACATCAAGCGTACCTCCTCCAAAGTCGAAGACGATGAAAGACTCGTCCTTGCCAATCTTGTGACAAGCAATGGCTGCCGCAGAAGGCTCGTTAATCAATCGTTCCACCTTAATGCCCAATCGTTGTCCGATAGCCTTGGTCGCAGAGCGTTGTTTCTCGTTAAAATAAGCCGGCACACTAATGAGCACCTCATCTACTTTTTCACCTAAGTAACTCTCCGCATCAGCTACTAATTGTTTAACCACCAAAGTTGACAAATCAGTTGCCGAGAAAACTTCCCCATCAAGGTAAAAGATTTCATTGGTTCCCATTGAACGTTTAAAGAGTTGGGCCGTATTCTCAGGATCAGTCACTAAGCGTTCCTTCGCAATTTTTCCAACCGTCAAGACATCGTCCGACACATGAACCACGCTAGGCGTCAAATATTCGCCAAAACCATTTGGAATCAGCTCAACCTCACCTTCACGATAGGTAACCGCTAGACTATTAGTCGTCCCCAAATCAATACCAATTGTTGCCATAACATTCTCCTAAACTGCTTTTGTCCTTCCATTATAACATAGTCAAAAACGTCCTTTTCAGGAAGTAAGTAAACTATTTCAAATGTGCCATGAACTAAGAAAGTCAGCAAAGAATGACAGATGATTCTCTTTGAGAACGAAGTGAGTATAACTAAGACTTTTCACTGTGATACCCCCCCTGAAGAACTTAAACTTCAGGGGTTCGGAAGTTTCGAGACCTTAGACTCGAAACTTAGGCATGGAACTTCTTTGACGTTCGCTGACGTTCGTCATCACCTAAGGAAAGTCTCGAAAAAGATTCTTTATTAAAATAAAAGCCGACCCAAGGTCAGCTTTTCATTATCTTATTAATTATTTTTTGAATGGTTCTTCCACCATGATGAGAGGATGGAACCTGAGATATTGTGCCAAATACTAAAGATAGTCGATGGAATCGCAGCTTGTGGCACGAAATATTTCATGGCAAGGGTTGCTCCAAGACTTGAGTCTTGCATCCCCACTTCGAAGGTAATGGCTTTTTGTTGTGGTTCTTCCAAACCAAGGATTTTTGAAAATCCAAAACCAAGGGCATAACCACAAAGGTTGTGGAGCATGACAACTGGGATGACAAGGGCTGTCGCTGCTGTGAAAATATTGGCATGGTTGGCAGAAACCACTGCTCCAACAATCAAGAGGATGGCAGCTTGAGAAATCAAAGGCATAATCTTGATGATGGCATCAATTTTCTTACCAAAGATTGAGTGAATGAGTACACCCAAGATGATAGGGACAACCACGATACGCAAGGTACTAAGGAAGAGGCTTTGGGCAGGGACACTCACGTACTGACCAGCCAAGAATGACAAGAGGGTTGGAATCATGAGTGGGGCCAAGAGAGTTGAGAGGGTTTCAATAGAGACATCCAAGGCAACATCCCCACCTGAAAGGAAGGCCATGACACTAGATGAAGTCCCACTTGGACAAGACCCAACAAGGATAACCCCTGCTGCTGTCGCACCTTTCAGATGGAAAATCATACAAAGTAACCAAGCCAAACCAGGCATGATGACATAATGGGCAACAGTCCCAAGAACAACTGGAATTGGACGCTTAGCAATACGTTTAAAATCTTCAGTGGTTAAGGTAAGTCCCATACCAAAGAGAATCAAACCAAGCAGATAAGCCGTATTGGGAATAACCCAACTACTAGTTACGGGAAGGGCATAGTTAAAGGTCGCCCAGAGGATAACAGCTACAGTAAACCATTTGCTGAGCCATTTACTAAAAGATACAAGTGACTCCATAATGAAACCTTCTTTCTATTTTCACAGAATAGTATAGCACTTTCATTTTGAATTTCAAGGTAAATTTCGAATTTTCTGAAATTAATTTCAAAACAATAACCCTCACATTTAGAATGCGAGGATTATTGATTTTATAAACCTTAAGACTTATCTTCTAACTTCTCTTCAAACTGTTGAGTCCGTTCTTCGCCCCACCATAGTGGCAATAATTCGCCCAAAGTAATGGTTTGACGTGTGTCGTAGTCAACCATAAACTCCAAGTTACGATTGTCAGGATGGAGTTCCATTAGAAATTCTCGACAAGCCCCACAAGGCATGCCAGATGGTCCACCATGAGGTGGCTGGTCACGAAAGGCGATAATACGCTTGACCTTAGTTTGACCAGTTTCTTGATACATATTGAAAAGGGCAGCTCTTTCGGCACATAGATGGAAAACACCACACGTTCCTTCCATACAAAAGCCCGTGAAAATTTGCCCATCTCCAGCCTCAACGGCAGCCACAACGTGTCTAGCATAGACAAAGTCTGAGACTTCCTGTGGCTGATACAAGGCTTGAGCCTTTTCATACATTTTCTGCCAAATATCCATTATTTCTCCCTTAACCGTGATCACTTTCCCTTTGAGACTTGATAAAGAGTGCAAGCCCTGTTGCTACTGCAGTATAAGCTACAATAAACAGGAGTGATTTCCATGAAAATTTCCCATTGATAGCAAAATTAACGACCAATTCATTGACATGATAGACAGGTGTCCACTCAGAGATGCTCTGAACCCACTTAGGGAACATGGAAATAGGAACCCATGAACCACTCACTATAGGCAAGACAAGGTAAATAATATTTGCCACAAGAGACATGAATTGTTGAGATTTAATCTGAGCGATAAGTAAACCAAAAGCTAGAAAGAGCAGACCGGACAAAAGTAAGAGAGCACCTGACCCTACCCATCTAAAGAATGGCATCTCTACATCTCGGAAAAAGGCACCTACACAAAAGGTCACAATGATGGCAACCATAAAGTTTAGAAGCACACGAAAGATTTTAGAAAGATAATAAGCTGCAATACTAACCTTTGAGTGCTCGATATAGGTCAACCAGTGTTCAATTCGGTCCTCTTGCAACATATAGGGAAAGGTAAACAAACCAAAACTAGACATGGAGAAGCCAGTCATGGTCAGCATATAAGACAGCAAAAACTCTTTTTGAGCTTCTGGAGTAGGTGCTGAGAAGATACTAGAAAAAAGGAGGAAAAATCCGACAGGTATCCCGATTCCCATGATAAAGACTGGCCAACTTCGCCACGTTTTAATCCATTCAATTTTTAGTAATGCTTTCATGCCTTGTCCTCCCTTGTTGAATCAAATAGGCTATCCAAGAGTGTTTTATTTTGAATTTCAATATCAGAAATTCCACAGCCCGAATTTTCAAGACTTTGCCATACCTTTTCGATATCTTTGGTCATGAAGCTGATGACATCTCTCTTTTCAGTAATCTCATAGATGTCTGAGAGTCCGTGAACAATGTTAACAAAGCTACTTGGAAGAGTGACCTGCTTCTCCTTCTCTTCGTGTCGCATAGCGTATGGCGTGGTATCTCTGATGAGTTTCCCTTGATGGAGGACTAAGATACGGTCAGCCGTGTGTTCCACTTCTTCGATATAGTGAGAGGAATAGAGGATAGTTGTCCCAGCTTTTTTCAAGTCATTGACAATCTCCCAGAAACGCTGACGAGTGGAGGTATCCATACCCGCTGTCGGTTCATCCAAAAAGAGGATTTTAGGTTTATCAATCAAACAAAGGACAAAAGCTAGAAGACGTCTTTGCCCACCAGAGAGTTTATCCGCAAACTGCTGGTACTGGTCTTCCTTGAATTGTAAGAGGTCTTGCACCTCTTGATTGGTCAAGGGATTATCAGAAATAGATTGGAAGAAAGCAATTAGCTCTTCCACTTTCAAACTATTTGGAATGGTATTTTCCTGAAGGAGAACTGCGATTTTATTTTTGGCCTTACCTGCCTTACCATCAATGAGGACCTGACCACTGCTTGGCTTTTTATCGCCAAGAATACAGGACATCAAGACAGTCTTACCTGCCCCATTAGGTCCAATCAAGGCCACACAATCGCCCCTGTTTATCTCAAAACTAATATCCTCTAAAATGGTCTTTCCCTTGATACGTTTTCCAAGAGAAGAAACCTGAATAACTGTCTCACCCATCAATGCTTTCCTTTCTTTTATATAGATGCCATGCTTGACAATATCGCTGACATCATTGGACTTCCCTTAATACTCCACTTCCAACTCGGTACAGAAGAGACTTCCGTTCAGATGAAGCCTAGTTTCAACTTTCTCGAAATCAGATTCAAAACGATCCACCTTCACAGATGATAGAGGATGTGAAATTCCAGTGCTATCCATGACACAGCCGTGAGGAAGTCGGATATGAACTTCACCAAACTTAGCATCAAGATGAACAGCTACCTGATCTGACGCAAAGCTGGCCTGACTCAAATCCAGCCAAAGCTCACCAAAAGCTAGATTCATATCAACCGTTTCGACTTCTTGAGAATAGATACGATACCTATCCTCAGCCATATAGGTCTTAACAGAAATATGAGGTCCCTCTTGGTCGTTCTTATTAACCTTGTAGTCTTTAGTAAGGCCTTTCTTTTGACTACGGCCATAAAAAAGCTCTAAGGCCAAGCCAATTAGAAAGATACCACTAAAGAGATTCCACTGAGCAAAATCGAGGTTTAACAAGTCATGAACATAGGGTGATAAGAAGGCCAAACCAAGAAAAATGAGGAGTGGTCGCCTATTCAAGATACCAAAACAAAAGAAGGCCACGAAGAAAACCAGATTATAATTGACCATGATCCAAAAATCTGGAATAAAGGCACTAGCGATAAAACAAGCTGCTAGTAAAAGCAATAAGAAGGCCCGAGCATTAAACCGTTGCATAAGAAGACTCCTTTCTAAAGAAATGATTGCAATTTTCCAATTATTTTCACTATCAGTATAGCACTATTTGTAAACGTATTCAATGTTATATTAAAAGGATTTGCAAGAAAAAAAGAGCTTTCGCTCTTTCATTATTTTCAATGTTTGACAGTTACCTGTCCAAAAGATACTGAACCTGTTAGAGCTACTGTCGTGCTAGACAAGTCTCGTTCTCCTAGACTATCGTAGCCTTTCACTCCTGCTAAGCTTGTATGAAGTCCGTGTGTATCCACTTGCCAATCCTTAGGAACTCGAATGATAACCTGAGAAAAATTTGCCTGAACCACAATCTGAGGTCGGTCCGTCATAAACTGAGCCTGACGCAAATCTAAAGTCAAACGTCCAAAATCGGCATTGGCATAGACAGTTTCGAGGTTTTGAGAAGTCACCACCTGAACAGACTCTGAAAATAATGTCTTAGCGAAAATCTCTCGCTCATGTTCTTTAGAAACCTTGTAAGAAAAGTTCTTCTTATAACTTGGCTTGCTCAAACGGTCCACCGCAATTCCCAAGATAAGAATCCCTACAAAGAGGGTCCATTCTGAATAGTCCAATCTAAAGAGGTCATGAATATAGGTTGATAGAAAAGCCATCCCCAAGAAAAAGAGAAATTTCCCCTTAGATTGCCAGCTCAAAAGCACAAATAGCAAGGCCAAAATCAACTTATAATTAAAGGCCAAATACAAATCTGGAATGAAAGCTGTCGCGATAAAATAGGCAGCAATAATAAGTAGGGTGATAACACCTGCATTAAAGCGTCTCATAACAGTTCCTTTCTAAATCCTATCCTTGAGTTTTTCCACAAAAAGGTAGGCAGCTGGACAGAAAAGCGTATTTTTAATAGTCAGATGATTGATCTGATAGATTTTCTTACGATCCGTGTGAGGAAAGGCTGCACAAGCCTTAGGACGGACATCATAGATATCACAGAGATTATCAGGCCCTAAGAAAGGACAAGGCATGGACTTGAAGACCTTGTCACCATCCTCATCAACCTGCAAGTACATCTCTTCGAAAGCAGGTAACTTCATGCGAAAATGCTTGGCAATACGAGTAATGTCCTGCTCTGTAAAGTCTGGGCCTAGCGTCTTACAACAATTGGCACACTGGACACAATCAATCTCCTGAAAGACTTCATTGTGTACCTGCTGAACAATCTTATCTAAATTTTTAGGGGCTTTCTTCTTGAGTTGTGCTAGAAATTTACGGTGCTCCCCCTGCTTTTGACGTGCCAATTCCTCGTAACGTTTGACATCAATGGTCTGTGACATGTGTTTTCTCCGATGATTTATAATTCTGTCATCTATTATAGCATAAAAAAATAGAGCCTAGTTTGAAGCTAGACTCTAGGTCAGTTACATTGATACGATTCTACGATATGAACGTGAAGTAAGGGCAAAAACCAAGACATAGGCTAGGAAGAAGACCCCACAAACAATGATAGTGACCACTAACATAAGACTTGGGTTGAAAACCCCAATAATACGCACAATCAAACTGAGCATATGATAGGCAAAGGCCAAGTGAATAAAGGCAAAAATCAAAGGGAGGAAGAAGACCGTAAGAACTTGCTTACGAATGGTTTGCTTGACTTGAAGGTCGTCCAACCCAATCTTTTGAAGAATAACAAAACGCTCACGATCCTCATAACCTTCAGAAATCTGTTTATAGTAAATTACAAGAACTGTGCCCAGCATAAAGATGATGGATAAAAAGATACCAATAAATAAGGTTCCACCAACAAAGCCATTTAGCATCCCTTCTGTATCATATTGGCTATTAGAAGTGAGGTAAGACTGAGAGACACCAGTAGTTTGTCCAGCTAACTGTTGTGTTTCTTTATCTGTCATTTGGTCTAGCAAATCTGAATTTTTCTTGGCATCATGTGTAGGATCTTTGACGTTAACACCAACATAGGTAGCTTGAGTGGTTGCTGTTCCTTTGACACTTTCTTTAAAATCATCCATATCAGGAACAACAAGATAGTTATACTCAGAAACTATGATTGTAAAGATATTGGGTACTTTACCCTTAATAAAGTCATTAATGTCATCCTGAATCTGGTAGGTTTGACCATTGAAAGACAAACTCTTTTGATCCTTTAATATTTTATTTTTAGTAAATAAACCAACTTGGTTTGAAGCCAAATTGAGGTCTTTACCTGTCAATTGTTTATAAGTAGCTTGTGAGAAGACAAGAAAAATTGATTTTGGCAGAACTTTTCTTTCATTCTCAGGAAAGATGGTTAGCTTATTTTTTTCTTGTTCTTTGATACCAAAGTAGAGGTAAGTTACTTCTGCTTTTTCATTTACCTGATTTCCTGACTGTGCTAAGAAATCATCCATAATCTTCTGTGTGCTTGTTAAATCTACATTCGACCCTGTAACTGAATAATCATGTGGAGCAACACTCGCTAGATAGTCTTTTTTACCAGCATAGATACTTGCAGCACCTACAAGCGTCACCAAAACCATGCTAGAGAGGATAGCAATAGTCGCCAGACCAACTGCATTTTTTTTCATCCGAAAGACAAGGTTGGAAATGGAAATCATATTATTAGGCTTGTAATAGTAGTTTTTCTTCTTTTTCAAGAGTTGCAGAACGACTGTTGTCCCGGCATTAAAGAGAAGATAAGTTCCTAGAATAACTAGTAAAACAGCCAAGAAAAAACTCATAATAGCCATTACTGGATCCTTAACAGAGAGAGCAAGGTAGTAACCATACCCCATAGCCCCGAGTCCCAAAAAGGTCTGAATAACTAGGAAACGTCCCTTTTTTTCACCCTTAAGGCCATCTTTGGTTAATTGTAAAGGATTAAGTCGTAGCAATCGGAAACCATTTACCAAAATCAACAAACTAAAAATACAAATAAAGATGACAAGAACAATAGGAATTGTCACTACTTGAAAGGTCGAAACTAAACCAGTACTTTCACCGATAAGCCTTTGAAGAAAAGCATAAATGAGTTTATCGAATAGTGCCCCCACACCAATACCTAGAAGCAGAGTCACAAAACCCAGAATCACTGTTTCTTTTAGAATCATACTAAAGAGGTGACGCTTCTCTAAGCCTAGTACACTATAGAGACCAAGCTCCTTTGAACGATTTTTCATAACAAAGCTGTTGGCATAGAGAACAATAATCCCAGAAGAGAGGGCGACAATTCCAAGTCCCATACCCAAAACCGCCTTGATAGAATCTGCCCCAGTTAAGTTATCCAGATGTGGATTAAGCGTTAAAGATGTAAAAATATAGGTAATGGCAATAGCCAGAATAGTTGCTAAAGCATATGGATAATAAAGCTTACGATTTTTTATGAGATTGGACAAAGCCAGTCTATTGGTCAGAAGAAACATATTAGTTCACCTCACTTGCCATTACTGTAAGTGTATCGGAAATTTCTTGGAACATTTGATGTTCAGACTTATCCCCTTTGAAGATTTGATTATATAGAATACCATCCTTAATGAATAGAACACGCTGTGCACGACTGGCAGCCGCTGTCGAGTGAGTTACCATAAGAATGGTCTGACCACTGGCATTGATCGCATCAAAGACATCCAAGAGAGCTGCTGAAGATTTGGAATCCAGGGCACCTGTTGGCTCGTCTGCTAAGAGGATTTCTGGTTTAGTGATGATTGCACGCGCAACCGCAACCCTTTGCTTTTGTCCACCTGAAATTTCATAAGGGTACTTCTCTAGCAAGGGATGAATCCCCAATTGACGACTTATAGCTTCTACTTGTGTCATCATTTGCTTAAGTGGGCGTCGAGAAAGGACCAAAGGTAGTAAGATATTATCTTTAACAGATAGGGTATCCAAAAGGTTGAAATCTTGGAAAACAAACCCTAATTTTTCACGACGAAAACTGGAAGCATCCTTATTTTTGATGGTTGCTGTGTCCATACCATTAAGATAAACACGCCCTGCTGTTGGTTTATCAAGCATGGCAAGGATGTTGAGCAGGGTTGATTTTCCTGAGCCAGACTCACCCATGATTGCAACATACTCACCCTTTTCAACCGTGAAATGGATATCTTTAAGGGCTTCAACCTGATTTCCTTTGAAACGTGTTTTATAGATTTTTTTAACATGTTGAACATCTAATAACGCCATAATAAGCTCCTTTATTTAATAGACTTGGAAGAGGTTTTAGGAACCTCTTACTTAACTTCTGATACCATTTTATAGAAAAAGCAAGGTCTCAACCATAACCCTTGCTTTCATTTGTGGTCATATTTCTTACACTTTTGTAAGTTATTAATCAATCGCCAACTTCTGCTTTTGAAAATGAATGGAAACAGTGGTTCCTTGGCCTACTTGTGAGCTAATACTAATATCATGTCCGAGCTGATTAGCAATTTTCTTAGAAAGATAGAGACCTAACCCAGAGGACTGCTGAGTCAGTCGGCCATTATAACCTGAAAAGCCACGCTCAAAAACCCGTAGAATATCACTATTTTTAATACCAATCCCAGAATCTTTAAGATGAAGCCCGTTATCTTTGAAGTAAATTTCAATACCACCACTTTTTGTGTACTTCAAACTATTTGACAAGACCTGCTCTATGATAACCAAGAGCCATTTTTCATCTGAAACGACCTTAACATCCAAGTCATGTAGATTAATAGTCAATCCTT
Organism: Streptococcus salivarius; assembly: GCF_000785515.1. Classification (NCBI taxonomy): domain Bacteria; kingdom Bacillati; phylum Bacillota; class Bacilli; order Lactobacillales; family Streptococcaceae; genus Streptococcus; species Streptococcus salivarius. The sequence goes on from NZ_CP009913.1 coordinate 1,372,693, forward strand.
TTTGAATAAAGAAAAGACTATGTTTTCTAACAACTTCTTTAACCAAGGGTTCTAATGTAACCTGCCTCAACTGCAAATCATCATGAAAACTCTCTAAACGCAAATACTGCAAAACCAAATTGGTGTAAGAATCAATCTTGAATACCTCTTGCTCCAAGAGAGCCCTCGTTTTACTATCCGTAACATCCTGAAGCAATAATTGACTGGCTGCTATTGGTGTCTTGATTTGATGCACCCAAAGCGTATAGTAGTCCATCAAATCTGTATAGCGCTTGCGCTCCTCCTCAGTCTGAGACATCTGGCTCTCCCTAGCACTTTCCAAAGCTTGGGCCAGGTAAAATTCTAAAGGACTTGATGGTGTGATTTCCTCATAGAGATAGGCTAAGTTATAAGAGTGATAGGACCTAACCAAGTCCCAAATAACCATGATGATAGTCACAAAGGTCATTATGGTCAAGGCATAATAAAGAATATCTACCGCCTCTTCAAATAAAAAGGCAAACAAGACCAATATGATTCCATTAAAGACAAACAAAAGATAAAAAGTCAGACGAGACCTAATATGGTATTTGATAAATTGACACTTACCCATCATGACGCAACCCGTAGCCAACACCTTTCTTGGTTTCAATAAAATCCTTCAAGCCCACTGCCTCTAACTTCTTACGTAAACGAGCTACATTTACAGACAAGGTATTATCATCAATAAAGAAGTCACTGTTCCAAAGCTCCTTCATCAGGTCTTCCCGACTAACGATATTTCCAGCATGATCGAAGAGAACTTGTAAAATCTGAAACTCATTCTTTGTCAAAGAAACGACCTCTCCCTGATAAACCAAATCCATGGCCTTAAGGTTCAGAATCACACCCATATATTCCAAGAGACTCTGATCCTTACCAAACTCATAAGAACGACGCAAAAGCCCTTGAATTTTTGCTAGGAGAACATTTTGGTCAAAAGGTTTAGTCACAAAGTCGTCCCCACCCATGTTGATTGCCATAACAATATCCATGGCCTGATCTCTGGAAGACAAGAACATAATAGGCACCTTGGAGACCTTACGAATTTCCTGACACCAATGATAACCGTTGAATAGAGGTAAACCAATATCCATAAGAACCAAGTGGGGCTCTACTTTTACAAAAATAGATAATACTTCCATGAAATCTTCAACAAGAACAACTTCGTAACCCCACTGTTCTAGCATTTTTTTGACTTGTTGACGGATAACCTCGTCGTCCTCCACTAATAAAATCTTATGCATAACTCTACCTCTTTCATTTCCCACTATTATAACAGAAATGCTATAAGAAACGACCATTCTCAGCAAATCTTACAATAATGTTAGATTGAATTTTCCAACTTTTAAAATAGTGCGTTTTCATAGGAAAAATCCTTTGAGTCTTCAAAGAAAATATAGTATTATAATAGAGTTGATGTTGGTTTATCATCAACCAACGACAGCTTCATCGAATAATGAGAACATTACTTATTTATGTCACGAATCGGCGTGACGTTTCTACAAGGTGCCGTAACACCTAACAATGAGTAAGTCATAAAGTCATAATAAGATTTTACCGTCTTTTTATGATTTTAAAGGCTTGCTTTGCAAGCCTTTTTCTATTATTCGATTGTTTTGATCTTTGTCAGGTTCTCAATAGAATCTGGGAAAAATCAAAATACACTTTAGTTATATTTTTTATAGGAGGTAATATGAAATTACTGGAAGACCGCATTCTCAATGATGGGAATGTCCTTGGGGAGAACATCCTCAAAGTTGACTCTTTCCTCACTCACCAAGTGGACTTTGACCTCATGCGTGAGATTGGAAAGGTCTTTGCTGAAAAGTTCAAGGATGCAGGCATCACCAAGGTGGTGACTATCGAGGCATCTGGTATTGCTCCAGCCCTCTATGCTGCTGAGGCCTTGGATGTCCCTATGATTTTTGCTAAGAAGGCTAAAAATATCACCATGAATGAAGGTATCCTCACTGCTGAGGTCTACTCCTTCACTAAGCAGGTGACTAGTACTGTCTCTATCGCAAGCAAGTTCCTCACTCCTGAAGATAAGGTCCTCATCGTTGATGACTTCCTAGCTAACGGTCAAGCTGCCAAAGGCTTGATTCAAATCATTGAAGAAGCTGGTGCACACGTTGAAGCGGTTGGTATCGTTATTGAGAAATCTTTCCAAGATGGTCGTGCCCTTCTGGAAGAAGCTGGCTATCCAGTCGTTTCACTTGCTCGTTTGGATCGTTTTGAAAATGGTCAGGTCGTATTTAAGGAGGCAGACATCTAATGCAAAACAAAGAGAAACACTCTCAGGCAGCGGTCCTAGGACTGCAACACCTACTTGCCATGTACTCGGGATCAATCCTGGTGCCAATCATGATTGCTGGAGCCTTGGGGTATTCAGCTCATGAATTAACCTACTTGATTTCAACCGATATTTTCATGTGTGGTGTAGCAACCTTCCTCCAACTTCAACTTAATAAATACTTCGGTATCGGTCTTCCAGTTGTTCTTGGGGTTGCCTTCCAGTCAGTGGCACCACTTATTATGATTGGTGAGAAACACGGTAGCGGTGCTATGTTTGGTGCCCTTATCGTTTCAGGGATTTATGTTATCCTCGTTTCTGGCGTCTTTTCAAAAGTAGCCAATCTCTTCCCTTCTATCGTTACAGGATCAGTTATCACAACTATTGGTTTGACCCTCATCCCTGTCGCTATCGGAAATATGGGAAACAATGTTAATAAACCAACTGGTCAAAGCCTCTTCCTTGCCGCTATCACCGTTCTTATCATCCTTGTAGTTAATATTTTCACTAAAGGATTTATCAAATCTATCTCAATCTTGATCGGTTTGATTGTCGGTACTGCTATCGCAGCAAGCATGGGCTTGGTTGACTTCTCACCAGTAGCTGCGGCACCTATTGTTCACGTGCCAACGCCATTCTACTTCGGGGTACCTAAATTTGAGTTGTCATCAATTATTATGATGTGTATTATCGCTACTGTGTCTATGGTTGAATCAACTGGGGTTTACTTGGCCCTCTCTGATATTACCAAAGAACCACTTGATAGCACTCGCCTTCGTAACGGTTACCGCGCTGAAGGTTTGGCTGTTCTCCTTGGTGGACTTTTCAACACCTTCCCATACACTGGTTTTTCACAAAACGTTGGTCTTGTGAAGTTGTCAGGTATCAAGACTCGCTTGCCAATCTACTATGCCGCTGGTTTCCTTGTTCTTCTTGGACTCCTTCCTAAGTTTGGTGCCTTGGCACAAATCATCCCAAGCCCAGTCCTTGGTGGTGCAATGCTTGTCATGTTCGGTTTTGTTTCTATCCAAGGGATGCAAATCTTGGCGCGTGTTGATTTCGCCAACAACGAACACAACTTCTTGATTGCTGCAGTATCAATCGCCGCAGGGGTTGGTCTTAACGGCAGCAACCTCTTCAACAGCCTACCAAATGCTTTCCAAATGTTCTTCTCAAACGGTATCGTAGTCGCAAGCTTGCTTGCCATCGTCCTCAATGCCATTTTGAACCATAACAAAAAAGAAAAATAACACAAGAACACCTGAGTCGCTTGACTTAGGTGTTTTCTTTGAAATTAAAATCTCCAAGTTTGTAAATCGAAAGAACAGACTAAGCAACTACTCTGTCTTGCTTTTACTGGAAGTAGCTCATGCTATTTAATTCTTACGATTGACTTATTTTCAATTCTATAGACAGCATCATAATCTTCCAGATTGTAATGATGGGCAATTTCAATAATGCTATTAGGTAATTGTTTCAAGACATTTCTAATTTCTCTCGAACTTGCTTCATCTAAAGACGCCATCATCTCATCCGCAAGTAAAACTTGCTTTCCTCTCAAAATAGCACGTGCAATCTCCAGTTTTATGATTTGACCACCTGAAAAGTTATCTCCAGTTAATTCATAGTCTAATTGGTGACAACAAGCCTCCCATAGTCCAACTTCTTTTAGTATTGAAATGAGCAATGAGTCAGAATAATCTTGATAAAGAGTTAGATTATGTCGCACACTTGTATGAAAGACATAGGGATTTTGATGAATAATTGCAATATTATCTAAATTTGGAGTCAGCTCCCTTCCATCAATGCTTTTAAAAATGATTTTCCCACTATATGCCTTATCTTGTCCTAATATTAACCTAAAAAGTGTTGTTTTTCCAATACCACTATCACCAACTATAAGATTATGCTGAGACAATGAAAAAGTAACCGTAACATCTCGAAAAATCTCTTGATTCTCATAAGATTTAGTGAGGTTTTTTAACTGAATTTCTTCTAAAGTATGTATGTGAAGCCCTTTTGAAGGAATTTCTGACTCACTTCCAAATATCAATAATTTATCTTTTATCACTTGACTTGATTGAATACTTGCAATAGCCTCCAGAATCTGTTGTAAGGGGTTAATAAGATATGTTGAAGCAGACATCATAGCAACAAGTGTAGTAATTGAATTTTGTTTCATGACAAGACCAATCACAAATGGTCCAATCAAGCCGACAGCTTTCAGAGGTCCTGTCCAAAACATAACTAAATTCTGAAGTGTATAATACTTAAATTGTGTCGTCTCCATCTCACTAAGGGTTATGAGAGTTTGCTTTACATTCTCTTTTTCTGCTTGGTTGCAAATAATCGTTTCAATCCCTTTACCAAAGTCTGTAATAGCTCTTAAATTTTTCTCTTTTGAGCTACTTAGTAATTCTCCTGACTCTTTCAATTTTCTCTTAAAAATAAACTGAGGCAAAATCATCAGAAAGGCACCTACAGTAAAAAGACTACCCACAATAAGATTTTGTTTGAGCAGATAAATTACAGATACTAGGACAGAGGCACCCCACACTGGCAAGATAAGAAAAGATTGAAGGAACTCCTGGTCTACAATTCCAAGATCTTGTGTCAAGAGTGAGCAAAGCTCAGAATCCGAGATGTTTTTAGGAAAGACAGCATGATTCTTTAAAATATTTTCTGACAGCCTTACATTAAACGCTCTAATAATAGAACGAAGCAGAATATTCTCTATATACATAAAAGCGTACACAGCCACCCAAAGAGAGAGACTCGAAAATGTAAAAACTATTAAATCCCGACTATCACTACTATCTATATGACCTGCCATCTGGATAATTACAGGTATTACAATGCCTTGACAGGAATAAAGAAGCGCAAAAATGATATAAAGTATAATGTTCTTTTTAGGAAGTAGCTTAAAAAGTTTAACCATCATTGTGATACAGCAACTGATTTATTTTTTTTTCAATAATCATTGCTTTTACCTCCTTCCATTTGATACTATTATTTTAGTTTATTAATAGTATCAACTATTGAAATTTCGGAAATCCGATAAGGAAATATTATATGGAACTAGGTCAAAAATTTAAACAGATTCGGAAACAGAGAAAATACACTATCCAGAGACTCGCTCAAGTAGCTGGATCTGTAGCGAGTCTTTCAGACTTTGAAAATAACAAAACATCACTCTCAAATGATACTCTTTTCAAACTTTTAAAACACCTAAAAGTCGAATATAATGAATTTTTCGGACAAGAATATCTTGTGGACGAAACCTACATAAAACTTGCTAATCAATACAATCAAGCTTCAAATAACCTAAATTTTGAAGAACTAAAGCAGGTCTCAGATAAGTTTCGCATTTTAGGAGAAGATAACTATAGTGACTATTTGATTAGTCTTTGTATTACCTGTCAGGTTTCAAAACTTCAAAACCAGTCAGTTAACCAAGATATTGCTACAGAACTTCAAAACTATTTCTTTTCGATTGATATTTGGACACTTCTGGATATTGATTTACTGGATATGGTAAAGGATATCTTCACAGAAGATGCACTAAAAATCTACATTAAAGAACTCCTCTCAATTCTCGGTAAAAATCCGAGAAATAATTTAGATAGAATCACTTTAGATGTTATTAGTCGTTGTATTTTCCAAATCATTCTTTACGGAAATCAAGAAGATAGTAATTACTATCTAAACGAACTAAAAACTATTCAATTACCAGATTATTTCATGTTACAAAAACTCTATCTTAAAGAACTAGAAGCCGCATTCCTTTATAAATTTATCGATAAGAACATGGGAAAGACTATACATAAAGAGGTTCTCCACTACTTGGCTTTTATGGGGGATGACGATAATTTGAGAGAATGGGACCAAATCTTCCATCAATTATAGACTTTATTGGATAACAGTTGTACAATGATTATATAATTTGAAAAATTTAGAAAGGAAAACAGAATGTACGAAACACATTCTCTCCGTGAGCGATTCCTTGTTTTCTTCAAGATTTTTGTGCCCATACTGATTTATCAGTTTGCCAACTTTTCGGCGGCCTTTGTGGACACTACCATGACTGGTCAATACGATACCCTACACTTGGCGGGGGTAGCCATGGCAACGAGTTTATGGAGTCCTTTTTTCACCTTTTTAACAGGTATCGTCTCTGCCTTGGTTCCTATTATCGGACACCATCTAGGGGCAGGTCGCAAGGACCGAGTGGCACCTGATTTCTATCAATTTCTTTATATGGCCTTGGGCCTATCACTTATCCTTTTTGCCCTCGTTTTTCTGGGGGCTCCCTTGGTTTTGAATCATTTAGGTTTAGAACCTTTGGTCAGAAAGGTAGCCCTTGGTTATTTACGCTTTTTGAGTCTTGGTATTATTCCCCTCCTACTCTTTAGCGTGGTTCGCTCCTTCCTTGATGCGCTTGGTCTCACGCGCCTTTCCATGTACCTCATGCTTCTGCTCCTACCTCTCAATGGTTTCTTCAATTTCCTCCTCATCTATGGCATTGCTGGTTTACCAGAGTTAGGGGGAGCTGGAGCTGGACTTGGAACTTCATTGGCTTACTGGGCCCTTCTCCTTATTTCCATCTCGGTTATCAGAAAGCATAAAAAGGTTAAACCCTACCACATTGAAAAGATTCAACCCCTTGATAAAGCAGCTCTGCTTGACGCCCTTAAACTAGGTCTCCCTATTGGTGGAACGGTCTTTGCGGAAGTCGCCATCTTCTCTGGTGTTGGTCTGGTTATGTCTAAGTATCCGTCACTAGTGATTGCTAGTCACCAGGCGGCCATGAATTTCTCAAATCTCATGTATGCCTTTCCTCTCAGCATTTCCAGTGCCATGGCTATCATTATTTCCTACGAATTTGGGGCCAGACGCATGGATGCCGTCAAGAGCTACAGCAAGCTGGGACGGTTGACAGCCCTAGGATTTTCTATCTTTACCTTGATTTTCCTCTACTTCTTGCGTTATGATTTGGCTGAACTTTATGGGCATGAGCCTGACTTTTTGAGAATGACGGCCATTTTCATGACCTATAGCCTCTTCTTCCAAGTGGCAGATGTCTTTGCGGCTCCGCTTCAAGGAATCCTGCGTGGCTATAAAGATACCAAGGTACCTTTTTATCTCGGTGTCCTAACCTACTGGGGCATCACCCTCCCAGTTGGCTTCCTGCTTGAAAAAGTCACTGGACTTGGTCCCTATAGTTACTGGATTGGCCTGATTGCCAGTCTTATCGTTAGTGGTCTCTGTTACCAATGGCGCTTAAATAGAATCGTCAAACGATACGAATCACAACAGTAACACACCTGAAGCAGTCTTTTCCGACTGCTTTTTCTATGTCCAAATCTCGATAATACAGAAAAAAAAAACTCCTGCATATTGAAAACAGATAAACTGTTATCAATACACAGAAAGCTTCTTTTGATGAGTGATTAATTAAATTCAGATTTTCCTGACCTATTACCAAACTGGATTCATTAATGAAAACATAGATGTTTAATATTGAAAAAAGTATCACAGAGACCAGCTGGATCAACCAGGGCACCATAAATCATGACTAAACCACATAGAGCTAGGAAATGATAAAAATAAACTACTTTCTCCCCTGTTTTAGGAAGTAAAAGAAAAGACCAGAACCACAAGACACAAATGGCTATTAATATGATTAGTTTATTCATCCATTCCATAATAATCTCCGTCAAAAAGGTTTAGCACAATAACATAGTCCTTAGGACTATCTGAATGTTATCACAAAATCTAACAAGCGCTGTCATTACTTCTTAAGGAAATATCTTAGTATTCTCTTGCTAGTCTTGTTTTGGTAAGTTAAGACATATAAAATCATATTGGGAGGTTGGGAAGACTCATTATTACGTAAAGTACAATAATGTTTACAGACGCCAAAACCAGCAAAAGCCAAGGAGAAGGACACATTTACACTTGTCAGATTTCTCACTATTATAGTGTACTATTTTTTCTATATACGAAGTAAAACAAATTGGATAAAATTGTAAAAAAATGTAATGAAAGGTCACTTTTTTATCCTGAACGGTTAGGTAACATGTTATGTTAGCTTTAAAGGGCTTTCAATAATTTCTTTTACAGGCAAAAGAGGCTGGTAGCAAGCAGTACCAACCTTTTATTTTATGATAAGCTTCTGCTAGAAAATCTCTTAATACTAGTGACTAATCAGTCTACTTGGTCAAGTAAGTAGGCGTAACCTTCTTTTTCCATATCGGCTTTAGGCACAAATCGTGTCGCTACGCCATTGATACAATAGCGTAAACCACCCTTGTCACTTGGACCATCTGGAAAGACATGGCCGAGATGAGAATCACCCACACGACTACGGACCTCAATACGTTCCATATTGTGAGAATGGTCTTCCTTGTAGTTGGCTACCTCAGGACTAATGGGACGAGAGAAACTTGGCCAGCCACAGGCTGAATCAAACTTGTCCTTGGATGAAAAGAGGGGTTCACCAGTCACCACATCCACATAGATCCCTGGTTCAAAATGATTCCAAAGCGGACTTGTAAAGGCCCTTTCCGTTCCATTTTCCTGGGTCACCGCATAGGCTTCTGGGCTCAGATTTACTTTAAGCTCCTCCTGACTTGGCTTGTGATAAGTACTTGAATCAATAATAGGATTAACGGCTTGATTAACATTAATATGGCAATAGCCATGAGGATTCTTCTTGAGATAATCTTGATGGTATTCTTCGGCAGGAATAAAGTGTTGCAACGGTAACAACTCAACTGCCAAAGGCTGACCGTATTGCTTAGCCATATCTTGGAAAACTTGCTCGATAATTGGCAAGTCATTTACATCAGTATAGTAAACACCCGTACGGTACTGGGTTCCCACATCATTCCCCTGTTTGTTTTTACTGAGGGGATTGATGATACGGAAAAAATGTAGCAGAATCTCTCGCAATGACACTTGGCTGGAATCATAAGTCACCTGAACAGTCTCAGCATGACCCGTCTGACCAATAAGTTCATAGCGAGTCGTCTCACTACGCCCATTAGCATAACCCGAAACAGCATTTAACACACCAGGAACACGTGAAAAGTATTCCTCCACGCCCCAGAAACAGCCACCAGCAAGATAAATAGTATGATTATTAGGATTTGACATTTTTAACTCTCCCTTCAATAGATACTTGCATCTCCACGCCTTAAGTGTAACGCTTTTGAGAAGATTTCGCACTTATGGTGACTTGGAGAGACACAAAAATCCCATCACAATTGTGATAGGATTCAAATAGATGACTTTATTACCTTGATAACTCTACAAATAAACGGATTGACAGGTAATCAATACCTCAGGTAACAACTGGACAACAATTCCTTCATCAGGATTTTCAGAATCATCAAATAGGAATGCTAGTTCTCCAGTTCTTTCGATGTACAATTCACTTAAACTAAATCTCTGTTTACTTTCAATACCAAATTCAGCTATCAACAAGGCTTGAAGCTTTTCTAACTGTTTATCTTTTTCCTCTAAAAACAGAGAGTATACCGATTCTTGTTGTTCTGTAATACCATCATTTTCATAATATGCAGAAAAATTCACTGGCACATTTTGAGACTGTGAAAACAGGTTCACTTCAATCTTGGTGTAGTACCCAAAATCAAATTCTAATTCACCGAATTTTGACTCTATCATGATTCATTACCTTTCTTCTCATTTAATTCTTTACATTTAGCAATTCCACCTTTATGTGGAATTGCACCGTGGGCATCTATAGGTACCAGATCTAAGGTTTTCATGTCACTTCTTTCATGATAGGTAAGCCTATGTTCTTTTCTATAAGCTTTCGCCTCTTCGGGACTGACTCCCATTTTGATAGCTAATTGTAAATCAGCTTGTTTAAAATTTTTATCCCTATTTTCTGTAAAGTTTTTTATTGTAAAGCTTTCTTTAGCTATAGGTGTAAAATCTGGTTCCCCATTCTTAAAGGTAATTCCATCAATACCATATGGTTGAAATATTTCCTTAATCGTTTTCTGTTCTGGATTAGTTTGTGTATTCTGCGGAACATAGTTTGGATCAGGAATCCATTTCGAATTTCCAGGCTCACCAGTCCAGTTACCATTTGTGCTAGGAATAAATTGCTTTTCAATATTATTGTCATTTATTTTAAAAAGCGATTTTGTAAAATTTTTAATGTCTTGTCCAGACAATTTATCCTCTGGGAGAATACTTTTAAAATTATCGGCAGTATTTTTTACAGCTTCAAGATTTTTTCCTTCCATTAGTATACTCCCCCTTCTTTTGTTTGAACTTCTACAAAACGTTTAAATAGATTTTCGTATGAGGAATCTCGAAACTGATGTTCTTCAATTACCAATGCCAAGATGATATTAATCGTTTCTTTAGGGTAAGATTCGATAGGTAGTTGGAAGTTATGTACAACAGTGTCAACCCAATCATGAATATCGTCTTCATTCTTTGATTTCTCGATTGCCCGATCAGCATCTAGCAATTCATACACAAGTTCTCTCAAACTCTTCAAATTAACGTCTCCACTTGCATCATTGATCTCAATAAAAAGCCTTTTAATCTTTGAGCTTATATTTGAATTTAATATCAATTCGCTCACACTAGAATAATCTATATGATTACCTTCGGACATCCAATTTGTTATAAGATAATCTAAAATAACCGATTTGACATTATTGACTTTGAAACTTTTAGGCGTAGCACTTCCTACAAACGTATTCTGAAATGTATTAGAATCATGCTCAACTTTTTCAACCTTACATAAAACTGGTTGAATCCATTCATTTTGATAGACTGCTGCAACTCCCTTTGGTAATTTGGCTAGTTCTACAATTTGATCATCGTTTAGATTAGCTGACTTACCTACTAGCTCACGATCTGAAAAATCAGGTAATCGCATGATAATCTTAGTATTGGTATTTCGAATAACTGATAAGTCCATTAATCCTGGAGCTTGATCGGCAATAATAAATCCTTCTCCATATGTTCGCATTTCAGCAATGGCATTTGCCAACATCTCCACACTCTTACCTAAAAGATTAGCTGATTCAGCCATTTGTTCTGTTGATGTGCGTTTTAGAAGGTTATGAGCTTCTTCAAGCACAGTGATGTGTTTTAATTCGGCATTCATATCTCCACTAGTCATGCGATACTCTTGCAATTTCAAAACCAAAATCCCCATTAGCAAAGATTTTGTCTCAGTGGAACCGACTCTACTAAGATCAACAATGACATTCGTATCAAATAGATGCTCATTGGTGAGTTCCTCATTTGAGAAGATAAGTCCATTAATACCGTTTGTAAGAGATTCGATTCGAGTTAGTAATGCTCCCTTGTAAGCACCTTTATTCTCATCATCATATTCACTGGAATCAATTATCGTCTTAATATTGTCTGCTATATCATTGAAATTTGGATACAGTCTACCATAAGGGTTGGTTGATTCAAGGAGATTCCATCCACAATCCTGATAAGATTGTTCTACAGCTTTTTTTAAAACCGCTGGCATAGCCGCATACATCGGCCAGCACACATTGAAAATTTCGACTAGCCTATCTAGATGCTCTAAGATATGAATTTCTTTAGGGAAACTAAAAGGATTCAACCTCAACAAAGGTGTTAACTGAGGATTCGTTCCATAAACTGAAACATCGTCGTGATTACCAAAGACATGCTTATATTCTCCTTTTGCAGGTTCAACAACTAGGAATTTCAAGCCATTCTTTCTACCTTCATTAAGAAGTTGATAAATCGTATTACTCTTACCAGAACCCGTACTTCCTGTTACAAAAACATGCGAAGCCAAAGAGTTTTGTCTAAGGTTAACAGGTACATCTTCCTTATGATACATATGGAAAATATCTCCTAAATGAAGCATCTTATTAGTAACATCTTCTTCATCAAATTTAGCAATATTTCGACCGAATTCTGCACACTCTAAAATCGGTAGTCCAGGAATAGATTTTCTAGGGAAGTTCAATGAAAAGGCTAATTCTTGACCAGTAAGAGGTACTGTTGGCGTAACAATAGAAGGATAGACATTAAAAGTTGGATCAGCTAATAGTAGATTAGGATTCAAACCAAATAAAGGATGGCGTAATTCTCTGAGATAAGTGACTATTTCTTCTGCATCACCACTGCTCTCACCCAAATCTCCCCTCCATAAATTAACTGAAGACTGACTCATAAATGACTCTTCACCTTGAGTCAAAGCTAAATAAGTGTGGGCAACATTATTAGCAATATTCTGGTCTTCACTGAGTACATAGGCAGCGAACTCCCACATACCCATAGCTGTTCCTTTTTCAAAACGCTTCATCTGTTCTTCAAGGACCTTAAGGGCGTGAGAAATATTATGATTGGTAAAGGACTGGGTAATGCCCTCATTCTTACCAACTGTCGCAGTCACATTTGAGGCACGCGCAAAATTAGCACCGATATTAGAACCTAAGTTAACACCACTTGAAGAGCCTAAGGTTTGTCCAACCGTTTGTGATAGGGCACGACTAGCAGTTTTAGCAAGGGCACGGCTAACAGTTTTTGTAGTCGATTGACCAATAGAATCTGCAGTACTTGTCCCTTGATTCCAAGTATGATGATGGTCTAATGTTGCCTTAAATAATTTTCCATCAGCTCCAATACTACCACCAAAACTATCTGATGATCCTTTATTTGTACCATCTGTATGGGAAGTATTTGTACCATCAGTCTGTCCAGACGAATCTGTTTGAGATTCACCGCTGGTTTGCGTATCACCAGTAGATTGGTTAACTGATTGATTCTTACCATGTTGGATACCAGCACTGGCTCCAACATTGACTCCAAAAGTAGCCATAGAGGTCGTTGCATCTGAAGCTGTGAAAGTATAGTTGGTTTGCCATTTTTCATATGGTGCTAAGGCTGAAAATAGCTCAGACAAACGCAACTTTCTATTTTCTATATCTTGGATAGGACTTGCTAAAAGGATTAAGGTATAGTTTTCGGATGGTTGTGACGGAATGATGCCATCAATCAATTTTTCAATAGTTTGACTAATAAATTTTTCTGATTTAGCAGTTGGTAAATTAGACACCGTTGCCACCGAATAAGGCTTAGAGTTTGCTAGACAAGGAATCCTACCAATTCCCTTTTCATTCTGAACTGTAGATCCAGGAAAGTTACCTTTAATGGCTTCTAACAATCTCTTACGATAATTTTCTACATTGACATTATCAGAATCATTCTTAGTATTTACTACAGCTAGAAAAACCTCTGTATTGGTTTTAGTTCGATTAAAGACGAGAGCAATATTACAGTCTTCGTTAGAAAGTACTTCATAAACATTAACCAGTTTTTCTAAACTATTTTCTTTTTTGTCAACGACCCATTTTGTGATATTGAAATACCTGATATTATATGATTCCTGAAAGTCTGTACCAAATTCTACCTTATTTTCGATAGGAACATAGAGTTCTTTTATTTGTTCCAAATACGAATTAAAAATTTCTACTCCACATGAAGCTAATAAGCGATTCGTTAATTCCTCATCGCTAATATTAGGTTGATCTGCCAGATACTTCTCTCTTTGCTCCTCAACTTCTTTGAGTTGCTCAGGGCTCAAAGCTGAAAGTTTAGCAACTTTATCTGCGGCCTTAGCTCCTGCCTTATTAATAATGTTTTTTATTCCCATAAGATTCACCTATAAAAAAACTATTTCCAAGTAATCATTCGCTTAATCTGGTTCGTATAATTTTCAATCTGTTGTTGTTGCTCCTCTAAACTTGCAACTTCATTTTTTGTTCTCTGAATTTTCGTATTCAAAGCACTTAATTCTGGACTAAATTCAATTATATTTTGAACAATTATACTTGTAAGATTTACTAGCCAAATTTTAAAAGCTTTCTCGTGTTCCGAACAAATACTTCCTGCAAATTCTGTCATCTTTGATTTAAATAAATCATTATAGGTCTTTTTAAGGCCAGATGCGTTAACTCTACTTGATTTCAAAGTAAAGTCTCCCAATCTAAATACATAACTAAGTTCTTCTTTACTAAACTTTTCAAGATTCAATTGAGTAAAATCTATCTCTTCATAAGATAGAATCAATTGAGAAAGCTTTTGACGTTTTTCTGGTTCAAGCCCCATATCACCTGAAATAATACGCTCAAAATGAGATTTTATCTCAGAAGCATGATTAGACCAAAAACTGCTAGAAATACGTTCAAATTCTATCCTTGCAAAATAAAGTTCTTCTACAAATTTATTTCTAAAATAGTCGACTGTTTGTGCAGAAGCTAGATTCTCTAAATTGATTTTCTTTGTCTTGTTCTCACGTGTAACACTGAGATAGTTACTAAACTCATTACTGATATTGCCTAACTTTAGATTACTAATATCTATTTGTTGATGCTCAGTTAAATTTAAAGTTGGATTTAATGAGAGTATCTCTTTGTGTATTTCATTATAACGGTCTAGAACATCCCCTTTTTCAATCTGTTTCATTAGACGTTCTTGGAAAATCTTCATTTCTTTTGGATACTTGATCAAAAGGTCATTTTTTTGGGATAACGAAGTAGATTTCAATCTTTCAACAATGACAGATTTTTGGCTATCAAGATTAGCCTCTAATTCTGCCTCTCTACTACGTAAATCTTCGTTTTTCTCTGTAATTACTGCATTTGTTCTCAATAGTAGTTTGTCTAATAAAGCTTTTGCCTGTTGACATTTGTCATAGTGTGAATAGCGGTCGACAAAGGTTTTAATCGTGTCCTCAATAGTCAATAAACCACTATTTGCATAAATAAGGTCGGAACTTTTTTCAGCAGTTGCTCGAACAGTATTAGACATTTGTCTTGGAAGAATATCAAACTCATACAACTTCTTATAGTATTTCGTTTCAGGATTTGAGTATTTTTCTCTATAAGTATCAAATTGCTCAGAATAGAATTCTCCCTCTAAATGCCCTTTTAACTTCGCTCCAAGTCCTAAAATTGATGAAACGTAATAAATGCCTTGAGCATATAATTCTCTTGGAATGGCTTGATTCATGATTCTATCTCTAAAAGAATCACTTTTAAGATTAGTCGAGCTTAAAGCCGCTGCCTCGGCCTTATTAACTACAATCATAGTAAACCGTTCATCTAAGCCTTCTACTGAAATAAGCTTTTCTTTTAAATTACTATTATCAGTGCTGTCTAAGGAACTACTATCAGTAACAAAGACTGGTAAGCCATTTGACATACCAGCCATGGCATTAGCAAGTACTTCTGAATGCTGACTATTGGTTGATGAATTAGAACCTGGAGTATCGAATATCGTAATTTTTGAACCTACATCTCCTAAAATACCTTTCGAAAATGGGACAAGTATTTCGATTAAATCTCCAATATCTTTATCAGTAGAATCATTGATAGCTTCTAATATTGCATATAGCTTTGAAATGATTGAATCAAAAGAAGTATTCAAGATACCATCGACTTTCTTACCAAATGAATCATTCATATTTAATCCATCATAAAACACTTGATCATCATAGAAACTGAGAAGAACTCTCTCGTCTTTATATACAAAAGAGATTTTAGCACGATCCTCATAAGTACTAGCCGTGATTTTATAGATTTTAGAGGTCACTGGAGTCTCAGCACTTGGAAGTAATTCCTGGCCAATCAAAGCATTAATAAAGGTCGATTTTCCTGCACTATAGGTTCCGAGAACACAGATAGGGACTGTATCTCCCGAAGCATCCGAAAAGCGTTTTAACTGTGTTTCAATTTCCTTGTTACTTTCCCCAATATTCTTTATGATTAGTGGCTCGAGATTCCTAAAAATACGATTGATTTCTGGCAGAACGTCACGTGCGTTCTCTAAATAGCTTGTAGATGATGATAAAATAATATTTGAAAAGCGCTCATCTTTTAATGCTTCTTCTAACTGTTGCTTCTCATCATTTGGCCCCTCAAAAATTAATTCAAGTTTTTCATCTGGAACAGAATACTCATTTTCAATTTCTTTTAAAATATCATATACCTTAAAAGGAAAAAAGCCACGCTGAAAAACGGCTGAAACTAACTTACTATTTGAGTTATTCTCACTATTTATTGTTATCCAACTTTCACTAGATAAGTCGTAACGGCTAAAAGTTACTATCTTCTCGTAAGGATTACTTACAACTTTAATTTTATTCATAATTACTCCGATTATTTAATAATACAAGTGTATTATATCACAGCAAACGGTTTTCTGTATGCGCTTTCTATAAAATCTAACTATTTTTATTTATCTAATGTTTAGCTCATTTTCCACCCCACACAAGAAAAATCCCACCACATATTATGTGATAGGATTAGTATTTTTATTCCATTTCGAAGCTTTCGCTCTTAATCTTATCAGGTAAGATCAGAGACAAAAGAATACACAAGATGGCTGGTATCAACCATGGCAGTGATGCTCCTGATAATGGTAAGAAGTTAATGAGGGCATTGAGTCCCGCAAGTTTAAACTGGCTTCCAATTACACTAAGCAAGGCAATCAGCGTGACTACTGCAACTGTCACTTGCATACCAGGTTTAGACAAGGCCACGAACTTGTTGGCAATCACAATCATGACAATCGTGATGGTAATTGGGTAGAGAATCAAAAGCACTGGCACTGAGAAAGCAATGATATTATTAAGTCCCAAGTTGGCAATCGCAAAGCCAATCAAGGTAAAGATAATGGCGTAAGCCTTGTAAGATACTTTCGGAAATGCCTTGTGGAAGAATTCCCCAGTCGCAACGATAAGTCCTGCGGTTGTTGTGAAGCAAGTCACTGTCACCATGATAGCTAGGAAAATCTGAGCCGCTGGTCCAAAGATGGCTTGTGTGGCTTGTGACAAGACACTTGCACCAATATTGGCATCTTTTGGTAATCCCGCCACTTGGAGTGGGAAATGATTCCCCAAAAAGGCTAATCCCAAATACAGAGCACCGAAGAGGATAGTCACTACGAAACCAACGACCCAAATCGTTGAGATATACTCTTTTTTAGACTTGAAGCCTAATTGGTTGAGTGTGACTACTGCTACTACACTGAAGGCCACAGAAGCCAAGGCATCCAAGGTGTTGTAGCCTTCCAAGAATCCTTTACCAAAAGCAGAAGCCTGATATGCTTGACTTGCATCCTGAGGATTGTAACCACCATATTTAAATGCTCCTGCCACGATAACGACAACAATCATGATGGCAAAGATAGGCGTCAATATACGTCCAATACTATCTAGAATTTTAGATGGATTCATGGCAATCCAAAGTGCTAGAACAAAGTAGATTACGGTAAAGACAAAGAGCCAAAGGCTAGTATGTCCACTTCCAATCAAAGGCGAGAAGCCAATTGAAAAAGCTGTCGCTGCTGTCCTTGGAATGGCAAAGAAAGGACCAATGGACAGATAAAGTACTGCCAAATAGACTAGGGCAAACT
The DNA here is from genome assembly GCF_000785515.1 of Streptococcus salivarius. Taxonomy (NCBI): domain Bacteria; kingdom Bacillati; phylum Bacillota; class Bacilli; order Lactobacillales; family Streptococcaceae; genus Streptococcus; species Streptococcus salivarius. The sequence continues at coordinate 1,390,466 of NZ_CP009913.1, forward strand.
TAGGCGAGATTTTTTGAGAAATCTCATGAATGTAACCCTTAGGATTTAAAGTCCCGATAACCAGTGTTAGGATGGCAATACCAACACCTGATAGGACAAAGCCTGCGATGGCTGGCCAAAAATGACCTCCAGAATCAAAGCCTAACTGAGGGGGAAAGGTCAGATTTCCCGCTCCAAAGAACATACCAAACAACAATAAAGCTGTAAGGCTTCCCTTTTTTAACATAAGTTTCTCCAATCTAAAACAAACAAGATCTTATGCCCCAAATAGACACAACTTGTTTATTATAATTTTAGTCAACTTATTTAGTATGACATGATTAGTTTGGAACTTCAAGCTATTGAAACGTATTTACAAAGGTTTTTAAAATTGCAAATTTTCTGTATCCTTGTACGAAAAAACTAGACAAGATTCTCATCTCGTCTAGTTTGATATTTTGATTATGGGTGACTGACAATCAATTCAAGCTCTCCCTTAATTTGCCATGCTTCAACATCGCTAGGAAGAATAAAGTGGCTACCTTTGGCAATGTCGTAATCTTGCCCGTCTACTTTAAGGCTTCCTTGGCCATCAAGCACACTGAACAAACTGTAATCAGCGGTCTTTTCAAAATCAGCCTTACCTGAGATTTCCCATTTATATACGGCAAAGAAATCACTAGCTACTAAGAGCGTTGATTTGAGGTCATCTACTTTTGTTGTGACTGGGCGACTGTTGGCAGGTTCTCCGATAGTAAGCACATCGATAGATTTTTCCAGATGGAGCTCACGCAAGTTTCCTTGGTCATCTTTACGGTCAAAATCATAAACACGATAAGTCGTATCACTAGATTGTTGCGTTTCAAGAACCATGATACCTGCGCCAATAGCATGCATGGTACCACTTGGTACATAGAAGAAATCTCCTGCTTTAACTGGAACTTTGGTCAAGAGATTTTCCCAATCCTTACTTTCAATTTGCTGGCGCAATTCTTCTTTTGATTTAGCGTTGTGACCATAAATGATTTCTGCGCCTGGTTCAGCGGCAATGATATACCAACATTCTGTTTTACCAAGCTCACCTTCATGTTCAAGTCCATAAGCATCATCTGGGTGGACCTGAACTGAAAGCCAATCATTGGCATCCAAAATCTTTGTCAAAAGTGGGAAGACAGGTTCCTGACGATTGCCAAACAATTCTCGATGCTCTGCATAAAGAACATCTAAAGTTTGACCAGCATAACGACCATTCTTAATAGTCGATACACCATTTGGGTGAGCTGAGATAGCCCAGTACTCTCCAACATGGTCGCTTGGAATGTCGTAGCCAAAGACATCACGCAAATGCGTGCCACCCCAAATTTTCTCTTGCATGACAGATTGCAAAAATAAAGGTTCAGACATAATATTCTCCTTATTCTAGGAACGAGAGCCTCAGAGTCTCTGGGAAATTTTAGAAAAACGACCATCAGTGATAGAGTTGTAGATGGATAAATTCCAAATATGTCTGTAAATCACATGCAAGTCACTAGTCCTCTTATTTACCAAAATTTTAGGCAAGTTCTTATGATTGTTAAATCCATTATAAGCATAATTTGTGAGAAATTCAACAAGCCTTTATAGAACAAATTAAGAATTTAATTTCCCGGTCACTACCAGTAATTATTTGACAAAAAAATATTTTGTTAACCGTTTTCCTGAATCTATCTAGATACTGTCAATAATTATGTGTAAACACTTAAGTAGAGTTACGGAGTTTTAATCAAATAAGCTTTCAAGTTTGTCAGAACATTGGCCAAACCCTTTATGGATGCGTTGACTTTGAAGCTTGTCTAACAGAGTGGACCAAGAAGCATTGTTTTCATTTGGGGCGATTTCATATCCAAGAACAAGCTTCTGTCCTTCTGGCGTAATGCAAGTGCGATATGAATACATTCTTTACTAACGGTTCCACGTCTTAATGGAAGATAGGTTCCGTCAAGAAATAACACAGAGTAACTGGCTTCTAAGCTTCGCTCATGAAAAGCAGCGACATTCTCCTGAGTTGCTTTTGAGCTAGGAAGTTAAGTAGTTCTGTGCTAAACTGAGTCATAGGAATAAATCTCTTTCTAGTAATGTTTCGCAACTCTACTATAACGGATTTATTCCTTTTTGTGTTTACACAACTTTTTGTACACTACCGAATCACCTCGTAGTTTTGTTATTCTGATTTTCCAGTATTAACCACATCTTTATCCGATACTCGCAGAATTATTCAATACCTCTTTTGTCTGGGAATTGAAGGTCACTGTAAATTCATACACCTGACCTTTTTCAGGCGAACTGGTTTTCAGTGCTGTAACACTTACAATATTTTCATATGCTGCTCCCTGTTTCTGTTCGGAATCCAGCGGTACAAACTCATTTTCACTGATTTGTTTTCCAACACTATAAGAAAAATCGTCCTCATCAATGTCAACCGCATACTCGTTAGAAATCATCTGATTTGCCTCTTTAATAATCTGTTTTTCTTTTTCAGAATACGCACTATCCTTTGTTCCACATCCTGAAAGCGCCCCAATTACCAGTACTGTGGAAATCAGTATACTCAAAATCCTCTTCATCTTTTAAATCCTCTCATTACTCTGATATACTTTACGGAAAACTGCCTTTTTGTAGGAAACATTAATAATAAAATAAACTACGGTCTGCACTGCAAACAACACAATGGTACATCTGAAAGCGACAGGCACATTAGAAACGATTACATATCGCTCATTGATTACAATTCCAATCCACAGATATGCTACTGCGACAAGAAATGGTATCCACAAGATCAGGGATGTCACCTTATTCAGCGCAGTGGACAGTTCTTTTTTCGACAGGCCGATCTTGACAATGCCTTTGTACTTTTTGCACTCTGCTTCCAGTTCCGAATAGAGTCTGGAATAGATAAAGCTGGCGACAGCAAGAATGAATGTAAAGCACAGCATACTTCCAATGTATAAGGTCAGATTGTTCTGCAGCCGCGTAGAGTCATAATAACTGTATGCATCGATTACATTAGCATCTCTGGACTCAATCGTAGACTTCAACTTATTTTTTATCGTTTCCGGACTATAGCTGTTCGTTTCCCAATTATCATAGAGAAATGCCGTGATAGTTGTATTTTTCATCTGTGGCTGCAATGCTTCAAAAACAGCATCATTTAAAACACAAATACCGTTGGTAAACCCAGACAAAGTGATGACGGAATCCGTATTTCCCTCTACGGATAATGTCAGACCATTTTCTGCAAAAAAATGTCTGCATTGCAGATGGAATTGTTTTTATTGTTTCTCCTACATTTCCTGTAACGAGAAAAACTCCGTCTTTTGAAACTGCCACCGGTTCTCTGTCCAGAAACTCCATCATTTTATTATAGTCACTGGCAGAAATGATTGCTGTGAGAGACTGCTCCGATTTGCTGTACCACAGATCAAAGGTTGCCTCCTGATATCCTGGCAGGTTTTGCAGTTCCTTTTCAATCACAGCCAGATTGCCGGAAACATCCGCATTTTCTGTCCATGCATTGTAACTTATGGCATATGGCATGATCTTTTCCGTTTCTTCTTTCACGCTTGTTGACATGGAAAACAAAATAATGATGGCAAAAAATGAAATAGCATACAACACGGTTGAAATTGTCATTGCCTGTGTATTTGCCCTCATTTTCGCTTTCCTGTCACTGCTGTAGAGCAGACGCCCTTTTGCGTGACTGCCTTTGGTAAGAGCAAGGGCTATGCGCATTCCATATGCAAACAGCAGATATGTCCCGAGAACAACCGTAAGAAGCATGGCAAAAGGTGTAATAAAGTTTTCCTGTATGTCTTTCGCCATCTGTGTTTTCCCTACCAAAACACCTGTCAACAAGACCACTAAGATGAAAAAGATAATAAGGAAGGGCAATAACTTCTGAGGCTCTTCACCAGTCACCTCTGTTTTTAACAGCCGCACGACTTCTTTTTTGCGGATCAGCTTCGGTGTAAAAAAAGCAATAGATAGAAATACAAGCCCCAATGCGATTATGGTTACAACAATTGCCTGTATCGGAAAATAAAACGTAAAATCAGTTACACCGATGACCTTATTGGCAAAGTCGAGAAAGAATTTCGAAAACACCAGTCCCAGAATGATACCTGTTATGATGGATACAAATCCAACAACCATATTTTCCAAAAATATAAGCTTATTCAACTGCTTTTTAGATGCTCCCAAAATCGTGATCAAACCAAATTGTTTGCTTCTGCTTTTCAAAAAGCATGCTACAGAATAAGAAATAAAACAAATAGTAAATCCAATTGACAGAATCTCTCCTGATATAAGAATAAGTCCCATTGCGCTTTGTTTATCTACGACGCTCATAGCAGGATGGAAAGATAAAACCGTAAACAGGAAGAAAACAAATACAGAAAATACGCAATTTACAAAGTAAAATATATAATTTCTTCTGTCACGACTGATATTTTTACGGGCAAAATCAAATAATGTCACGTGGCTCACCTCCCAAAAGGCTCATGGCGTCAGCAATTTCCTGCTGAAAAGCTCTTCGATTTCCACCAGAGACAATCTCCTGATACAGCTGTCCGTCCTTGATGATCAGTACACGCTTACAATAGCTTGCCACAAAAGAATCGTGGGTTACCATCAGGATAGTCGCATTTTGCGTTTCATTCAGCATTTGGAAAAGTTCCATAACATCCTTTGTCGCCTTAGAATCCAGATTTCCAGTTGGTTCATCAGCTAACAGCAGTGATGGATTGGTTACAACTGCACGGGCAACAGCGGTTCGCTGTGCCTGACCTCCAGATATTTCAAAAGTCCGTTTCGAAAGAAGCTGCTCTATTCCCAGCATCTTAGCAACTTCCTCAGTGCGTTTTTTGATTTCAGGAACAGGAATCCCCTCCAATGTCAATGGTAACATGATATTCTCCCCAACTGTCAGTGTATGAATCAGATTAAAATCCTGGAATACAAAACCAAGCGTACTGCGTCTGAAATGTGCCAGTTCATCATCATTCATTTTATGAGGATCTTGTCCATCAATGCTTACATTACCACTGGTAGGATGATCAATCGTTGAAACTACATTCAAGAGGGTACTCTTACCACTTCCTGACGGTCCCATGATTGCCACAAACTCACCTTTTTCAATACTAAAATTAATATCACTCAAAGCCGTATATGGAACCTTTCCCTCATATATTTTTCCAAGATGTTCTGTTGTTAAAATAGACATTGTAAAACCTCCGTTATTGTTATGCAAAATAGCTTATAATCGCAATGATCCACAAATGGGCAGGATAAAAAACATAAAAGAAATATTTCGTAAATTTATTATTTTTGCCTCGTTCTCCATTGTAAAGATACATAAATGGAAGAACTGTAATAAATAACCAGTCCGAATTATATAATATCATATCCAGAGCAATCCAAGGATCGTCATAGCTAAATACGCCACTTATAGAAAATTTTGCAAGAATTAATGCATATATAATATATCCTAAATTTCGTTTTTTCGGCGATTTCCTAAACATATAAGTGATAAGCATAAATGGTATTACAATAATACCACCTTCGGCAAATGTGAATCCTACAATAAATACACAGATTGCCAACAACACTTTAAGCACTCTTGTTAAGAAATTTTTTACGAACCACTTTTTGGAATCTGCAATTATATTCAGAATCAACACCCCCAGTGCCAGTGTCAAAAAGATATTGTTATCAATATGAATATCTTTGCTTCTTAATAATACTTCCATCAAACCGTTTCCAGCCGCCATAAATGCAGCCCAGCCAAACAATCTCAGATTGTATCGGATCTGACTCCTTGTGTGCAGAAAACCTTCTACAGCATTAAATGCAAACCATACCCCTACGCAACGCGTTACTGCATGGAATATACCTACCAATAAAGGTGGCACCAGTCCTGGAATATGTGGCAAATGATCTAATACCATAAGCATTGCCATAAACATCTTAATTTGAAATGCATTAAATTGACATCGTTTATTATTTTGAACAGACATTAATATGTCCTCCTTAATCGTTCTGTAGTCAGTATACTAGAAAGATTCATAAATAAAAATCGAGAAAGATTACAGAACATGACAACTTTGTAATCTTTCTCGAAATGTTGAAACAAGTTATGATTGATCTTATTTGTGGTTGCTAAAATAGATTGTAAACGTACTTCCTTTTCCTAATTCTGACTGCACTTCAATGGTGTGTCCCAGATAATCTAAAATCTGCTTTACCATATACAAACCCAATCCACTGGATTCTCCGCGCTGTCTCCCATTCTGACCGGTGAAGAACAAATCATAAATCCGTCTGATATCACGGGGATCTATCCCACAGCCTTCATCCTGAATCTGCAAGACAGCGGAATCTCCCCTATTCTCAGCACAAATGACGATTTTTCCACCTTCATTGCTATACTTGAGTGCATTCGTCAAAAGCTGATACAAGACAAACCGCAGCCATTTGGTATCGCTATAAACCACAAGCTCCTCCGTCACTGCAAGCTTTGGAAAAATGCCCTTTGTGATGAACGAGCTTTTCAGCTCATTGATGCAGTCTTTGCAGACACTATTCAGATTGACCTTTTCCGAATGAAAATCATTTTTTATTTCATCCAGTTTATACATATTTAAAACCTGATCCAGGTCATATTGTATCTGCGATGCTGAATGTGCTATTTTAGAAAAATCAGAATCACCTTTTTTTGTTTTCTGAGATCAGACGGATTACAGACAGAGGTGTTTTAAGCTGATGCACCCACCGATAGATCATGACCTTGCTTTGCTTTTGCTGCTCCTCCAGACGAGTTATACGACTTAGATATATGCGGTGCTGCTGCTCAATCAATTCCCGATAATGCTGTTCCTCACGTCCTTTCGGTTCTCTGATCAGGAAATCTTCCATAGCCTTATCTTCATCACAAAGTATTTCATAAAAGTCCCATGTTGAATATAATCTGTAGAGCAGAAAGCAAAACAGAACAAATAAGGATAGTAATACATAATACCACCATGCTCCCTCGGGATTCTCATTGATCACCGTTAAATAAACAGTCATAATGAAAGTTGGCGCTGCAAGAAAAAGAAGGATTACCCATAAATGATCCAGAAAAAAACATTTTAAATGTCTTACAAAACGTTTATTTTTCATCTCCATCATCTCCCAAACGATATCCTATGCCTCTGACTGGTTTTATATTCAACGTAGAGCCGATACCGTCTAAGCGTTTACGGATCCTGCTGATGGTCACATTTAAAGTGTTTTCCTCCACAAAATTATCATTATCCCAAATTTCATTCAGAAGATCTTCGCGGCTTACGACATCCGGATAGTTCTGAAACATGATCCGTATTACGCCTGCTTCTGTCTTAGATAATTCCGTTTCTTTCCCATTGCACCGAAGTACCAGACGATTTTGTGAAAAGCTACAGTCTCCACAACTCAAATCATTCGTAACAGCTGTGACATATTCACCATAAGTACGGCGAAGAATGGCTGTAACCTTTGCTGTAAGCACATCCAGTGAAAACGGCTTTGTCACATAATCGTCTCCACCATTCATCATCGCATACACCTGATCCGAATCTGCATTACGGGAAGACATAAAAATAATCGGACAGGAACTTTTTTCTCTGATTTTTCCGCACCAATAAAATCCATCATAGGCAGGCAGATTAATATCCAACAGCACCAGATGTGGTTTTGCTTTTTCAAATTCTTTTAAAACATTATGGAACTCTATACATTTTTCAATAGTAAATCCAAATTTCTCCAAATGGCGTGAAACCAATTCTGCAATATCTGGATCATCCTCTACAATCATAATTTTATAATTCATACATCACCTGTATTCTAAATATCCTTTCTCCCCATCCATCTGGGACTTCACAAACACTTCATTCACATTAGGATAATGGATAGAACCAAGGTCTTCATTCCACAAGGTTCCATTATCGGTATGATGCTGGAAATTCCTGCCCACCAAATTATCGTTCAAAGTACTGCCTTGGGTGGTATCGCCCAGCACGATACCTTTAGTTGGCAGATATAGGACAAGCACTTCGTCCAACTGGAAAAGACCAACAGTGATAGCCAACAAGTAGACACAACCTTCAAGGAGTGGGTGGCCACAGTCCCTGATGAGGAACTCCAGCTCTACTTCGACCTCTTCTTTGGCACTATTCTTGATGCTGGTATTAGCTCCATCAATGACCTGTCTTCCTTCAAGGCTATTGAACCTATTCATCATCTCTTGTCCAAGCTCAATCCCTCACTCCAAAAGAAAGGGAAACCATGGGGTGCCTTACCCAATTATTGATTGATACCCGTTACCAGGCCTAGAAAAATAGATAGTACTCTTGAAAATCAAATATATACAAAACAAAAGACCTAGAATACATACTTTCATGTGCATTCTAGGTCTTTTAAAATGTACATTATTACCAAAGAATTCCCTTATAGGAAAATAGCAGGGATAAAAATAATAATCCGTATAAGAACATAAAGAGCCACTTTAATTTTACACACAAGGCTACATATTCACGGATAAAGGCTGATGGAATGTAGTAGCCCGCTGTCCGACAACCTAGACCATCACCTTTCATTTTTAGCTTGCGAGCATAGGTACTAGTTCTAAAGACATGATAATCATTTGTTACAAAGAGAAATTGTGGTTTAGCTACCAGTTTCTCGCCAAGTTCTTTAGAATAGAGGAGGTTTTCGTAGGTAGTAGTTGACTTATCTTCTAGGATGATTGCTTCTCTTGGCACATCTGTTTCTTCTAGTAAATAGTTAACAATCGCCTGTGCCTCAGAAATCTTTTCGTCCGCCCCTTGTCCACCGCTGGCTATGATTTTAATATGAGGATTCTTAGACTTGTGGTAAGCTTCTACTGCCTTATCGATCCTCCTCTTCAGCAAAGGTGTTACCTTTTCTCCACCTAACAAACCTGCACCATGAATGACAATAAAATCATAATGCTTCTTCTTAGGAATAAAGAGATACAAGATAGAGTACAACATAAAACCTGCAAAGGCAAAACCAAAAATAAAGTAAGAATAAGTGATAAATACAAATAGAATATTGATCAGATGGTTATTGAACAATAAATCGCCTCTATCTCCAAAGCGAAATAACATCAAGGCAAAAAATAGCAAAATGGCTATTCCAAAGAGCGTTGAGAGATAATTAGCCTTTGAACGTCCCTCTCGCTTCAGCAGGATAACGCCATTATAGATTAAAAAGATACCACTCAGAAAAATCAGCAAGGGGAGTAAAACAAAGGCAAAGCCAAATAAAGCATCCTGAACATTCTCATTCCCATTTTTATAAAAAAGGTCGGATAGATAAATATAACTTGAAATAAGAGATAATAAAAATAATACTGGATTCCACAAACTTCTATTATCCTTCCAAAATGACACTATAAAGGCTAATATAATTCCTATAACGAGATACATTTCTTCCTCCTTTAATGATTCTATTTTATCAAAATTATCCAAAGAAAAAAAGAGGGCATCTCTCCCTCTTAATCCTTCATTTGACTCTCTGCATCTGCCACGACTTGTTCTAGACTGGTTCTGACCAAGCTCCGCCTCCATAGCCAGGTGTATTCTCTCCAATTTTTGATCCAAGACATCATGAATATGAGCTCCAACTGGGCAATTTGGATTTGGATTGTCATGAAAACTAAAGAGTTGACCTGTCTTACCAAGACACTCAACCGCTTGATAACCATCTCTTCTAAGTGGTCATCTCGACGTCCATAAGAGGGGATCAAAGCTGGACTAAAGTTTCCATTACGATCTCTAGGAATGCTCAACTGAACAGTCCCATATTTGGTTTCAAATTTCCGTGAATACGTTCCATTACGACTATTACCATAAATATAGCCTACTTTATCGTAAGGCTCATACCCTAAAAAGGCTGACAATTCTGCTTGAAGTAGATCATTCATAGCCGTTTCAAGAGAAGTACGGAAAAATTCATCAATATCTTGCTTTTGGGCTAGGAAGTTAAGTAGTTCTGTGGTAAGCTGAGTCATAGGAATAAATCTCTTTCTGGTAATGTTTCGCAACTCTACTATAACGGATTTATTTCTTTTTGTGTTTACACAACTTATTGTATACTACCTCTACCTATTTGTACTAAGTAAATTTTTTAGCTATAATGATAGAAGTATTTTATGAAAGGAAATCTCTCAATGAAATTCTATTCCTACGACTATGTGCTAAGTCAGATTAGCCAACAAAACTGGGTTATGGTTGCCATTACTGCAGGACTTATTTTAGTGACCGGTGTATTTGCTTTTAAAGCCTTCAAAGAACGCCATGATACTAAGTTTCGTGAACTCTCTATTATTTCTATTCTAACCTTAGTTGCCGTGGTTCTAATTGCTATCAGTAATTTCCAAAGCAATCAATCAAACGATAACCAATTTAGAGCATCTCTTCACTTTATCGAGGTTGTCTCTAAAAATCTCGACGTTGATAAGAGCAAGGTTTATGTTAATACTTCTACCACTACAGATGGTGCTATTCTCAAAGTTGGAAACAAGTACTATCGTGCCATCTCAGGTTCAGAACCTGACAGCTACTTGCTAGAACAAATAAAACTTTACAAGTCTGATGTTGAACTCGTGGAGGTTAAAAAATGACATCTTTTTATCTTGCTGTTGCAATTAAACTAGCTTTGGGGCTTATTTCACTCGTCTTTGTTATCAATTTAACAGGTAAAGGAAACCTAGCACCTAGCTCAGCTACTGACCAAGTACAGAACTTTGTTCTTGGTGCAATCCTCGGTGGTACAATTTATAGTAGTACCGTTTCAATCCTCCAATATATCGTGATTTTGATTATTTGGACGATTTTGATTTTACTTCTAAAATGGCTAATTACCAATATTCTCTTTATCAAACATTTGATTGACGGTAAACCAACTGTCATCATCAAACATGGTCAACTAGATCCTGAAGCTTGTCGCTCTAAAGGACTTTCAGCCTCTGATGTCGCTTTAAAATTACGTTCCCAAGGAATTTTTCAACTTAAAGAGGTTAAACGTGCAGTTATTGAACAGAACGGCCAATTGATTGTGGTTCGTGCGGGTGATGAAAATCCGAAATACCCAATCGTTACTGATGGGGTCATTCAAACAGAAATTCTTGATACTATTGGTAAAACGGAAGATTGGTTAAATGAAGAGCTTCAAAAATTAGGATATGAAAACGTTTCGGATATCTTTATTGCTGAATACGATAAAGGAAACATTAATGTCGTTACTTATTAAACAAATCACTTGCATTACCGTTTAATATTGTCTACAATGGTCTCATCATAAAAAGGAGGTTCTACTATGGGAATCGAAGATAAATTGAATCAAGCTAAAGGCGCTCTTAAAGAGGGTGCTGGTAAACTGACTGGCGACAAAAAGACTGAAGTCGAAGGTGCTGTTGAAAAAGTGGTAGCAAAAGCAAAAGACGGTATCGAAGATGTTAAAGAAGGCGTTGAAGGTGCTGTTGAAGGCCTTAAAAATGCTTTTTCTAAAAAATAATAATAAATAAACAGAAGCTCTTTTCCTTTTTTGAAGAGGGCTTCTGTTTTTCTTTATGTTCTTAACTAGAATTACTTACGAGAATGCTTGCTTCCTTTAATTGCAAATGATGTTGTCATAAGTACAGCCCCTAATGCACCTAGTCCCAAACTGCTCACATCACCAGTATTTGGTAGACTTGATTTACTTGTTTGATTGCTTTGTGAACTTTTAGATGACTGATTAGCCTTAGAGCTTGTTTGGGTATTTTGTTTCTGAGCAAGATTAGTTTGTACGACTGAGCTTACATTTTCCTTTTGACTTGAAACTTCTCTTGTCTGACCTTTTGCTGCTTCAGAAGTTTGATTTTGAGTAAGAATCTTATTCAATTTCTCAGCAGTCTCTTGAGCTTGTTGTTGGGCACTGCTTGTCGCATTAGTCATTGTTTGTGTCGATTGCTCTTTTGTAGGCTGGTTAGCAAGAGAGGTATTTGATTTAAGCGATGCTCCTTCAGAGCTTGAAGGATTTGATGTTGGCGTATTTTGATTTGATAAAGCTGTGTTTGTCGCTGTCATTGCTGGATCATTGGTAGCTGGTTGATTAGCACTGCTGCTTGTCGTAGAGCTCATATTTATAGAGTTTGAGTTACTTGTTTGACTAGCAAAGTTTGGTGGGGTTGGATGTCCAGTATTAGCCGTCTGGCTTGTTGAACTTGTACTACTTGTGCTAGTTGTATTCTCAGAACTTGTCGAAGCAGATTGGCCCCATGGGGTATTGACGGTACCCGTATTTGTAGAGCTGCCACCATAGCTAGTTGGTCCGCCGTAGCCTCCGAAGTTATCAGACATTGAACTGTTACCAAAACCACCACCTGGGAAGCCGCCCATGCCACCAGCACCAGGACCATTGTTTGTGCCTTCTTCAGTAGCTGTTGCAGTCACACTAGCACCACTTGATGTCGTAATGGTATAGGTTTCACCCGAAGTTAGACTCTCGGTACTAAAGACCACATTTCCAAATGAAGTTGTTGCTGTTGTGGTCGCTACAACATTTCCAGAACTATCTGTAACTGTGATGGTATCTCCAGCACTACCAGAGATGTTGGCCATGATATAAGACTGGCTTGAACCCGTTGTAAAGGCCTGAGCCATTCCTTGGTTACCTATGGCCCAAACGGTACCGCCAGAAATAATACCTGTTCCATCGTAGTCGATAGCAGCATTATCTGCACTTGTCTGAGCGACATAGAGAGAACCACTTTTCACTGTCACATTGCCGTTACTGTCGATACCATCACCTTCTGCCAAGATAGTTACCGTTGCACCGTCAATATTGATGCCCACTTCATTTTCCAAATCAGAAGTCGAATTGGTTAAGCTTGAAGTATCAGCGCTGTCCTTGGTCGTCCACTCAGTGGCGTTAATACCATCATCACCAGCAGTGATATCAACGGTTCCACCTGTCAAATTGATATAACGCCCTTCAAGGCCTTCGTCACCTGCTACGACTGTTACTTTAGAATTGCCTTCGACAGTCAATTCATCCGTAACCGTAATACCTTTGTCAGTTGCATTAATGGTTACCGTTGAGTCGGTAATCGTCAAATCACCACTATTAACATCTGTTTCGTCTTCCACTTGGATACCGTCATCTGTTGCTGTAATATTGACTGTGGCATTTTTAATGGTTACAGCTGTCGTTGCATTGATGCCATCCTTGGCCTCAGAAGTCAAATCAAGTGTTACAGAGTCAATCGTTACACTGTCAGCCTTGATGGCATGCTTTTCAGTACTTGAAAGAGTCAGAGTACTTCCAGTACCACTTGTGATTGTCAAAGCCCCAGTCGCTTCAATTGCGTTATCAGAGGTTGATGAAATGGAACTATCTGAAAGAACATTCACCGTCAATTCTGCTGAAGAATTGGAAGTAATAGACTAATCCGTTAAAGTCACACCATCCAAGTAGATTGTAACTGGATCTGTCACGCTTCCCGCTACAATAATAGTATAGCTTGAACCATTTCCGGTCAAAGTGTATGATCCTGATTGATTAATGGTAACGGTAGTACCATCAACTGTTACTGTGCTACTATCACTCGTTACAACAGTTGTCCCATTAAAGGTAATCGTGGTCGTCGTGCTTTCTGAATCAGTGCCGTTAGACTCAGTTGTTGCCTCAGAAGCAGTATCAGAAGAATTGTTAGTTAGAACAGAAGCCGTTTCTGAGGCAGTCGCTTCAGTGGTATTTGTGCTTGTATTAGTGCTAGTGTTTTCTTCTGTAGTGGTCGTTGCTGTATCTGAAGTCTCTTCAGTTGTAGTTTCTGAAGTTTCTGAAGAACTTGTTGTTGAAGTTGTATCAGTTCCTGAACTGTCAGATGTTTCACTGCTTGTTGATGTAGCAGTCGTGTCCTCTGTCGTACTTGTTGTACTTATTGTTGACGAATCAGTGTCTGAAGTTGAAGCCGCAGTTGAAGTACTTGTAGCCGATTCTGTGCTTGTTTCAGTAGTGCTTGACGAATCTTCTGTCTGCACACTTTCTTCAATTAAATCAGCAGTGGTTTCACCCGTCGTAACCGTTGAGAGCGTTGAATCAGTGTTCGTCTCATCAGCTGAAGCCTTATTTTCATTTAAGACAACAGAGCTTCCAAAAATTAAGCTCGCTACTAGAACTGAACCTGCAGTTTTCCATTTTGATGATTTCTTAATGGCATAACGTTCTTGTGTTTGTTTGCTATGTTTGTATGTCATATGTTCTACCTCTTACTTACTTTTGTGATGACTCTATTAAACACGAGAAAGCTAAGACAAGGCTTAAAGAAAAGTTAATCTTTCCTTAAAGTAAAAAAGTCCTCAAGATATTGGGAACTTTCAATTTCTAGGATAGACCACTCTAAATTCTTCTAAAACAACTAGACTTTCCTGACTAAAATGTAATCCAACCTCTTCCAACCAATTGCTAAAGAGATTCTCATGAAGCTCTTTCCAATAGGTTAGCCCACGGTCTACTTCACCTTCCTTGTAGGCATGGTCTTTAGAAACCTCTTTAAATGGGATAATCTCAACTTTCGTCGTTTCAATAATACAAATAGCATTCTCCTTACTATCAAGAATGACGCTCAGTTCATTTTCCTTGGGCAATGGTTCATTCCCCACTGCATACAAGTCAAAAGCTGAACTGGTTGCTGTCTTTTGCCCCATCAATACGAGTTCTGCCAAATAATCTGCTTCCACGCCAAAGGCCCAGGCATCAATCTTATCTCCGATTGTCTGATTTAAAATCTTATAGGCTTGCCACATCTGGTCTGATTTCATCAATCTACTCCTGCTTTTACTTCCCTTCCATTATATCAAAAAACGCTAGATCATCAGACCTAACGTTTTCATCTTAATACTTAGAATGTTTGTAACCGTAAAAGGCATAGATAGCTGACCCAATTAGCACTGCCAAACCAAAGGCTAACCATGTCTGCCAACTGTACTGACTCATAAAGGAGAGGCAGACGATAATTGAAATAATGGGCAAGACAGGAACAAATGGAACCTTAAACTCTTCCTTCTGTGGCAAGCCCTTGTCCTTACGAAGAATAATGAGGGCAATAGCCAAGAGGACCAAATAAGCCAAGGTCGCAATGTTAACCAAGGACGCCATATTGGCCAAAGAGAAGATACCTGCTGAGATAGCTGACAAAGCACCTGTCAAAAGTGTCGCATGATGTGGAACCTTATTAGTCTTTGAAACCTTTTGGAAGGTTTGAGGAAGGAAACCATCACGCGCCAGGCTATAAACCATACGGCTAAGAGCATAGGCCATTGAAATACATACCGTAATTAAGGTCATAATAGCAACCACTGATACATAGTTGGCCGCCCAAGAAATACCGATATAGCGAAGGGCATAAGCCACGGCATCATCAACATTCAACTTGGTATAGTGAACCACTCCTGTCAAGACCAGCGAAACCACTGCATAAAGTGAAGCTACGATAATCAAGGCAAGAACGATACCTCGGGGAACGTTCTTTTGCGGCTCTTTAATCTCGTCTACTGTCATAGAGATAGACTCGAAACCAAGGAATCCAAAGAACATGAGGGAGGCACCTGCCATTATTCCTGTCTTTCCTCCATAAATTTGCCCAAAGCCAAATGGTGCAAAATCTGCCCAGTTGCTAGGATTCAAATGGAAGAGCCCCACTAAGATAAAGACCGTCAAGGCTGAAAATTTGAGCACTACCAAGAGGGAGTTCAAACGCAAAGCCTGCTTAGAATTCATGAGAAGAAGAGCCGTCACCAAGACCAAGACCAAGACTGGCAGGAGGTCAATGTAAGTGCCTTGACTGGGATTGAAAGGTCCACTGATGGCTTGAGGCAACTTAAGACCAAAGCTAGCTAGTAGCCCCTTGAGGTAGGCACCCCAACCAGAGGCAACACTGGATACGGCATTCATAAAGACAATCATGGTCAACCAGCCACCCATCCAGGCAGGATACTCCCCCCAGACAGCATAGAGATAACCATAAACACCACCGGCTGATGGATAACGTGAGGCAAACTCAGCAAAGAAAATCGCTGACATCCCAACACACACGGCTGAAATCAAGACCGAAATAATCAGGGCAGGACCAGCCAGAGTCGATGCTGCGGTACCAGTAATCGTAAAGATTCCTGTACCAACCATAGCACCGATTCCCAGAAGGACCACATCCCTAAGGGTCAGATGTCGTTTCATCTCAGTCTGAGCGAGACCAACATCCTTTTTACGAAAAACACTCATTTTTATACTCCATTTTTTGCGAAATACCTAACTATTATACCATATTTCTTGGTCTAAATGCGCCTTTTTCTGTATTTTTATACTTTTATTGTTGAATGCTATGCCGAAAATGAGAACTCCCATTTATTGCTTTTTAATTTTACATACATCTCGATTAAAAGGGGCTTGCTAAAGTGGTCCTTTAGCATTCTTTTTTGTTTCTCAAATCCTTCTCTCGAAAGAATTTTCAATTTTTAGAAAAAACATGAAAATCTTATGAATGCGTTTGATTCTTCTAATGAAAGATGTTAGAATTGGGTCATTAAAAAGGAAAAGGGGAACTTTTATGGAAAATAAAGTTCATTTTAAACTTCATAAAGTGAAAAAACAATGGGTTACCATTGCCGTATCTGGTTTGGCACTTGGTGCCTCATTGATTGGCGTTGGTGTCTCTGCCAACGAACAAGCTGCAAATCAAGTCACCTCAGCTAGCACACCTGAAAGTGTCAGCCAGGATCCTGATCTTGTCGTCACAGAAACAACTGTAGATACGACAAAAGCTGATCAAGTCGCAACCAATAATGCAGCTGATACAACTGCTACTGTTACAACGGAAAAGCAGCCAGTCCTTAAAGAAGACCAAGCAAGTAGCACTTACAATTTGTCTAGTGGCGAAACGAGAACTGCTACTTCAACTTCAGAAACAGCTAACACAGCTACTGACGTGAATAGCCAAGCACCGAAATCTGTTGAAACTACAGTCGTTTCTGGTGGTCAATTCAATAGTGATGCTGAGGGCAACTGGTACTACCTTAAAGACGGCAAAAATCTGACAGGTGCCCAAAACGTTGACCATTTCGACCTTTATTTCCACGAGGATGGCAAGCAAGCCAAAGGGGAGATTATCACTGAAAATGGACAATCTTTCTACTATGACAAAGCCAATGGACGTAAGGTAACCAATACCTCTATCAACATCAATGGTCAAGCCTACAATGCTGATGCCCAAGGTCGTTTGACAGCAGTTCTACCTGAAACGAACAAACGTAACCAGTTTATTGAAGACAACAACCACAACTGGTATTACCTCGGTAAAGATGGGAGACCCGTCACTGGTGCACAGAACATCGATGGCTTTAACCTCTACTTCCACGAAGATGGCCGACAAGCTAAAAACGAAATCGTCACTATTAATGGTGATAGCTACTATTTCGATAAAGACAATGGACGTCGTGTAACAGGTCGCCAATATCTTGATTATGCAAACCATAAATACTTTGGTTATTACTACTTTGACAAAGATGGCAAGATGGTAAAAGATGACTTCATCACTGAGAATGGCAATCTTTACTACTTAGATGCTACTGGTAATCAACCTGATTCTGTCTTTGTCTCAGATAAGTCGGGCAACTGGTACTACTTCGACAATTACAAGGCAACTAAAGGCTTCTCAGCCCCATTTGGTTTCCACACCGAATTCCTAGACCGTAGCCAAGTTGACTACAAGACAAGCGTTCAAAACCTGAACGGACAACAGTATTACTTTGATCCTAAGACTGGTATTATGGTAACCAATCGCTATGTTTCTGACGACAAGGGTAATTGGTATTACTTTGGTAAAGACGGTAAAGCGCTTCATGGCTTTCAAACGGTAGATGGTAGCCTTCACTACTTCAATGATAGTGGTCAACAAGTCAAAGGGGACTTCCTTTACTACGATAACGATATCTACTATTTCGACAAAGACAATGGAAATCCAGTAACCAACCAATTCGTTAATAGAGATAACTCTTGGTACTACTTCGGAGCTGATGATAAAGCCGTGTCTGGTTTCCAAACCATTAACGGACAGAACCTTTATTTCCACGAATATGGTGTCCAAGCCAAGGGACAACTGGTTACTATTGACGGCAAAACCTACTACTTCGATCCAAATACAGGTGACAAGTGGGTTAATCGCTCACTTACCTTAAACGGTACGGTCTATAACTTTGATAGCAATGGTGTGGCGACTCTTAAAACTGCTCAAACCTCAAATCGAAATCAATTTGTTAAAGGTAGCGATCAAGAATGGTACTACTACGACGCTAATGGTAAAAAGGTCACTGGTTTACAAACTATTAACAAGGACCTCTACTACTTTAACGATAAGGGCCAACAAGTCCGAGGTGCTTTCTTCACCATAGGTGATAAACACTACTTCGCCAGCAAAGACACCGGTGCTGTTCTTCGCAACGCCTTTTATCATGATACATCCACTGACCATTACGGTGACTTCTCTGAAACAATCTACTACGCAGGAAGTGATGGTGCCTTCAAGACAGGTTGGTTTGAAGTTGATGGCAACCGATACTACGGTAGCGACTATTCTGATAATGATACCTCTAAAGGAAGTCTCTACACAGGAGTTGTCAACTCTCAGCTCTTTAGCACAGATGGAAAACTCTTGACAAACGGTCTATATCCTGAGTTCAAGCGTACTGGTGAAAATGATTATGAACTTAAAGACGTCTATATCACAGATACTGATGGTAAAATCAAAGAAGGTCCTTATCAATATGATGGTAAGATTCTTGGATCTAAATATAGCAGTGTCCGACAATCACAATGGTCAACTATTGACCAATGGGACATTCTTAATGGGCACCTCTACCATTTCGACTCAACACCAATGACCTTCACAGCACCAAATGGCCAAAAAGTGACCACAAACGTGGCCATTGCAACAACTAACAAGGCCCTTACTTATCGTGGCGTAACCTTTAATTTTGATGCCAAGGGTATTGATGCGACAAAAGAAAAAGCCATCCACTTTGACCAATTGCAGACGGATCGTAGTGGCACAAGTTATCTCTATGAAAATGGTCAAAAAGTCACTGGCTTGAAGACCTTTGATGGCGTCAGTTACTATTTCTATGAAGATGGCCGTCAAGCCAAAGGAACAGAAGTCACAATTAACGGTAAAACTTACCAATTCGACCAACTGACTGGTATCATGACACGCAACGCCTTTTCAAAATCATACAATTATGAAGGTTCTCCACGCTATCCATACTACCCAACACGCTACTATGGCAACGATGGAGCTGCGCTTACCGGTTGGCAAACCATCGACGGCAAGAACTACTACTTCCGAGCTAGTGGAAACCTTGAAACAGGACGTTTTGTCATAGGAGACAGAGCCTACAATACCGATGACAATGGTGTAGTTGCTGACCGCAAGGGTGAACCTGCCTACCGCAATCGTATCGTCTACGATAAAGGTGACAACTATTACTACAATGACAAAGGTGAGAAAGTTACCGGCTTCCAAGAAGTTGACGGCAAAGTCCTTTACTTCGACGCTGATGGCAAACAAGTCCTTGGACGCTTTGTCACAGTTGATAACTACACCTACTATTTCGATCCTAGAACAGGGGAAAGATACACGAACCGCTCTGTCCTCATCGACGGTAAACTCTATACCTTCGATAAAGATGGACATGTGGTGTGATAAGATAATATGAGATGAAACCGAGACATACGTCTCGGTTTTTTTGATACTAAAATTATAGGCTAGGAGGACTCTAGCATCCTTTCTTATTTATTGATGTTTTCTGATTATAATATTTTTATTAAATAAAAATATTACTTTTATGAATCTCTACAAAATCATAAGTAGACCTAATTTTTAAATATAATAGTACATTAATACTCGTAATATACTATTGTTATCATGTTTTTAAATTATTTTAAGTATCAAACAAAATATTTTCATTTGCGTTCTTTAATTTTTTTGACTTTTATAATAACCTCTGTTATAATCATGATATATCAAGGAGGATTAATGAATATGAATAAGAAATTACATGCCACTATTGGTCTTAGTGCTGCAATTTTAGCACTTGGACTATCATCTACTGCGCTTGCAGATGAACAAGAAGTATCAGTAAGTCTTCCCGCTACAGAGGCTCTTGATAACACTTCTTTTGAAAACCTAGTTGTTGAAAACATCCCTGCTTCAGCCCTTGATGTCAATCTGGCTAACGAATCCGCAAGCACAGCTAATCCTGCAACTGAGGTTAACTCAGCGAGCACTGCTGTTCTTAGTGAGGAAGTAACTGCACCTAAACCAGCAATTGAAAATACAACTCCTGTAAATCTTGAAGAATCAAATTCAGTTGTAAACACACCAACAGTTGATGAACGCGTGTCAGAAGTTCGTATTCATCACATCCGTCGAACAACTGAAGCAAGTTACTCACAATTCAGCTCTCAAAAAGATGTGCTTTACGCAACGATTAAAACTCCTGCTTTTACTGAATACGACACAGCTACTTTTGCGCCAGCAACGGTTACCGATGAAAACGGAAAAACATGGTATTTTGCTAAATACGACGACATGGTACTTAACAATAAGAGTAATTACGGCGCACCTAAAAAAGGGATTGCTTCAAGTCCTATTATTGATGTTACCTACTTCTATGATGATGTTGACCTTGCGCCAACTGTCGCGCAACAAGCCCGTTTTATTGATGATAAAGGACAGGAAATTGCTCCAATCAAAGTCAACATGGTTAGACGCGATATTGATTTAGCTTACTACGCCTATTTCCCTACTGCTCCTAAAACAATCCAGGCAAATGGTAAAACATATGAGCTACAATTAATTGATGACCAAGAAATTAAGTCACACAAAATTCGTATCTCAAATACTGTGACAATCACTTATGTTTACAAGGAAATAAGTGAAGGAACAGCTGAAAAACCTGTAACACCAGTTACACCAACAAGTGCTAAAAAACTTCGTCTTCCTAAAGGTAATAACGGTGTGAAAACACGTATCCCTGTTAACTACAAACACCAAACAAATTCTTCAAACCAAGGAACTACAAAATTACGTCTCCCTAAAGGGAATAATGGTGTGAAAACGCGTGTACCGGCTAAAAAGAACACTCCTATTCTTTCAGTAGACTACCTATAAGCAATAAAAAAACAAAGACTAACTAAACTCGTCTTTGTTTTTTTCATTCCTATTTAATTCAGTAGATTTTTTAAATCATATATTCCAAATCATAACTAGCATCAGAAAGAATACGTGCCAAAAATTGTTGTGTACGTTTTTCTTTTGGTCTGTAAAAAATGTCTTTTGGACTCCCCTCTTCGATGACATGACCGCCATCCATGAAAACGACATGATTAGCTACATCTCGTGCAAACCCCATTTCATGAGTAACAACCACCATTGTTGTTCCTTCATGAGCAAGTTGTTTCATGACATCCAGAACATCCCCAACTAGTTCTGGATCAAGGGCCGATGTTGGTTCATCTAACAAGATAACCTCCGGCTTAACTGCTATAGCCCTGGCTAAACCAATACGTTGTTGTTGTCCACCTGAAAGTTGTGATGGGTAGTAATCTTTAAAATCCAGAAGACCAACTTTTTTAAGTGCTTCTTCAGCAATCTGGTGCGCTTCACTTTTAGGAACTTTCCTAGCAATCACTAAACCTTCCAAGATATTCTCGATGGCAGTCTTGTTTGCAAATAAATTGTAGTGTTGAAATACAAAAGCTGTCTTCTTTCGGATATCTAAAATATCTTTCTTTGATAACTTATCCAAAGAGTAGTCCTTACCCGAAATTGTTAATTGACCTCCATCTGCTTTCTCCAAATGATTAAGGCAACGTAAGAAAGTTGTTTTTCCTGAACCTGATGGTCCCAAGATGACAACCACATCTCCCTGTTTCACTTGTAGATTAACATCAACAAGAACCTGACGATCCCCAAATGTTTTTGATATATGTTTAGCTTCTAGCATAGTGACTCCCTCTATGTAAATTGCAATTTTCTTTCTCCAAGGTTAAAGAGAACTTGAATGATACCACAAATGATTAAATATAGAATGAAGATGACAAAATAAGATTCAAAATATTGATATCCATATGCTGCTTCAACTCGTGCAATTGCGGTAATATCTTTTATCGTCATAACAAAGACAAGTGACGTTCCTTTCACAATATTGATAACTAAGTTACACAAATTGGGAAGAGCAGACTTAAGTGCCTGAGGAAAAATGATTCTCAGATAAGCTTGTCTTGTTGTTAAACCTATGGCTTGTGCAGCTTCTAGTTGACCTTTATCAACAGTTTGTAATGCTGATCGAATGATTTCCGATAAACTTCCTGTCGTCATCAAGCTATAGATAATAAAAGCATAGTAAATCGGATTAACTTTGAAGACATCTATGTGACTCCCAATTCCCTTAAAAAATTGATTTAACAAACTAGGGAATAAACTATAAAAAAATAAAATTAACAGAATTGGAGGTGTTGCCCGAATAAATGCAAGATAAACAATTGAAAAAGTCTTGACACCTCTCAACTTATAAATCTGCCCTAAAGCGAGAAATAAAGCAGGTAGAAAACTCAATAAAATTGCTACAACCATGATTCCCAGAGTTACCGGAACACCATATAAAGCCTTGATAAAGGTATCTATAATAAAAGTAATATTCATTTTTTACCTCTCTTTTACACTCAATTGTTGTTCTGTTATCCTAGAAATCAACGATAGAATTAACGCTATTCCCCAATAAACAAGGGCAACAGTTGTATAAGTCTCCAAAGAATAGTTTCCTAAATGGCGACTAATCAAAAGATTCCCTTTGCCCATAACATCAATAAAACCAATTGTATAAGCCAAAGCTGCATCGCGCATAAGATTAAGTATAGCTGTTGTAATATTTGGTAAAGCAACCTTAAATGCTTGAGGGGCAATAATTCTTACAAAGGTTTGTTCAGAAGTAAGCCCAATACTAAGCCCAGCTTCTAATTGTCCTTTAGGAATTGCTTGATAAGCCGCTTTAAACACTTCTGATATCATTGCTGAGAATAGGAGAACCATGGTCACAAGAACGAATATCAATTTGGACCAATTATTAATATCTAATCCCAACCACCAATTAAGAAATTCTGGAACTCCGTAAAATACCAAGAATAATAGCACAATAGGTGGGGTACAGCGTAAGATAAAAACATATCCCTTAGCTAAATTCTCCAAAGCTTTATCCTTGGAAAGGCTTGCCCAAGCAATTAATCCTCCTAATAACGACCCAAGTAAAGTCGTTAATATGATAACCAATAATGTCATTGGTAAGCCCTTTATGACTTCAGGTAATGCTCCAAAAACTTTTGAAATGTCATAATTGACCATATTTTCTCCTAACTAAACTCACTTCAGAAGCTTATCAAAACATCATACTTTTACGACGTTACAATTTACTTATTTGTCTACGTATGAGAAGACATCCTCACCAAAGTATTTTTTAGATAACTTTTCAAGTGTACCGTCTTCTTTTAGTTCCTTGATAGCCTTAGTATATTCTTTTGAAAACTCTTCGTTCTTACTATCACGATGGAAGAGTGGGTAAGTCGGAATGCCTTTATATGGGAACCAAGTTAACTTGTCCGCATATTGATGATAAGCACCATCTTTATCTGTCACAGCCTTTTCAAAAGATAATTTAATATCAAAATAAGCATCATAACGATTTTCCAAAACCCAAGCATAGGCATCTGAAACTTGGAAAGATTCAGCAGACGTTAACTCGATTGGTTGATCTTTATGGTCTTCGTTGTAGTCTTTGATAACATTCCACTGAGCATTTTGTGGTGAGATTGGCACCAATCGACCATTTTGTTTTGCAAAATCAGAGATATTTTTATATTTATCTTTATCATCCTTACGAATGGTAAATCCAATAATACTTGCTCCAATTGGATCTTTAGGAATAATAAATTTTTTAGCACGTTCATCTGTGTACCACGCACCCTTAGTACCAATGTCATATTTACCTGACTCTAAACCAATCAAAAGATCATCATCACTTGTTCCAGTATATTCAAATTTGTACTGTGGAAGCTTTTTATCAATTTCCTTTAATACAGCTACCTCATAGCCATCAGAATTACCATCCTTATCAACAAAATCATAAGGAACATAGTTTTGAGTATGGGCAACTTTTAATGTTGTTACCTTTCCAGAATCTGATTTTGCTTTTTTATCTCCTGTTAAGCTACGTCCAATAACTGTAGCCCCAATAAGCGCTACAACAACAGCTCCACCAATAATCCATGTCTTTTTACTCATATTAATCTCTCCTTTTTCTTACAAAATTGCTGCTTCACGTACCCATTCAATACGCTCATGGTTAATATCACTTGGAATCGTGCAATCAGCACCAATGATTAATCCATGGGTTCCAGTATCAGCAATAATCTCCCTAACCTTTTCTTGAATAGCTTTTTTAGTTCCAGTATATAGAAGACCGTCTTTTCCATTTTCAAATCCTCCAAGAACAGTGCGACCTCTAAAAATGTTAAGACCTTTTGCCAAACTAATTCCTTCAGGACCGACCGCCCAATTAACTACCTGAGCAGGATAATCTTTAAAGAGTTCGATGTTATTACGGGCTCCTTCGTATCCGCAAATATGTAGAATATTATGTCCTTTAGCTCCATTAGCTGCTTCTAAAACCTTTAATTCACTTGGAGCAATAATTTCTTTATAAATTTCAGTGCTAACTCGCTCATCTTGAATACTTTGAACACTTAGGTAAATACCATCAGCACCTGCTTCTTCAATCACCCTCTGACTAAGACTCGCAATGTCTTCGCCAATAACATCTAAAACATGCTTCAAAGCTTTTCGGTTTTCCACAATGTAATCTGCGATAAGATTATCGCCACCTGAAACTTTTCCAACTAACCATTTTAAATAAGTGACCGGAGCGAAGATATTGTAAATTGCAACAATATCTTCAGGAAAATCAGCAATCAGACTTTTTACAAGTT
Source organism: Streptococcus salivarius (assembly GCF_000785515.1). Classification (NCBI taxonomy): domain Bacteria; kingdom Bacillati; phylum Bacillota; class Bacilli; order Lactobacillales; family Streptococcaceae; genus Streptococcus; species Streptococcus salivarius. The sequence goes on from NZ_CP009913.1 coordinate 1,415,597, forward strand.
CGACTTGTGCAGAAATCCAAGGATGATTTGCACCTAAAGGTTCAATCGTTTGCAAATCACTGATTGACTTAAAATCTTTAAAAGCAGGTTGTGGGTATGCGAAGAAACCATCACTCATCAATTTAACAAAATCAGGTTTAACTTCTTCAATAAATTTTTTATGACCAGCTTTATTTTTATCAATAATTTCTGGATTTTCAAAACCATGTAACCACTCGTCTTCAGTAGTAAAATGATGCCAAAATCCTACTGGGACACGATCAACACTTTCTCCACGAAATGCTTTCAAAACCAACTCTCTTTTTTCTGACATAAGAAACTCCTTTTCTTTTATCCTAAAATCAACAACTCAATGAATTCACCTAAAATACTATAATCTCTTATTATCATTGGTTGCTTCAAAACTGAATGACATTATCTTATCAGAGATTATCACATCCGAAAAATAAAGAAATGTTATCCCTAGCCATAAATAAAATTTATGATATAGTAATCTAAATTACGTTAAATCCTATTGTTACTTCCTTTAAGCATATATCCCTACATAGTATTATTACCATCAGTTATAAGTAATTCTTAACACCAAGATAGAGAATTACTATCACAAACATAATTTAGTCTCTAGTCTTCCTGGAGAATCACTTCTCTAACTAACTTTGCTATAATAGTCTCAAACAAATAAAAGGAGATTTTCTATGACATCCTTATACGATTTTACAGTTTCAGATCAAGCTGACCAACCCGTGTCTCTCCAGGACTATAAGGGCAAGGTCGTCTTAATCGTCAATACAGCAACAGGATGTGGTTTGACGCCACAATATCATGGCTTGCAGGAACTTTATGACAAATACAAAGACCAAGGATTCGAGATTCTTGATTTTCCTTGTAATCAGTTTATGGGGCAGGCACCTGGTAGTGCTGAGGAAATCAATAGCTTTTGCACCCTCAATTACCATACAACCTTCCCACGGTTTGCCAAAATCAAGGTCAATGGTAAGGAAGCAGAGCCACTTTTTGAGTGGCTTAAAAAAGAAAAATCCGGACCCCTTGGGGCTAGAATTGAATGGAACTTTGCTAAGTTTCTGATTAACCGTGAAGGTAAAGTCGTAGAACGCTTTTCTTCCAAAACTGATCCACTAAAAATGGAAGATGCTATCAAGCTTCTTCTTAATAGCTAAAAATAAAACGAGAGTAAAACTAGAACGACAATCACTGACTGTCGCTAGTTCTGCTCTCGTTTTCTGCGTTAAAAAAATAGTATAGAAAGAAATTTCGCTTTATTTTAGAACAAAGCTGTCAATGCTGTAATCAATCCAAAGATGATACCTGGCGCATTTGCAGCAGCAAGGGGAAGGTCACGTTCTTTTTTAAAGAGACCATAGTAAACCCAAAGGCTACAGTTGATAGCCGCTACCAATGGTTGGATAAAGTTTCCTTTATGACCAGACAAATTGTCCATGATTTGTGGTACGTATGATACATACATCATAACTGACATGAAGGTTGCCACCCAACCAAGGGTTTTCATTTGTTTATCTGACATTCGAGACTCCTCTTTCATAAAATTCTTTCTGCCTTGTACATCTAGAAATATTACAAGGCATGTTTTAATGCACTAAAATTAAAACAGTGTCTATCTTACGCTTTAACAATAGAGAATGCAAGAATTTCGGGACAATGTTAAGAAGATGTAAACTATCACAAGATTGTGATAGTGCATTTAGTCTCTTATGTAGCGTTTTCATAGTAGAAAAAGACCTCTTTAAGAGGTCTAAAGTCAATGAATCTTCTATTTTTTCTCATTAAAAAGCACTGATATTAAGGATTACTGTCATAAATCATTCAGCTAAGAGTACTTCTTTGATGGTTTGCTTTTGGAGTTTTCTGTTGGATAGATAAAAGAGGCTTTCGTAAACCACAGCAAAGCCAAGCGAGGTCCAGAAGCAAACATTCCAATCAAAGTTATGCTCAATCTTTTCAGGAACCGTATCTTTAATCACACCAATCAAAATTTCCATGATACCGTATTGATAAGCCGTCCCAAGAACAAATCCTAAATAGGCCCAAAAACGATAGGGAGCGAGAATATGATTTTGGCATTCACGATTGGTGTAGCCAAAAGCCTTCATCAAGGCTAAGGTTTCGCGACTTTCTGAGACGACAATCCCCAATGACAAAAAGAGAATCGAGAAAGAAAGAATTAAGCCAATCATAATCATCATGGTTTGGATGATGTCATCTGTGTAATCTCTTAAGCCAAAGGACAATTGAACCATGGCTGCAAAACACATGGAGCCAAAGACTACAAAGAACAAGATAGATTTTCTCCCCCAAATCAGTGACGAAGACAGCTCTTTTAAGAAGGATTTGTCTTTCTTGAAAGCCCTCTTTCTCCTTTTGACCTTGATCGGACTTGGGGACTTTTTCAATAAGCGAAGAGCCGGCGTTTGTAGTTGTCTTCTAGCATAACCAATCGCGAGAACCATAAAGAAGGTCGTTGGCAGGATCACCAAAGTAAGCAAGAGCTGCCAGTGAAAGTGAATGGTAATTTCTGGCAAAATCCCCTTCTCATTACGGAAGTCGTAAAAATGTCCCATCATGAAAAATGAAGCAAAATAGCCAAGAAGCGCTCCAGCTCCAAAACTAAGTCCAAAAGCCCAAAATCGTTTAGCCAACTGGCCATTGCTATAGCCCAAAGCCTTTAAAATCCCTAATTGTTCCTTGTGGTCATCGACAAATTGTTTGATATAAAAACACATGAGAAGGACCGACGTCAAGGACAAGACGACTCCACTGACCATGGCCACCATCCAGGAAAGCGCAACCTGGGCATCATAGTAGGTCTGAATCATGGGATTGGTTTTAGAAATCTCCAACTGCTCGATATCCAAGTAAAAATTCAAGAAGAGATTGGCCACAAAGACCGCACAGGCTCCAATGATACTGACGACAACTAATTTTCGAATATCTTTTACTGAAAACATGGCTTACCATCCAATCTCATAGGCAGTCTGAGGCTGATCATTGGTCACAACTTCGGTAATCTTGCCACTATTGACACGAATGATGGTTCTAGCCATATCCGCAATATTTTGGTTGTGCGTCACCATGATTAAAGTGAAGCCCAGTTTTTCCTTCAGTTTCCAGATATAGTCGAGAATCTTGCGTCCTGTTTCTTCATCAAGGGCTCCCGTAGGCTCATCTAAGAAAAGAATCTCTGGCTTTTTGGCCAAGGCCCGAGCAATGGAGACTCTCTGCTGTTCCCCACCAGACAATTCACTCGGATACTTGTCCAGCTTATCGCCAAGTCCCAAATCCTCGATAATCTGCAAAAAATCATGATTGTTTGCCAGGTCAGCTCCCATCTTTACATTTTGTCTAACCGTTAGATTAGGCAATAGATAATACTGCTGGAAAATAAAGGCAATCTTCTCCCGTCTAAAGGCTGTCAATTGAGCATCCGTGAGTTGTGATAAATCTTGTCCTTGAATAAGGATATGCCCCTCGTCTACCTTTTCTAAGCCTGACAGCACATTTAAGAGAGTTGATTTCCCCGATCCAGAAGGGCCGAGGATAACCACATCATCCTGGTCTTGAATCTGCAAATCAATCCCTTTTAAAACCTTGGTTTGGCCGTAACTTTTGTGCACATTTTCTAGTTGAATCATTTCTTTCCTACCATTTCTTTGATGAGAGATTGACAAACCTCTGTCAGTAATCCAATCACTTCTTCCATGCCGAACTGATAAATACCAGAAGCAACCATAGAGGCCATCCCGTGTGAGTAGATAAATAGATGCTGGTATAAGCGACCAGCCTCCTCTACAGTCAAAGGATAGTCTGCAACGATCGAATCCAGAATCAATTGGTAACTATGATCCTTCATGGGAAGAAAATCTTGAAAGCGACGAATCGGCTCTTTGCTAGGATTTTGGAAAAGCAATTGAAATAGTTGGGGCTCTTTTGAGGCGAAAAGGATATAAGCAACCCCGACAGATCGAAAAGGCTTTTCATCTTCTAAGGCCTTGCGAATATACTCCACCACGACCATCTCCGCAGCACCAATAACCTCTGCTTGTAACTCAGCCATATTAGCAAATTGCCCAAAAATGACTCTTGGTGTAGCTCCCAGTTTCTCCGCTAATGCTCTAGCTGTCAAACTAGACATGCCCTGTTCGCGTACCAATTGTAAAGCTGTCCCAATGATAGCCTCTTTACTAAATTTAACCTTGGGTGGCATAAGACTCCTTTCGCGCAACATTCGTTGCGCAACACTTGTTGCATAAAAGATATCATAAAAAGGAAAGGCTTGTCAAGAAAAAACTGAAGACCACAAAACAAAAAACCAGACTACCGATTAGAGTGGAATCTGGTTTGATAACAAGATTCTAAGGCAAATCATTTCCTGCAGCCAGGTAGATTTGGTACCATTCCTTGCGCGTCAAAGTGACTTCTGCTGCTTTCGCTGCTTCAAGGACATGCTGTGGCTTGGTTGTTCCGATGACCGCCTGCATCTTACCTGGATAACGAAGGACCCAAGCAAGGGCGATGGCTGTCGGTGTGACTTGGTATTTTTTCGCCAAGTCATTGAGGACGTGATTGAGGTCCGCAAACTCTTCATTGCCGACAAAATTTCCCTTGAAATAGCCATGCTGGAGGACAGACCAGGCCTGAATCACCGTATCGTTTAAGCGACAATACTCAAAAACACTGCCATCTCGCACAGCTGCTTTTGGCCCTTCCATATTGACATGAAAACCAGCATCAAAGCTCGGTGTAAAGGCAGCACTCAACTGCAACTGGTTGACCTTGAGAGGTTGTTTGACAGCCGTCTTAAGCAATTCCATCATCATAGGATTTTGATTGGACACCCCAAAATGACGGACCTTTCCCGCTTGCTCCAAGTGATTAAAAGCTGCCGCCACTTCTTCAGGCTCCATGAGGGCATCCGGTCGGTGAAGGAGAAGACTATCCAAGCGTTCAATCTGCAGACGCTCGAGGATGCCATCGACAGAGTCCAAAATATAGTCCTTCGAAAAATCAAAATAGGTAAAGCCATCTTTGCGAATCCCACACTTAGACTGAATCCACATCTGATCACGAAGATCAGGACGACGTTTGAGGACCTTACCAAGAAGCTGCTCACACTGTCCATTGCCATAAATATCCGCTAAATCAAAGGTGTTGATTCCAATCGACAAGGCTGCCTCCACCAAGGCCTCCACCTCATCTACACTCATCTGACTAATCCGCATCATCCCAAGGACAATGGTTGACAAGCGCTCATTTTTAGCAAAATCAATATACTTCATCTCTGTCTCCTTTTCTGTATCTCTATTGTAGTGAAAAGGGTTTCAAAAATCAATTGCGAAATAAAAGACCCTCAGTTTCAACTGAGGGCTTAGAGAATAAACGATAGCTAAGGGAAAGTTTGATAATCTCCCATAATACCTAAGATTAAAGACTGATAACACACCCATTGATTCTATCTAAGGAAATGAAAGATAAGATTTTCAATAAGAAGGACTCTCTATCACTTCCAAAAGCTTTTACAGATTTCTAACATGGATGATACCTTTATTCTTTATAATAACGTTTGGTAATCTTGTATTGTGAAATAAGTATATAAATATAGATGATGGATACAACACTCAAAGCCAAGAGGATATCTGTCTGGAAGGCAATCCCAATAATTAAGAGAACAAGGAGAAGGCTCGGCAAGATATAATTGCTTAACTTGACGACCACTTCGAAATTTTCTTCGTAGCTAATCTGCTTTTCTGCTTCAACCATCATACTCATCATAAATTCACGCACTTCCTTGGCATTGGCATTGCGGGGAATCGGTTTCCCGTAAACCAAGTTAAAGGTCTTTCGATAGAAGATACCCACTAGGAAAAATAGGACAATTAAGGCAAGAAAAAGATAGTGCATGGTAAAAGGTCCAAAGATCAAAGCCAAGTTCCTTGTGGCAGGTTTATCCATAGACATCAATTGACAATAAAAGATGATAACTAAAAAGTATGGCAAGATTATGATGCCTTTAAAAATGGTCGCTAAACCATACAGTTTATTCTTTTGAATTTCATAGTGATAGGCCTCATCTTCGTCATCTATTTGGAGCATTTTTTTGATGGACTTTTCTCGCATGAATCAGCAAGGCCATCGTGAGTATAAATACGATCAGGAATAAAACTGCAGAACCCAAATAGAATACTTCTTTACTAAAGAAAGATTGAATTTCAATTGGCTTTTCTGATCCGAACATCCCTGTCAAAACTCCAAGACCTCCTCCAATCAAGCCAGAAGCAGTCATCAAACCTATATTTCTCCAAAAACGGTAACGTGGAGATCTTTTTTGTGGTTGCTTTTTCATAATCATTCCTCTTCCTCTACTAGACTAAAAACATTTTCCACAGGCTCTTTGAAAATCTGGGCGATGGTGATGGCAATAATAACCGAAGGAGTATATTCCCCCCGTTCCAAGAGACTGATGGACTGACGCGAGACCCCTGCTAGCTTGGCTAGCTCAGATTGGTTGAGCCCATCACGCGCCCTCAACTCTTTCAGACGATTTTTTAATCTCATGATGACTACCTCAATTGCTGAATTAATTCAACATCTTCAATACGAACTAATTTTGTCACCCTATGTTGTTTAATACCCCCACGGCTTAATTTAACCCAATCTTCATCAAAATCAACAATTTTCCAATTACTTCCAAAACCATTTAGTCTAATACTGACCGTTTGCCCTTTCAATTCTTCTAAAAGTCTAGACATTTCTTTATTTCCTTTCAATTGTTTTTCCAACCCTTTGATACGTTTGTTCAATCTTTTTATCTTCTTCTCTGAGCCCGTATAAATCAGAAACAGAAGTGGAATAAAAGATAGCCAAATATATTTCATCGTAATTTCTCTCCTTCCTTCGTCTAAAACTATTGTAACGCTTCTTTTTATTTTTGACAAGCATCTTTGTCAAAAATAAAAAGAACATTGTCAAAATTATTGAAAATAAGATATAAGTAGCTCACCTTTTCAAACCTTTTAATGTATCTCTCCTTCGATAAACGACTTGGAAAAATTGATGTATAAGATGCTGTTAAGAAAGCACCCAAAACCAAATAATTTCAGATAATCAGAAGTTTGGAGAACTGTCTTAACCTGAGCCTAAAAATTAAAAATCGAGGACTCAAACTTTACTCATGGAACTTCGGAGAAAATCGCTGACATTTGCTATCACCTAAGGAAAGTTTCAAAATTCACGCTATACATTTTCTTGGGCATTACTAGTTTTGAAATAGAAAAAACTAGCAAGAATCTTCAATCCTGCTAGTCATTTGTCTTATCATTATAATTTTGTTCAGTCAGTACATAACCAACTGACTAAGTTAAGGTGATTATTTGTCTCCAAAAACTTTGAAACGGCCTTCTGTTTGGATGTCCTTATCTCCTGCTGGTGCGACGATTTGTCCAAATGGTGCTTGGGCACGGAGCTTCCAGTTAGCTGGGATATCATATTTTTCAGCCAATTGGGCATCAACAAGTGGGTTATAGTGTTGCACGTTCATGCCGATATTCTTCTCAGCCAAAGCCAACCATGTTGCATAAAGAGCGATTCCGTGACCTTGTTCTGACCAAATTGGGAAGTTATCTGCATAAAGTGGGAATTGCTCTTGAAGGCCTTTCACCACATCTTGATCTTCATAGAAGAGGATTGTTCCCTTAGCTTGGGCAAAACCTTTCAAACGTTCTTTTGTTCCCTCGAAGGCTTCTGCAGGTGTCACTTTTTCAAGCTCTGAATAAGCAATCTCATTCCAGAAGGCATCTGATTCTTCATCCAGCAAGATCACCACACGTGATGTTTGTGAGTTGAAAGCTGTTGGTGTGTTAAGGACAGCTCCTTGAATAGTATCAATCAATTCTTGATTTGAAAGTTCCACATCTTTTCCCAATGCATAGATAGAACGGCGTTTTGTTTGTAAATCTGTAAAGTTTGTCATCGTTATTTCCTCTTTATTTGTGATATATGTTAATTGTTAAAATTGTTAAGTTTATTTGTAATAACTTTGATTACAATAACCATTATAGACCTTTCAAATGTAATGTCAATGGTTACGACTAAAAAATCACTAATTATTAATATTTTTTCTTACCCGTGTCAAAATACCGTCATTATCCTCGAATGTTAAGGCATTAGAAGATAACCATTTGACCTCGGCTCCACGATTATTAGCACGCTCTGCAATAGCAATCAAATCTCCCTTGTCTTCTACTTCAAGGACGTAATAGGCAAGACCGGGCATATCTTCTTCACGTTTTGCCAAGTCCTTTCCACCCCATTCATTGACCGCCAAATGATGATGGTAATCGCCTGAAGCAATCCAACTAGCACTTGGAATAGTGAATTTATCTGCTAGCTCCAAAACTTCCTGATAGAAAGCTGAAGCTAGCTGACTATCCTTGACTGATAAATGAATATGTCCCATTCGGGTTTCCTCAGCAATGACAAAAGGTTCAACCTTGCGTCCCATCTCGTAAATTTCTTGGGCTGAGAGTTCTTCTGTTACCCCAACAATGCGACCGTCCTCACGAATATCCCACTCAGCGACTGGCTTATCTCGATAGAGCTCAATACCATTGCCCTCAAGGTCTTCCAAATAAAGAGCTTCACTATAACCATGGTCAGCTGCACCAACAAAAGGATAGTCCAGTTCAGCAATATGTTTGAAAACATCAGCCAGATCCTCGCGAGACGGCAACAAAATCGCCATATGGTAAAGACCGTAACTGGACTTGACCGCTTCTTCACGATTAGTTTGAATCAAGTGGACCAAAGGCTTGTTTCCAGATCCCAAGATAACCTCTTTTTCCGTTTGGGAGAGGACTTCAAGACCTATAATCTGTGTATAAAAGGCTGTCTGACCAGCCAAATCCTTAACATTTAGCACTGCCTCCGCTAAATAAATCTTACTATTATAATCGTATGTCATCTGATTTTCTCCTGTGTTGTAATCTTTTATATGACAATATTATACTTGGTTTAATTGTAATGTCAATTATTACAACTAAGAAATAAAAAAGAAACCGAATAACTTTCGATTTCCTCTATTTGCTGACTAAAAATCAAGCTCCGGCTTCTTTCCAGTTTGCCTTGGCATCTTTTAAAATACCAGCCAAGGTTTTCTTTTCAAGCTCTTTTTCCATTGCCATTTGAACGTCTTCTAGGCTTTGGTCCAAGATTCCATGAATATTTCGTCCTACTGGACAGGCTGGGTTAGGATTGTCATGGAAACTAAAGAGTTGACCACTTGGGCCGATGCTATCCACAGCACGATAAACCTGAAGAAGGTTGATTTCTTCTGGGTCCTTGAGCAAGCTAGCTCCACCTGTTCCCCTTTGAACTGAAATTAAGTCTGCTTTCTTTAGTTGCGACAAGGTTTTGCGGATAATAACAGGGTTAACTCCCACACTACCAGCCATAAAGTCACTGGTTAACTTAGTTTCATTTCCCTTATTTTGTGCTATAAGAGTCAAAATATGAACGGCAATGGTAAAGCGACTTGGAATTTGCATATTTGGGACCTCTCATTCTTCTTTGCTATTTTACTTGATTATAACAAAAAGAAAGTTGTAAAACAAGGAGTTACAACAACTTGAAGAGTCAATCTTATCACTAAAAAAGATAGAGCCATTATAGACTCTATCTGATTGTATTTGATGATAAACAACTAGAACTGATAAGCTATATTATTCTCACTTACTGAGGCTCTAGTTTGGTCTTTTGTTTCTTACGGACACCCTGCCCCTCAATATGCTGTTTGACCAGATCCACAACTTCATCATTGGTTGGCAAGTCCGAGTGCTGAGCATCTTCACCTGTAACCGTAATTTCAGTATAGCTCTTTGCTTGGTTCTGATAGATATATTTCCCAGCGGACACACTGGCATCAGGCACCAACTCGTCCGAATCATAAGTGATAGTTCCTGCTACCGAATAGACATGTAGGGTGGACGGAATATTCTTCTTGCCAGCTATGAAATCCGCAAGCATGACTGATTTATTTTTGATATTGGTTTCAGTGAAATTATAGGGCGTCCCGATAGTCATGAGTGAGTTTATCTTAACATCATAGTCACTCAGATAATTTTCAATAAAGGCTGTATAAATCAGACCACCATTGGAATGGGCCAGACCTTTAAAATTATTGAAATTGTATTTATTCTGCAAGGCTTCAAAGGCCTGATTCATCATCTTAGCCTGTTTCTTGATATTACTATAGCCATCTTTGTTATTTTCAAATCCGATAACAATGACTGGTTCGTTGTCCTTAGCCTTGATTTTGCCCTCAAAGGTAATACGACCATTGTTCCAAACCTTGACCTTGAGGAGGCTATGCTTAACCCCATGACGGTCTTGATTGAGCTTACGTACCAAGCCATCAAAACGATTTTCTGTAGCGGAGCTCCCTGGAATCATGATAATAGGAGACAATTTTGAATTATAGAAAGTCTCGATTTCCTTGACATTTTTCCTGGTCCAACTATAAGACGGAACAGCCAAACCAATGAGAAAGACCGCAACAAGGATAAAGGCCAATTTCGTTTTTTTACGGAACTTCATTGCTTTCTCCTTCCTCTTTCAAACCGTGTTGCACCTTATTAGACAGATGAACAAAGGGAATAAAGATTGCAACATCAATCGCAAAACAGAGCAGGCTAACAGCAAGTGCCCGCAGGCTACCACCAGTTCCAATAAAGGCGTAAAGAAGGCTCGGCGTGCCATCTGGTACAGGGTAAACTGCAGCAGGCATAAGACGAATAGCCAAAGCCACCGCAGCTATTCCCATATTAACCATAGGTGCTAGAAGAAAAGGAATCAGGTAGACCAGATTTAGTAAGACTGGTATCCCTACCATTAAGGGGGCCCCATTATTAAAAAGACTAGGGAAAACACTAAGAAGACTAACCTTCTTATCCTTAAAGCTGGTTGATTTTAAGAGTAGAGCTACCAAGAGAGCCAGACCTGATCCAATACCAGCCACCAAGCCATAACTATGATAAAGATTTGTTAGTGTGTAAAGGTGGGGGAGCCCAGTCGTCGTATGATGGGAAACAGCATAGGTCAAATTTTCCAAGGCAAAACTATCATCGGCAATTGAATTTAGGGCAAAAGCCTGACTATTTCCAATCCAAGCAGAAAAAGTGTTCAAAAGTCCCATCATAAAGGTTGAGAACAGGTGATTATCAGTTACAGTAAAGGTAGAGGTAACCTGCCTAATCGTCAGAAAAACATTATCTTGCTCTCCAATCACAAAGAGAATGTTAAGTCCAATAGCTAAAATGAGTGACAAAAAAATGGGACGGACGGTCTTTGGTTGATAAATATAGTCCTTGTCCACAATCTGATCATCACTAGCTCTTGAAAAGCGAAAAATCTGGCCAACCAGATAGCCCACAAAGATAGCCAACATAATGTTGATTGAAGCCGGTAAATTGATGCGAGTCAAAACACCATCGTTTAGCGGTGACAGCAACAGTTCCTGCGATCCTATAATTAAGCTAACCAAAAGGGATGTCACACCAGCTGTACCAGTACTTCTACCATAGTGACCAGCTGTGTATTTTCCTGCAAAGTAGGTTGATAAGGGCCCGGCTAAGCCACCAAGAAAGTTGGAAAGATTAATGAGCACCTGCCCAGTTATCTTAAAGGCCGGTAACCAGTCAGAAACTGAAAACAATTGGTTAATATAACCAAGCTCCGAAAAGACAGATAGTGAAATCACCCGAATAATTCCTGAAAATAGGAAAAAGGGAAAGAGCGAAACCAAGGTTTTCTGCGTAATTTGGACGAAGCCTCGCTCACGAAACCAGAGAAACCTTTGGACCAAATAGTTTGTCATAAAAGACTCCTAGTAAAAGGCAAAATAAACTTTACATTCAACGATTTTCTTCATTATAACACAAAGAGAGAGGCCTTACCTTAATCGTGGGTTAAAGCACACACTATCAGAATTTAGTCACCACCATTTTCATGATTTCTTGAAAAATTTAAGAAATATTTGAGAATTTCTTGATGTTTATTTAATGACTTTATACTACAATAAAGATGAAAAGAAAGCGGTATCAAATAAGCGAAAGGAGGCTTATCATGAAAAAGGTACTTGAGGTCAGACATCTGACTAAACGTTACGGCCAACACCTAGCACTCGACAATGTAAACCTGACCTTAGAAAAGGGTGAGGTCTATGGCCTTATCGGAAGAAACGGAGCAGGTAAGACAACACTGATTAAAGTCATCACTAAACTCATCCGCCCTAGCCAAGGCAGTATTTCCCTCTTCCACTCTACCTCCAAATCAGAGTGGACTCACGCACTGAAACGTGTTGGTTCTGTGATTGAAACACCAGTTGCCCTGAATCATCTCAATGCACGTCAAAACCTACGTTACTACTGCAAGATTCATCACGTTCCAAATCCTGACAAGGTCATTGATGAGATCCTTGATACAGTTGGACTTGGACACACTGGCAAGAAAAAATTTCGTAGTTTCTCACTGGGTATGAAGCAACGTCTAGGTATCGCTATTGCACTGATTGCAAAACCAGACCTACTTATTTTAGATGAACCGATTAATGGTCTCGACCCAGTTGCTATCAAAGAATTCCGCCAAATGATTAAAAAATTGAGCGAAGAGCAAGGTATGACAGTTCTCATCTCTAGCCATATCTTGTCTGAACTCTATCAAGTTTCAACCCGCTTTGGCATTATTGATCACGGTCACATCATCCGTGAAATCACTAAGGACGAATTCGAACATCTCAGCGAAGACTATATCGTTCTTAAAACTAACCAATTAGCCCTGGCTAGTCGCATTCTCCAAGACCAACTCCATCAACACTTCAAAGTGGTTAACAGCGACAATGAAATTCATATTTTTGACAAATCCCATGTTATAAAGGCAATTGTCAAAGAGCTGGTTAAACAAGAAGTTGACATCGATGAAATTTACTACAAACGTCAAGACTTAGAAAACTACTTCACACAACTAGTAGATTCAGAAAGGAGGTAGAGCCATGTTACACACTATTCACGCCGATTTCTATCGACTCTTCCGTTCTAAAGGATTTTGGATTTCTGAAATTATCCTAGCCCTAAACATTATTTCTGGTGTCCTATTGGGAGGCACAGGGCATGTAGGCGTAGAAACTGGGGCAAAACAAGCCGTTAAAAGCGCCTCTTCGTGGACCGGTGTCGGATCACTGATTAATTACTCTAGTAGTATCTCCATGACAGTCCTCTTCACTTTAATTGTGGTCTCTATCATTTTGGGTGTTGATTTAGCACAAAAATTGTACAAGAATAATCTCACCTCTGGCATTTCACGGAGCGGGTTCTTCTTCGCCAAGGCAACCGTCATTGTAGCTATCACTTTAGGACAACTCCTCCTGTCTTACGGCCTTGCCTTTGTTCTAGGTACTCTTTGCCACGGTCTTGGAACTGTACCTGATCACTTTGTTAGAAACTTTGCCTTAACTTTCCTTCTCCAATTCTTGTGTAATCTAGCTTGGGTAAGTCTGACCACGGTTGCCCTCTACCTCACACATTCTATCGTGACAACCTTTGTGACTTACACCCTTGGTTTAGTAGCTTTAACCGTACCAGCAGCAATCTTCCCTAAAGTAGAAATTTTGAAATACTTGTCACTCAACTTTAATTACGGCATGACTGCAGATAAAACTATCATTCAAAATACTGCGATAGTGGCAGTAGCATTTATCCTAGCATTCACAACACTCAGCTTGATTACTTTTGAAAAACAAGACTTATGAGAACAAAAATAACATCGTGCACGCACACGATGTTATTTTGATTTTTTGTTACTATTCGTTGATTGTCACAAATGCTTTATTTGAGTTTCCAAATCCAGCATCAACTTTTAATTTCAAATTAGTATCAGAGATTGTATCTGGATTCAAATCAAAAACAACATTACCAGTCACTTCATTTTCTGGATTAACACTGGTAAAGAAAAGATTTGCATCATCATTTGCATAGATTCCTGCGGTTGAATCAGTTTTATACTCTGTTTTATCTTTAACTAACTTAAAGTCAGAATCAGATACTGTAATAGCCTTAGTACCGTTATTTTTTACAGTTACGTTTAGAATAAGATATGAACCTTTTGCATTCATACCAAATTCGCCACCTACATTTTGTGCGACTTCTTTAGAATGAATTGTGTATTCTACATCTGCAATTTTAAAAGTTTCTGACATCTTATAAGTAGGAATGTCCTTACTTTTTTTTATTTTTAAATCCAAAAATAACATTGTTATATTGATAATCATTATCAGTTTTTGCAGAAGCACTTGTTTGGTTCATTAGAGAAATAACAACTGCACCGACTAAGAATCCTGATAGAACGATAAATTCTAAAAATTTTACTTTTTTCATTAATAATTACCTCCGTACATTAATTATATCAGATAAATTAAAATAATTATAGTAAAAATTAAATTATCTTTACATTGTAATTCTCTAATTTTTGTTTTTTCCTAAAAGTCACAAAAAAAGATTATAAAAACATAAACTTTATGTTTTCATAATCTCACAGTTAAATAGAACCATTCATTCTCATAGGCCAGATGCAACTCACCCCCTAAGACTTGGACTAAGTGTTCGGTGATATAAAGTCCAAGTCCAGAGGAATCCTCGGTGTCTGACAGGTTTTCAGAGTAAAAGCGGGTCGTTAGTTGGTCCAGATGCTGTATCGGCTGTTGTACCATATTACTAACTGACAAATAAATGTCATCTTCCACTTTCTCTAATGTCAGTTGAGCTTGAGTCTTACCGTGTTTTAGAACGTTACTGATAATATTCTGAAATAGGCGGTCAAAAATATCAGCATCCATTTCACATCGGATGTCAGGGGCTACTTGAATATCTAGTGTAATCCCTGTCTCCTGAAACATGTCATAGTAAGGCAGGATAGACTTAACCACAAGTTGAGAAAAGTCCAGGTCTTGAAATTGTGGTTGGATAGCACCCTCTGTTAATCGTCGATATTCCAACAAGGCTTCCAAACGCTTTGAAACAGTCATTAGATTTTTAGAGATCTTCTCCATAGCCATGTCATCTTCACTACTACTTCGAAGACTTTGCTGAGCATAGCCGCTGGCTACTGTCAGTGGCGTTCGTATATCATGGGCAATATTACTGATAGCCATGTCCATGGTTTTCTTTTCCTGAAGAGCGACAAGCTTAGTCTTTTCAATTTGGGTAAAGAGAGACTCAACCTGATTGGTTAGGGTGACTAAAGATTTTGGTTGGTTTTTAAGAGTAATCCGTCTATGACTTTCTTCAACTAGCTTTTCTTCAATCTGCTTTGAGAGAGATTTCACAGCCAAATAGTAACGAACTAGACAGGTAGTCGCTCCCAGAAGAAGTCCTATCAATACAATAAGCAGTCCTTCCATCAGTCTTCTCCTTTAAGTCGCACACCTAAGCCCCAAATCGTTTCGATATACTCCGTACCCGCATCCACTTGGGCTAGTTTCTTACGTAGATTACTCAACTGTGCATTCAATGTATTATCACCTGATAGATAAGGGGCTTCCCAAACCGTCTCATAAAGGTCCTCTTTAGTAAAAATTTTCTTTGGATTTTGAAGGAGTGTGTGGAAAATTTGAAACTCTTTCTTACCCAAACGAATGACTTTTCCCTGACAGGAGACTTCAAAACTGTCTGGGTTTATCGTGATATTTTTGACTTGATAGATGTTATCAGGCTTACTACTTCCCTTGCTGTGTTCACGTAGTTGAACCGAGACACGCGCATAAACTTCTTCAAGATCAAAGGGCTTAACGATATAATCATTTGCACCATCAAGTAAGTACTGGCTAATCAAGTGCTTGTCACCCAAGGCTGTCAGCATAATGACAGGAACAGAGCTTCTTTGCCTGATAAACTTAAGCACTTCTTCGCCACCCTTACCCGGTAACATGATATCTAGGAGAACCAAATCAATCTCTTGACTTTGAAACAAAAGCTCTCCTTCGGTCCCAGAGTAGGCTTGGATAATATCATGTTCTTCAGAAAACAAGTTAAAAAGAATATTCTGGATATCCTCATTGTCTTCAATCTGTAAAATACGTGCCATGTCTTAATCCTCCAATGATACTACCAATTGTATACGCTCACTTTTTCTTTCATCTTAACAAAAAGCCAAATTAATGACAAGGTGCATTATGAGTTATTGATAGCATAAAAGGAAAAATAAAAACCATAAGTCTCCACTTCCGAGACCTATGGTCGATTATTTATTAAGCAAAAGTTGTCACATCAGAGGCATCCAGACGAACAGACTCAAAGCCTTCTTCATTGGCTTTCCCAAGAGCAATGAGCAAAACTGGTACATGACGGTCTTCATCAAGGCCAAATGCTTTGGCAAGGCCCTCTTTTTTATAGCCACCGATGGCGTTGGTATCATAGCCGTATGAACGTGCAACCAACATCAACTGCATAGCAGCAAGGCTGGCATCGATATGGACAATTTCATTCATCATTTCTCGAGGAGCATTTTCATACATTGGCACAATGCTTGACAGTTGTTTTTCTTTGACCTCTTCAGGCATTTTTCCTTGAGCAACAGCCTTACCGTAGATATCTTCTGCTCTTTCTTGGCTCTTCAAATCGGCAAAAATAAGGACCATGGCTGATGATGTTTCATTTTGCACACCATTGTAGCTGACGAAAGGTTTCAATTTTTCTTTACCTTCTTCGCTATCAACGACCACAAAACGCCAAGGTTGCATGTTCACTGATGATGGTGCTGTAACAGTTTTATCCAAGATTTCCAACAATTCTTCTCGCGGAATCTTAACAGATGGATCAAAGTTACGAATGGAACGACGGTTATATACAATATCTGAAAAATCATTGCTTACTACAGGCATCTTATGTCTCCTTTTTTTGATTAAATGAAAATAATATAATCAAAATTATAACACAAGACAATTGTTATCAAAAATATTTGCTACAGACGACTAAAGATTAGTCTCCTTGAGTCCTAAGCGTTTCACTTCAGAGGAATAGTAAACCATGATGGTAATGAGACTGAGTGTGATTAGCCAGATTGACCAAATGTGGATAAAATGCATCAGAACGGCTGCGACAATAGCACCGACGACAAAGCTGCCTACAACAAAGCTATAATTGACAGCCTGACGACGATATTCTCTCTGATCACCACTTCCCTGAATGGCATAATAGAGGGCCGTTAACATCCTTCGATAATTTCCTGAGGTCATAAATATCACGAAGGGATGATTCTCAATCTGACTGCCAGTAAAAGTCTTCATCATGATACCTGCAGAAAAAGCGATAATCGGGAGCTCAATCAAGGCATTTGAAGGTAGAAAAGGCAGGATAGCTGTCATCACAAAAAGTGGAAGCAGACCATAAACTCGCCAATAGGCATTCTTACGCTGGTCTTTAAACCACATGCCAAAAAGAAAGCCTAAAGAAAAGAATAAGATTGAAAAGCAACGCAACAAGTTATAGTACATACTACTGTTCCGCCAGTCAGCGACCAAGAGAAGGATATTCCCAGTCTGTGTAGCAACCAAACTATGATAGTACATATGACAAAAGACATCCAAAGCCCCTCCCGAGAAACTCAACAAATTAGCCATCAGACGCGTATTTTGAGGAAGAAGGTTCCGCGATTCCATAGCATAACTTCCCTTCTAATAATAATTGATATGATAGCCTTATTATAGCAAATTCGGGCACACACAGTATAAAAAAGCAACCCTAACGAGTTGCTTCTATCCTATTAAAAATTAACGGCATAGGGGTCATCCTGAGTTTTGATGCTAATAGATATCACGTCTATGACCAACTTCGAGAGCAAGTATGATTAGTTCATTGTCCTGAATATTGACAATAACACGATAGGCACCTATACGATAGCGCCATTGTCCAGTTCGATTGGCAACCAATGCCTTACCCTTAGCTCTTGGATTATCTGTGATACGATTGAGATAAGACTTAATTTGTTTCCTGACAAAAGGATCCAACTTTTTAAAACTTTTGGCAAATTTAGGGGTTGGTACTATCTTATAGGTCATCCCAATTTAGCACCTCCCCACCGTTTTCAAGATAGTCTTCATATTCTGCTAAGGCCAAATCGGCTACTCTAGCATCGTATTCATCCTCAATGGCGTCTAAAGTCTTGGTACGAATTAATTCTGACAAGGATACGCCTTCAAATTTCGCAATTGCCTGCATGAACTTCTTATCTGCTTCTGAAACCTTCAATGTAATTGTTGTCATATCCTTAACCTCGTTCTCTTTTGTAACACCATTGTATTACCACTCCTTCTTTTTGTCAATTTTGATAATAGGTTCATACTCTTATTCGTAAAACAATAAAAAACAACCCTCACGAGTTGCTTCTATCCTATTAAAAGTTAACTGTGTCAGGATCATCCTGAGTCTTGATGCCTTGAATCTTATCCAAGACTGCCATATCTTCTTCTGACAAATCAAAGTCAAAGATATCTAAGTTGGCTTCAATATTTTTTGGTGTCACTGACTTAGGTAGTGGTAAGAAACCTTTTTGAAGGCTCCAACGAAGGGCGACTTGTGCAACAGATTTTCCGTTACGTTCAGCCACTGCTTCAACGTCTTCATTTCCAAAAATGCTACCAGTACCTAGTGGACTGTAGGCTTCAAGAAGAATATCACGCTCTTGGCAATAGGCAACCAAATCTTCTTGGGCACAACCTGGAGCCAGAAGAATTTGATTGACATGTGGCACAATTTCAGCCGTTTCAAGGAGAGCATCAAGGTGATGCTGCATAAAGTTAGACACACCGATAGCACGCACCTTACCATCTTTGTAGGCTTCTTCCATTGCCTTCCAAGCACCTGCATTGCCAACCTTCCAAGCATCATTCTCACGAAGAGCCTTTGGATTAGGCCAGTGGATGAGCAAAAGATCCAAATAATCCACACCTAATCTTTCGAGTGACTCGTCGATAGAGGCTTTAGCCAATTCGTAATCATGCTTGTCATTCCAAAGTTTTGTTGTGAGGAAAATATCCTCACGCGCCACATCACTATCAGCAATCGCCTTACCTACAGAAACCTCGTTACCATAGATTTGAGCTGTATCAATATGTGTGTAACCAACCTTAAGTGCGAAACTAACGCTGTTATAAGCTTCTTCCCCTTCTGGAATCTGCCAAGTCCCAAAACCAATTTTAGGAATCGTAACGCCATTTGAAAGTGTATATGTTTCCATCCTGTTCTCCTTTTCAATTTGTAACAGAATTATCTTAAAGGATATAAAATAAAAATGCAAAGATTTGCTACGATGTGTAGGAAAAAACTCCAAGTGGTAGTTTGTGACCAGATGGAGCTTTCTATCCCTTATAATTAATCTCTATCATCATAGCCTTTTGGATGACTTGAATGCCATGCCCAGGCACTTTCGATGATTTTTTCGATGTTGTCAAATTGTGGTTTCCAACCTAGTACCGTACGAGCCTTTTCAGAGGATGCAATCAATGTATCTGGGTCACCAGGACGACGATCAGCCTTTTCAGCTGGGATCTCCTTACCTGTTACCTTACGAGCTGCTTCAAGGATTTGGAGGTTTGAAAATCCAGTTGAAGAACCGAGGTTGAAGGCTGTAGATTCATTTCCTTTACGAAGATATTCAACAGCAAGGAGGTGAGCATCAGCCAAGTCAAATGGGTGAACATAGTCACGAACATTTGTACCATCTGGAGTGTTGTAGTCATCTCCAAAAATCATGATTTTCTCACGAACACCTTGAGCTACTTGAAGGATAATTGGAAGAAGGTGAGTTTCTGGACCATGATCCTCACCAATCGAACCATCAGGTTTGGCACCCGCCACATTAAAGTAACGAAGAGGAACATACTTGATGCCGTAGGCTTGGTCTGACCACTTCATGATGGTTTCCATCATAAGCTTACTTTCACCGTAAGGATTGATTGGGTTTTGTGGTGTGGTTTCAAGGATTGGAATTTCCTCAGGAATACCATAAGTCGCAGCTGTTGATGAGAAGACAATGTATTTGACACCACATTCGTTCATGACCTCAAGCAACTTCACCATACCAGCAGTGTTATTATCAAAATACTTAAGTGGCTTTTCCATAGACTCAGCCACAAGTGAGTAGGCCGCAAAATGAATAACCGCATCGATATCAGGATTTTCCTTGAAGACTTTACGCATAAAGTTCTGATCTGCCAAATCCCCCTCGTAGAATACAGCGTCTGCATGGACTGCCGAACGGTGACCCGTCACCAAGTTATCCACGACAACAACTTTTTCTTGGCCTGCTTCAACCAAACGGTCCACCATGTGAGAACCGATGTAACCAGCCCCACCTAAAACTAAGATTGCCATAAAATTTACCTTTTTCTTATTTTTCTATTATTATAACATAATTCTAGTCTATGAGACTAACTTGATTATAGATTAAAAAGAGGTCGTCAACCGTGGGTTGACAACCACTTTTTATCTCACCTTCACACAAAGGGCATCCCAGGCTTGGAGCTTGCTTTGTTCTGCAATTGATTTCAGTTCGGTATTTGCGATGATAACTTCAATACCATCAAAATCATAATAAAAGTCTTGTTCTTGGTCTGATAGATTAACTACAACTAGATAGCTGCTATCTTGAGTCTTACGGATATAGGCAAAGACCTTATCGGCAGTTTCCAAGAGTTCAAAGTTAGCATCAATCAACCAATCCTGTGTTTTGCGAAGCTCAACCAGTTTCTGATAGGTATAAAAAATTGAATCTGGATTTTCTAGAGCTGATTTAACATTTATGTCCTTATAGTTTGGATTAACAGGTAACCAAGTCTTATCCGCTGTGCTAAATCCAGCATTTTTAGACTCATCCCATTGCATTGGTGTTCGAGCATTATCACGACCCACCTGACAGATTTGGTCCATGATAACTTCTAGCGATACTCCTTTTTCGAGAGTTTCTTTGGCATAGTTGAGAGATTCAATGTCATTCAATTCTTCCAAAGTTCTAAAAGGATAATTGGTCATGCCGATTTCTTCACCTTGATAAATGTAAGGTGTGCCCCTCATGAGATGAAGGAGGATAGCTAAGGCCTTGGCTGACTTCTCACGATAGACACCAGTATCTCCCCACATTGAAAGAATACGAGGCAGATCATGATTATTCCAGAAAAGTGAGTTCCACCCTTGTCCCAACTCTAACTCGGTTTGCCACTTATTAAAAATAGTCTTAAGTGCTGAAACATCCAACTCTTTCTCATACTCCCATTTAGGACTATCTGGCTTATGCTGAAGTCCAATATGTTCAAACTGGAAAACCATGGAAAGTTCTTGATTATCTGGATTTGAATACTGTTTAGCAATTTCAGGGGTTGCTCCCCAGGTTTCTCCAACGGTTAAAAGATCATGCTTTCCAAAGCTCGCCTGGTTCATCTCCTTAATATAATCGTGAAGTTTTGGACCGTTTGTATCAATCAGTTGATCTGGAATCTTACCAATCATATCAATCACATCCATGCGAAAACCGCCGATTCCCTTATCAATCCAGAAATTCATCATATCATGAATTTTCTTGCGCAACTGTGGATTTTCCCAGTTGAGATCTGGCTGTTTCTTACTAAAGAAATGCAGATAATATTGACCTGAGGTCTCATCATATTCCCAAGCGGATCCACTAAAGATAGATACCAACTCATTAGGCTCGTCTCGCCAGATATAGAAATCTCGTTCAGGACTTTCTGGATTGTCACGCGCTTCGATAAACCAAGCATGCTCATCAGAAGTATGGTTCACCACCAGATCCATGATAATTTGAATATCACGCTTTTTGGCTTCCGCCAAAAGTTCATCCATGTCATTCATGTCTCCAAAAATATCCGCAATAGACTCATAGTTAGCAATGTCATAACCATTGTCATCCATAGGACTATCATAAACAGGGGAAAGCCAAAGAGCTGTAATCCCGAGTTTTTGAAGATAATCTAGTTTACTGGTAATCCCCTTGAGGTCACCGATTCCATCACCGTTGGAATCCATAAACGACTTGGGGTAAATTTGATAAATTGTAGCCTTGTGCCACCAATATTTTTGCATAATTCTACTCCTTGTTTTTATTATCATCATGAGTCTGATGGTTCTATTTTACGTTTTTCTAGAAGTAATGCAAGCGTTTTCTCTCGTTGTTTAAAACATTTCAATGAGCTATACTCCAGACTCCTTAAATTTTTGGTAATGTTGAAAAACAATAGAGTTGAAATGTAAGGTTAGCCTTTGATTATTTTAACAATACAAAAAAAACGATAGTTAATACCTTAACCATCGCTTTTTACTTTTTGGGCAAGACCATAACAAAGCGCCTCCCCGTAGAACTTTCCTCAAATCTATAGCTAAGTTCCTCATGCTCTAGAAGGTATTTAACCACAAAAAGGCCTAATCCTCCTTCTTTCTTAGACTGAACTTTAGTTGGAGTATTTTCTTTAGATACAATCGTATTTTCAATGACAAAATCAGTTCCTTCATTTTCTAAACCTATTCGAATTACTCCACCCTTATCAGAATGCTTGACGGCATTACTGATGATATTTGAGAGAACCAATTTCAAAATAGCTAAATTCATGAAAATACTAGTTGCTGGAAGATAATTTTCAATTGATAGGGAGCGAGTCTCAACCAACACTTGATTTTGATTGAGTATGCGATTTACCACATCATCTAACTGGATCCACTCCTTATCACCACCTAATTCTTGAACAGAAGACAGGGACAGGATTTCTAGGACGATCTGGTTCATCTCATCGACGATATCGAGGGAGACCGACAGGTAGCGGTCCCGATCCTTGTAGCGGCCGATCTTATCCCGCATATTTTCAAGGATAATCTTCAAGCTGGCTAGAGGCGTCTTGAGCTCATGTGAGGCTCCACGTAGGAATTCGACCTTCATCTGCTCCAACTTCAGATTTTCTTGTTTTTGCTGCTCTAGATTGTCGATCACTTCTAGAAGATGGTGATAGAGGTCGTTGATCTGTTGCTTAAGAACACCGATCTCATCCTGTGAATGAATGGGAAGACTAGCTGTCCGATCCAAGCGCTTCATCCGCTTGGTCATCTGCTTGATCTCAAGGATCGGAGCAGAAATCAGGCGGGCATAGAGATAAGAGGCAAGCAGTGACAGGACAAAGGAAGCCAGAAGACTATAGGGAAGGAAGCCCAAACTGATGTCCCGCGCTTCCTTTTGGGAATCGACAGTTGCTAAGAATTGCAAGGTCAAGTCCTTCCCCTCTTTGGTCTCAATCTTTCGCTCTTCAATGACCAAGGAATTGTTCTGGCTGTTAGGGTTCAGGAGCAAGTCATCCTTGACCTCTAGGGCATTTTGTTTTTCCTTGCCCTTAATTGAGACCTTGATATCATTGGTCTTGGAATAAAGGTCGATGACCGACTCAATGGTCCCTTCTTCCTGACCTTGGAAACTCTTAGCCAGGGCCTCGGATTTCTTCAAAATCGTCTGGCGCTGGGACTCGATATAGGTCGACGGGAAAATAAAGTAAACCGAAGCATGTAGAAGGATGACTAAGCCACTAAAAAGGGCAAAGGTGATCAGAAAGATCTTTGCAAAGATACTCCGTTTGGTCATGGTCTCTCCAATTTATAGCCGACATTGCGTACCGTAACGATACAGTCCAGCTCTAGTTTTTTTCGTAGTTCCTTGATATAGACATCGATCACCCGGTCAAAAGGTATCTCCTCCGTCTCCTTCCAGACGGCATCAAGGATCTGAGATCGGGTCCGGGCCTTGCCTTCATGCTGAAGCAGGTATTCCAAGATTTCCAACTCCTTGGCGTTCATGGAAATAGCCTGCCCAGCTAGGCTGGCGGTGTAACTCTCAAAATCCACCCGCACATCTCCATATGTGAAAACCCGGGAAGGTTGGAACTTTTTAAAAATAGCTTCGATACGGACTCTCAATAGAGACAAGGAGAAGGGCTTTTCCAGATACCCATCTGCCAACTCTCCAAAGGCTGTCAACTTATAGTCCTCGTCATGGAAGGCCGTCAGCATCAAAACAGGGACCGAGCTGGTCTTCCGGATGGTCTTGAGGACTTCCAGGCCATTGAGGATTGGGAGCTGGATATCCAGCAAGACAAGATCTGGCATCTCCCTGTAAAAGAGGCCCAGGGCCTCATGGCCATCACCTGCTTCAAAGACCTCATGGCCACATTCCATGAGATAGTCGCTCATCCCTTCGCGAATCAGGACTTCATCTTCTACGATTAGTATCTTCATACATTATCCTTTTAATCTATATATGGTCTCTTTCTTCCATTATACCGTTTTTTATAGGTGCAGCAAACTTATCATTCAACATCAACTAAGAGGTCCTTGGGTTTCTTGTGAAGAAGCCAGCGAGAAGAAATCAAGGATACCAAGCTTAAAATAAATCCACCGACTAGAATGACTACCAAAAGTTGCTTAGGTTGGACTGTCATGTGAATCTGAGTCAGAGTCTTACTGAAGCTCTCTGCCTCAGCCCCTCCACCGAGATTTGCAGCTAGAGATTCTTTTGTCATTTGCTTATTGATACCTTCCGTAACATTGGAAAGGACTGTTTTACCAACTTTTTCGGCAAAGAAACTCGCTAAACCATATGATAAAAGAAAGGCTGGTAAGGCAATCATCAGTAATTCCATTAAAAATTGACCCGCAACCTGTGTCTTTTTAAGTCCCAAGGCCAAAAAGATACCAACTTCTCTACGACGAGCATTTAACCATAAAATCAACAAAAGGGTTAGCAATAAACTTGTAAAAATGAGACTTCCAATAAACATACGATTTGCCACACGATACATCCCAAGAATAGATTCCTGTAAAGCAGGGTAGTTTGATGAACTCTTAACAAGATCGTAGAGGGTCCAGTTAATGTCCAACTTTTGAATCTTTGCTATCAAGGAATCAAGATTTTGATCACCTTTAGCAAAGAAAGTGGCATCCTCATAAGTGGCAGTTTCTACCGTATTTCCATAGAGTTTTGCAGCTGTGTCTAGATCAGTGATGAGGGTGTTTTCATACAACTCCTGAGCGTAGGTAACGGCTGCTTGATTTTGACCAGAAAATAAACCTTTGATAGTCACTTCTACTGTTTCATCAGCCCTTTTTTCGTTATCAGCATCATAGAGATTAGATTTAAGCTTTACTTTATCTCCTACATTAAGACCATTCTTTTTAGCTAAACCTTCGTGCATCAAGATTTGATTATGGTCCTTATCGGTTAGATGTTCTCCTTCAACTAGTTTATAAGCACCTGAAACAAATTTATCTTCTTTTGATGAGTCATTGACTCCTGTCAACATCAAGGTAGACTTAAAATTTTTAGCACGTTCTGGCGATTGATTTTGTAGCGTTTGCTCTGTTTCAATAATCTCATAATCTAGTAAATCACCAATACCATTTATCCGTTTAATAGTCGAAACAATTCCTTTAGTCTCACTAATCTTTTTAATATCTTCTCCCTTAAGATTTCCAGCCCCTCGAGGAGTTCCAGGATTCGTGTTACGATTAATCTGCATTGAAAAACTATTGGTAATTGCCCCTAGACTCTTTGATGCAGCTTCTTGGGTTGCACTTCGCATAGCAAGTCCTAACAAACTAAGAGTACTCATCAAAAGAATAATAGTTAACAGTAATAGTGACTTTGACCATTTTCGTGTAATATATGCAAAAGCGTTTCGAAACATAAGAGTCCTTTCTTTATTTTTTCTTTTCTATGAGTTGTTTCTTCTTCAACTCTAAAACAACATCAGATGCCTGAGCAACTTCCTTACTGTGCGTGACAACTATAACACATTTTTGGCGATCTAAGGCCATTCTTTTAAGGATAGCAATAATATCCTTGGCAGTTTCGTCGTCTAGATTTCCTGTCGGTTCATCTGCTAAGATAATCGGAGCCTCTGAAACCAAAGCCCGTGCAATAGCTACGCGTTGTTGTTGCCCACCTGAAAGTTGTAGGACATTTCGATTAATTTGTTTTTCATCTAATCCCAATTCAGAAAGTATCTTCTTATCAGCATTTTTATTAACAAGTCGTACATTTTCTAAAGGTGTAAGATAATCAATGAGATTGTAATTTTGAAAAACAAGCGCAACATGGTGTCTACGATGATAACTAGAGCTTTTTTTCTTGATATTTTCTCCGTTAAACAAGACCTGCCCCTTCTTGGGATAATCAAGACCTGCCAAAAGGGAAAGTAAGGTCGTTTTTCCCGCTCCAGATTGCCCAATAATACTATAAAATTTACCTTTCTCGAAACGATAATTCACCTTCGAGAAGATAGCTTCACTTTTATTTTGATAACTATACGTAACATCTTTGAGTTCTAACATAGTGTTCCTTTCTCCTTAACTCATATTAGATAAGATTTCTTTTGGAGTTTTGCGCCAAATGAGACCTGTTGTCACACCGAGCGATAATATTACCAAGACTAGAAGACATAGATAAGATAGCCCTAAAGGTAGTCCCTGAGGAATTTGATCTAATAACTGAAGAGCCTGCTGCTGTCCTTGCTGTCCTATAAATTCTTGCAAAAACAGTCGACTTAGTAGTCGTCCAATAGCAAGGGCTGGTAGCAAAGACATAAGGGACACCAACAATATCTCCATAAGAAATTGAGCAAAAATGCGTCCCTTGCTCTTCCCAATTGCTAAAAGAATACCTATCTCATGATTTCTCTCACGCGTCCATAGTGCCATTAAAAACGAGAGGATACCTGCTCCTGTAACAATTAAACTAATCATCATCGTTCTGACGATTCCTTGTAGCGCTTGAGACGATTCCTTCAAGGAGTCAAAAGCTTTTCGGTCCTCGTCCAAACGTAGACGATACCAATCGATATCTAATTGTTTCACTTGTTTAATGACTTGGTCGATTCTATCTGGATTCTTAATACCAAAGGATAATTTTGTCACTAACTTATCAGTCAAATTAAGCAACTGGCTAGAGTCCTCATAATGGAGGAAGACTTGATTTTCACTTAAATCTGAGGACATTCCAGTAAATGTCTCCTCCTTCTTGCCAGAAAAAATACCAACGATATCAAAGCTCATTTTCTTAGCTCTATTTTCAGTCACCTGAAAATTGGACAAGGTCAGCTTGTCTCCGACGCTTAGCTTATTTTTTCTAGCAAGCGATTCATGAATCATAATTTGACCTTTAGCAGATAAGTACTTTCCCTTAAGGAGTTGAAAAGCACCACTCCTAAAATCAACACTTTGCCCTGTTCCCTTAGTGAAAGTGGCTCCCAAGGCTTGATTAGCCTCATTATCAAGGTCATCACGTTTCACCGTTTGTTTTCCTGTAACAACCTTCTTATCGATTAGTCGTACTGGGCTTATATATTCAGGTATCGTTGTCATCACATCAGATAGATGACTAATCTTTTCCCCCTCTTTCCAGGAAAATGCACTGCCTCTTTCTTTACTTACCAGAGCAAAACTTGCCCCACTTGACTTCCTGATTTGTGCTTTCATTCCTCCACCAACTTGCATAAGAGAAAAACAAAAATACAAGCAAGATAATATCAAAAATAAAATGAGAAAAAGGATAAAATTCCGAGTTTTTTTGCGAAAAATATAAGCAGTTGCCTGTTGTAAGAGAACCATCTTCCACCTCCATTTAAGACATTAGCCCTCAGCTATACCAAAGATAAGTGAGGATGCTTTAATTTCTTATTCTAATTATAGACGACAAATGTGAAACCTTTATGAAATTAAATATTCTAATCATGATTGACTTTAAACTCTTTTTCTCCAATAAATCGACTTTCGCTAATAGCATTTACCTTCGGCATTTGATATAATTTTTCTCAGAGGTATTTTTATTTATGAAGAAACAAGCTTTTAGTTCTGAACAGTATTTGAATCTGCAACGCGACCATATTTTGGAGCGTATTAACCAGTTTGACGGGAAACTCTACTTGGAGTTTGGTGGTAAAATGTTGGAGGATTTCCACGCTGCTCGTGTCCTTCCTGGTTATGAGCCTGACAATAAAATCAAGCTCCTTCAAGAGCTTAAAGATCAGGTTGAAGTGGTTATCGCCATCAATGCTAGCAATATCGAGCACTCTAAGGCTCGTGGTGACCTTGGAATTTCTTACGATCAAGAGGTCCTTCGTCTGATTGATAAATTCAACGAGCTCAATATCTATGTGGGTTCTGTTGTTATTACGCAGTATTCAGGTCAACCTGCGGCTGATGCCTTCCGTAACCAACTGGAAAAAAATGGCATCACGTCTTACATCCACTACCCTATCAAGGGCTATCCAACGGATATGAACCATATCATTTCTCCTGAAGGTATGGGAAAAAATGACTATATCAAGACCAGCCGAAACCTTATCGTTGTTACTGCTCCTGGTCCTGGTTCTGGTAAATTGGCGACATGTATGTCTAACATGTACCACGACCAAATCAATGGCATCAAATCAGGTTATGCAAAATTTGAAACCTTCCCAGTTTGGAATTTGCCACTTCATCACCCAGTCAACTTGGCCTATGAAGCTGCCACTGCCGACCTTGATGATGTCAATATGATTGACCCCTTCCACTTGGAAACTTATGGCAAAACTACGGTAAACTACAACCGTGACATCGAGATTTTCCCAGTCCTTAAACGTATGCTTGAACGCATCCTTGGTGAGTCACCTTACGCTTCACCTACAGATATGGGTGTTAACATGGTTGGTTTTGCCATTACGGATGATGAGGCAGCCAAAGAAGCTTCTAAACAAGAGATTATCCGTCGCTACTATCAAACCGTCCTTGATTTCAAAAATGAACGTGTTCCTGAGACTGCTGTCAAGAAGATTGAGTTGCTCATGAATGATCTTGGTATTACTCCTGAAGATCGCCAAGTGGTCGTTGCAGCACGCGCTAAGGCTGAAGAAACAGGTGGTTCTGCTCTTGCCCTCGAATTGCCAAATGGTCAAATCGTCACTGGTAAGAATTCAGAACTCTTTGGTCCAACTGCAGCTGCTTTGATTAATGCTATCAAGACTTCTGCAGGTATTGATAAGGATACTAAACTTATCGAGCCTGAAGTGGTTAAACCTATCCAAGGTCTGAAAATTGACCATCTGGGTAGCCGTAATCCTCGTCTCCACTCCAACGAAATCCTTATCGCCTTGGCCATTACAGCTGCCAACAATGCGGATGCGGCGCGTGCCATGGAGGAACTTGGTAACCTCAAAGGTTCTGAAGCTCACTCAACAATCATTCTTACCGATGAAGACAAAAATGTTCTTCGTAAGCTCGGTATCAATGTGACCTTCGATCCTTACTATCAATACGACAAATTGTACCGTAAGTAATTCATGATTTAAAACAAGAAAGACCTCAGTTTTACCAACTGGGGTCTTTTAGAAATGACTTTAGATTGAGAAAGAAAAAAGGGAAACTCTATCGAGTTCCCTTTTTGATAACCCACTCTTTCGTCTCGACCCGTTCCCAATGAAAAGGGAGTGGCCTAGCATTATTATGAAAAAGTGAGTTAAAGGTATCAAACAGAGGGCTAAGCCACTCCCGATTCTAATCAGCCTACGATTTCTAACTTGAGAAAAGGTAAGCTAAAAAGCAAAATTATAGTAGATAGGACAGCAACAAGTGGGAGGTAACGACCTCCAACAAGATAAAGTAACAATGGCGCTATCGCTATAAAGCGATTTAGAAAATTGCTAGTAACACGGACAATTTGCCCGTCCTCCACCGTAATGGTGTTAGACTTGTAACCCAATTTTCCGACACTCAAACGAGCTTTTGACGATGGTAGGGAAACGCTCACGTCTTCCACTCCAGAAACGGTCCCCACAAGACTAGTGTCTACGCGAATAGGACTCTTTCTAGCTACCTTGCTCGCTTCAATTGTTATACTAGCCACTAGCCATCTCCTTTTCCTATCTTTCTACTTATAGTATACACTTTTTGAAACGCTTACACAAGGGAAATGACTGTTAAATCAAGATTTCTTGAAAATGTTTTATGTTTTCAAAAGTTCTTAAACCGCTTTGAGGGACTTTGGAAATATTGGTTTTTAAATAGTAAAAAGGGCTCAGTCCTATCTAATACAGAACTGAACCCTTTCCTATAACAATTTGTCTATCATGTAGGGATAAGTGCTTGAGGGGGATAATATTCCTATACGGGAATGGTGGCACTTTCCCTACAAAAGACCAAATTTACTTAGGCTAATCCATGAACATAAGCATCTACAGCAACGATGGCTTGCGCAATATCAGAGGCTTTCACTTCAAATGGCATTTGATGGATAGTTTCTCCTTCAATAGTCGCTTGTTGACCAACCTTGAGAAGATCTTCATAGCTTGCATTTTCAAGATGCATTTCTTTAAGAGTAGTTGGCATGCCAATTTGTTGATAGAAGCGAATGTATTTATCCAAAACTTCTTTTGGACGATTTTCTAAGAACAATTGCACAAGAGTTCCGTAGGCTACTTTTTCACCATGAGTCAAATGGTGAATATCGCCAGTGAGAGCTGTGAAACCATTATGGATGGCATGAGCAGCAGCCAAACCACCACTTTCAAATCCAATACCACTAAGAAGGGTATTAGCTTCAATAATATTTTCCAGGGCAGGCGTTACCACTTTAGCTTCACAAGCGGCCATGGCTTGTAGACCATCTGCAAAAAGAATCTCTTCACAGCGTTCAGCAATGGCAACCCCTGCTAGAGTTTGGTGTTTACCTAGCATAGTTTTTCCGTTGGCTTGCATAACTGCTCGAGCTTCTACCCAAGTTGCTAAGCCATCTGCAATACCAGATGCTAACAAACGTTTTGGTGCTTGAGAGATCACTTTACTATCCACCAAAACCAACTCTGGGTTCTTAGAATAGAAGATATAGCGCTCAAAGGCACCCTCGTCAGTATAGATAACAGACAAAGCTGAAACTGGAGCATCTGTAGATGCGATAGTTGGGGCAATAACAACTGACGATTGTAGAAGGTCTGCAATAGCTTTAGCACTATCGATAGTCTTACCACCACCGAGTCCAATAACTAAATCACAGTCTTCTTCTTTGGCTAGGCTGACCACACGATTAATTTCATTATCCGATGCTTCTCCATTAAAGAAGACTGGTACAACTGTGAGTCCATTTTGAACAAGGTATTCTTCGAAACGTTTACCTACAATATCATAAACTACTGAGTCACATAGTAAAACAGGATGAGTTCCCAATTCTGAAATGGCTTTTGCATTTTCAAATAAGGCATTTTCACCTTGAATGTAACGTGACGGACTTGCAAAATTTCTCATGTCTTTCTCCTTTGACATAAATGTATTTATATAGAATCGGTTAAATGGACCTATTCCTATCTTATGCAGGGCTATATCCTTTTAAGAGACTGTCTATCTTTTGTAGTCAGTACATTATACTGGTCTTGTTTATCATCTAATCGCTACTCTTCTTCTGGGTAGACCAAGCCCCAATCTTTGCGGAGTTGAGTCATAAGTTCCATGACATCTCGGCTATAGTTCAGATAAAGATGATTTTCCCTTCCTGAGACGGCTGCTTCCATGTCTAGGACTTCATACTGGAGGGCTTTGGCGGTTTCTCCGGCCTCGATGACTTCTTGTGAGCCATCTTCTGTATAGGTGATGACTGCCTTTTGCCCACGTGGGTATTCGTAAAGCTCGATATAGCCCTTGTCATAAGCGATGGTGCCACGTTTAGGTTGTTTAGCATGAAGACTTAGCGTCACCGTCGCCATCTCCCCTTCTGCATTGGTAAGAAGAATGCCCGCTTGCTCATCAACGCCAGTCGGAGCTAATTTGACCTGTGAAACTATCTCTGTCGGTTGTGAGGTCATAAACCAACGCACGAAGGATAGGGCATAGACACCGATATCAAGTAGGGCACCACCAGCTAGATTACGATTGAAAAAGCGGTTGGTCATGTCATATTCTTTGTAAGAACCGAAGTTCATCTGGATGACCTTGAGAGGCCCTAGCTTACCACTTTCCACGATTTCAGATAGTTTTCGATAGATAGGCATATGGAAAATAGTCATGGCTTCTGCCAGTTTGACATGATTTTCTTCGGCGAGCTGGATAGCTTCTGCCAATTCCTCACTATTTAAGGTGATAGATTTTTCACAGAGGACGTGTTTACCTGCTGCAAGTGCCTTGCGAAGAAAATTGATATGCGTATTGTGAGGCGTTGAAATGTAGATAATATCCACTTCAGGATCTTTAAACACTTCATCAATCTCTTTATAAACCTTTTCAATACCATATGTCTCAGCAAAGGCCACCCCCTTATCATAGGTACGATTTGCAACGGAATAGAGTTTACCACCTAGAGCCTCTAAAGCCTGTGCCAATTCGTTGGCAATAACGCCAGTTCCAAGACTAGCCCATTTATACTTAATTTGATTTGTCATAGTTTTCCTTTATTCTATTTTTGAATGGTTAATTCATTTATCTGTGATAAGATTTCAACTTCACTCGCTCCTGCCTGAAGCAAGGCTGATGCCGCATAGGCCCCCTCAATGAGAGGTACCTGCTGAATAAGGATTTCCTTGTCTGAAAATTCTTCAACCATCTCCAAATTCATGCGAGCACTGCCCAGATCATAAAAGGCCAAGAGACGGTTAGCAGGCTGACTATCCACTGCTACTTGAACATGGTCAAAACTAGAACCCAAGCCACCATCTTCAAGACCACCTGTAGCCGTCAGAGGAATATCTGGCGCAACTTCACGAATCAGACTCACCAAACCTTTAGCAATATCAGCGGAGTGGGATACAATCACAATTCCAAGTTCTGGCATATCCTAGCCCTCCGCTTCTAGCAAGGCCTTGAAGAGTAGGCCAGATGAATAGGAACCTGGGTCGATGTGACCAATTGAACGCTCACCGACATAAGAGGCACGCCCCTTTGTAGCCGCAACTTCCTTGGTTGAAAGAACAGCTTGATCAATGACATCAATGGTGAGTTGGCCTTGTTTGACAGCTTCAACAACTGGATGCCAAACATCCACCATGGTCTTTTCACCGGCTTCTACATGGCCACGTTTTTTAATCATCTCGAGACCTGCCTCAAGCACACCTGCCAAATCCTGACCAGCTTGTTCAGCCTTCATCATGCCCATAAAGGCAGACCCATAAAGCGGACCTGAGGCACCACCAACCTTACTAATCAAGGCCATTGACACCGCCTTAAAAACCTCTGCTGCACTTTTTGGTTCAGTAGTGTTAATAGCCTCAATAGCTGCCGCCATACCACGCGCCAAGTTAGAACCATGATCACCATCTCCAATAGGACTATCTAATTCAGACAAGTGGTCTTTTTCTGCTTCAACTTTTTGGTCAAAGTCTTGCATCCATTTTACTGCAACTGTTTTATCCATAATATACCTAATTTCTAGTTCTCACGTCAGACTACCAAGCAATAGTCTTAACTGGACTCTCCAAAGCCTTAAGCCAAGCCTCATCTTCAATCTTCATGAGCGTCAATGAGAGACCTGACATATCAATAGATGTCATGTAATTACCTAACTTTTTATATGCTATATCTAGTCCGGCATCTCCAAGAATACTTGCTACATCATTAGCAAAGACATACTGCTCCATGAGTGGTGTCGCACCCATACCATTGATGAGAAGGGCATAGCGTTCGCCTGACTTAGCCTCAAAGGCTTCAAGGAGCTTCCCTGTCAATTCTTCAGCTAACTGTCGAGAAGGTTGCATAGACTCCTTGCGATAGCCTGGTTCACCATGGATACCAATACCGTACTCTATTTCATCCTCTGCTAGGACAAAACCAGGCTTGCCGACCTCAGGAACTGTCGCACCGCTGAGGGCCAAACCAATAGTGTGGATATTAGGAACAATCTTGTCAGCCAAGTCTTTGATTTCAGCCAGAGACTTACCTTCGCGAGCCGCATGACCTAGGATCTTATGCACGAAAATGGTACCTGCAACCCCACGACGACCTTGAGTATAGAGGCTATCTTCCACAGCAATATCGTCGTCCACAACGACACTGGCAACCTCGATACCTTCCATTTCAGCCAATTCTTGAGCCATCTCAAAATTCATGATGTCCCCAGAATAATTTTTAACAACCATGAAGACACCAGCCCCTTGATCTGCTTCCTTGATAGCTTCCAAAATTTGATCAGGCGTTGGTGACGTAAATACTGCACCTGCGATGGCTGCTGAAAGCATACCATCACCTACAAAACCAGCGTGAGCTGGCTCATGACCACTTCCACCACCAGAAATGAGACCGACCTGACCAGCAGCCTGCTCATTTCTAGCGATGATGTCAAAGCCGTCAACACGATGCACCAAATCACTGTGAACATAAGCCAAACCATCTAGCATCTCTGTCACAACATTTTCAGGTTTATTGATAATTTTTTTCATGGAATTGTCTCCTTTTCAAAGGTATCATCTATTTGCACTTACATTTGTTCCCTTCTTTAATTGCTAAGACCCCTATAAATAAAGGACTTAAACGCTTTTTGAGAAAGGTAGCGTAAAAATATGTAAACGCATACATTTTATAATTTAATTGTAGCATTTGCCTCTACCAATGGCAAGGCAAAAGGCAAGCCCTCCATTTTCCTGCCCCCTATCATTAAGTAGAAGAAAAATCTCATAGAAAGTCCTATTTTAGTCGTCAAAGCTATTGAAAAACCTCCATTCAAGCCTTATAATGGAATGACGAATTAAGCGATAAGGAGGTTCAAATGACCATCGATTTTCCAAGAGAGACAGAAACAGAAACTAAAAACGAAATGGATGCCGTCCTTCAGGCTGGCCGTGTCCTTATGGAGAGCGGTGCTGAGATTTACCGTATTGAAGACACTATGGGACACATGGCCAAGTCTCTTGGTATCAGAGACTTTTCCACTTACGTGGTCAATCGAGGGGTTATGATCTCCGGACTCAACCGCTCAGGTCTTAAGGAGTCTCGTGTCCTAGCTACCTCAGCTCCTTCTATCCATCTGGGAAAACTCGAGGAAGTGAACCGCCTGTCTCGCGAACTGGCAGAGCAGCCAAATCAACCTGTCTCTAGCATTTTCCAAAAGCTGAAAACCATTGAGCAGAAGACTTTCTATCGTCCTTTAGAGGACATTATAGCCTGTGTCATTGGTGCTGGGAGCTTCTCGCTAGCTCTGGGAAGTAGCTGGATTGATGGGACTGCTGCGGCTATATCTGGACTTTTTGTAGGGATTGGTATGCAGCTCTTTTCACGTTTTATTCATACCAGTTTCTTGCAGATTATCCTCTCTAGTGCCATCGCAGCTTTATCAGCCAATGTTCTCTACTATCTAGGAATTGGCCAGCACCGTAGCGTGATTATCCTGGGAACCTTGATGATTTTGATTCCTGGGGCCTACTTTGTTAATGCCATTCGTGAATTCACCCAGAACAACTACTACAGTGGACTGGCCCTAATGCTGTCAGGGGTCTCCACCTGTCTGTCTATCTCTGTCGGTGTTCTTGCCATGATTTCACTTCTACCCTTTGCGGAACAATTATCAGGCATGTTCTCAACACCATCTACCTCATGGCAGGAGGTCTTGATTCAGACCTTCATGGCCGGGCTGGGGACAGCAGCCTTCTCCGTGCTTTACCGAGTACCAAAGAAATACTTCTTAGACCTCGGAACCCTAGGTGCAGGCTCATGGCTCCTCTACCTCTTGATTTGGAACAATACCCATCACGAGGTCTTAGCCATCCTCTTCCCTGCCCTACTGGTCACATTCACCTCACGCTTTTTGGCCCACTACCGTAGATGTCCAGCTACAGTCTTCCTAGCCTCAAGCATGTTCCCACTCATCCCCGGGATGAGCTTCTACCGTGCGGTCTACTTCCTCTTGATTGGAAATTCAGACCTAGGACTCAGCTTCCTACGGGCTTGTTTCCTAGCTTCATTTACCATCGCCATCGCCGTCAGTTTGACACAACAAATCCCTAGCCGCTATTTTGTACTAGGGAAGAAGAAATAAATTGTTAAAAGCCATTGGTTTTGTATGCCAGTGGCTTTTTTGGTGGCGTTCTAAAATCAGTGGATAGCATATTATGAATATCAAAAATACCCTACTCAAGGATCTATCCGCTGCTAACTTAAAGCAAATACATCATTAACTCTCTTTAATGAAAGTTTATCATTCATATACTATCAGTTTTGTTTAGAGTAGAGTTGGAAAGAGTTTATACAAAAATAAAAACGCTTACACAATTCTTTGATTTTATTAAAATGTGATGATAAACTTGATATGTAAGTAATAGAACCATAATACTAACTTAATTTTACTCATGAGTTAACCATATCCTTGCTACTATTATTTAGTTTTATGAAAGGAGCATTATCATGGAAAAGAAAGTATACTTTAAACTTCACAAAGTAAAAAAGCAATGGGTAACCATTGCAGTAACTGGTCTAGCTCTAGGACTTAGTTTTGCAAGCTTGGGCTATGTGTCCGCAGCTGAACAGACTCACTCCACCTCAGAACCAACGGTTGAAAACAGCATAGAAGAAAATGCAATCGATGTCATAAGCCCGTCAACTAATGAAGTCACTACTAAACCAGAGGAAAACAAATCTTTAGTCACAACAAATTCAAGTGAAATCATCACTGAAACTACTTCTACTGAATCTAAACAAAGTGTCACTGATGCAGCTACTTCAGACATAGGTACTTCTGAAATTAACTCTCAACAAGCTCTTCGTTCGGAAGTCTCTACTGTTACTAGCAGTGAAGTCGTAAGCTCTGAAACATCACATTCTGAAACAAATGCAGCCCATGAAGTAGAAGAAAGTCCCGTAATATCCGGCGGTCATTACACTAGCGATGATCAGGGCAACTGGTACTATATTAAGGATGGGAAAGCACTTACTGGTATGCAAAATATTGATAATGTGAATGTCTACTTCGATGCCGATGGTAAGCAAGTCAAAGGAGACACCCGTCACGTTAATGGATCAACATATCACTTTGAGAAAGATAGTGGACAACTTACCCGTAGTGCTTTTGCATCTGATAAGAATGGAAATTGGTACTATTTAGGCCAAGATGGGAAAGCACTTATCGGTAAACAAGTTATTGACAATATACCACTCTACTTTTACCCTAATGGTGTCCAAGCTAAAGATGCCTTTGTCGTACTAGATGGAAATTCCTATTATTTTCAAAAAGATACTGGCCAATTGGTTCGTGACCGTTTTTGGTCGGATGACGACGGCAACTGGTACTATAGTGATAAAGAAGGGAAACTTCTAACAGGCGAACAGACTATAGATGGCTTCGACATGTATTTCTACCCAGACGGTGTTCAGGCCAAGGGTGAAATCGTTACAATAGGTATCGAACCCTATTACTTTGATAAGGATAGTGGTCATAAGGTTATAAATACCGACATCACTATTAATGGAAAAACTTACCACGCAGAAGCTAATGGTCTTTTGATTGAAACTGAACAGAAACTTCCTCAACGTCCACTTGTTTCTGGTGGCCATTTCCAAGAAGATTCCTCAGGCAACTGGTACTATTACACCGCAACAGGAGAGAAACTAAAAGGATGGCAAAATGTAGATGGAGTAACTCTTTACTTTGACGAAGAAGGTCGTCAAGCGAAAGATGGGGAAAGAATCATTGACGGCTCCCATTACTATTTTAGTCACTATTCAGGTGCTGTAAAAACCAACTATTGGCATACTTGGTCTATTGAAATCAGAAGACAGGAACCATTTGCTAAAACGTATTACGAATATTATGGTTCTGATGGTCGACGTTACTATGGATGGCATCGAGTTGGCGATCAACTTTATTATTTTGATCATACTGGTCGAGTTGAAAATGGTCTTACTATCTTCAAAGGACAAAACTACCTCTTTGATAATCATGGAAAATTGGTAAAAGATGCCTTTTATATTCAGTCATTACGTGTCTTTGTTGGAACTTTAAATACTAGCTATCGCTCCAATAAATTTGGCCAAGTACTAACCGGAGAACATCATATTAATGGTGATGACTACTATTTTTCAAATTCTGGTTCACCAGTCACTGATATAGTCGAAAAAGGAGGCAAGGACTATTACTATTTTGAAGGCAAACTTCTAAAAAACTATCTCGGACCTTTACTCAAACGTCAGGAACTGGATTATGATGCATACTACTCTGGCATCGTAGGTACAGATAAGGATGGGGTTTTACTTACAGGTGTTAGCACTGCAAATAATGGTAAACTCTATTATTTTGAAAATAATAGAAATATCCCCAAAATGTTTACAGTTACAACACCTACTTGGAAAACGATTGATGGTAAGCTATACCACTTAGAGCCTAGCATAAATAGAACTTACAAGCATGGTGGAAGAAGTTATACCGCTACCGTCAGGGAAGAAGTAGACATTATTGACCACGGAGTACGAACAAAGACCGATAAGATTAAACGTATTATTGGTGATGATTTTAGTAATCTATACTATCTTGATGAAAACAATGATTTTTACATCGGACATCTACTTCCAGAAAACACAGATTTAACTAAAATTGAAGAAACTGTAATTCAAAGTGATAATAAATTCTATGCTTTCAATAGAACAAGTTCGCTTTCCGAAACTTCCCCTCTCACAGTTTCCAAAACCTTAGTTTACAATAAAAAAGCCTACCTCATTGATGATAAAGGAGTAGCGACCGAAACTAAACTAACAAATCGTTTCGAACACGATGATGCATGGAATTGGTACTACTTTGATAACGAGGGAAAAGCTGTCACAGGACTCCATTCAATAGATAATGTCACTCTATACTTTGATAAAGAGGGCAAACAAGCTAAGGGAAGACTTGTCGAAATTGACGGTCAAACACATTATTTCGATAGAGACAGCGGAGCAATGTGGACTAACCGAACACTTGAACTTAATGGTATTCGTTATGTCATTGACCAAAATGGTTATGTAACTATGAATAAACCTGGACAATTTATTCAAGATAGAGATGGTGATTGGGCTTATATTAAAGAAAATGGACAGTTAGCCACTGGACTTCAAATTATTAATCATCAAAAATACTACTTTGATCCAACTGGAAAACAAGCCAAAGGAAAACGACTTCTGCTTGATGGAAAGTACTATTTCTTCGATAACGATACTGGTGCTATGTTCGTAAATAAATTCCATGAAACAGGCGATTACTTTTCTAAAAAATATACTTATTTTGGCGAGGATGGAAGCCAGATATTTGGTTGGGCAACTATTGAAGGTAAACGTGTTTATTTTAAAGAAGATGGCTACCAAGTTCGAAATGATAGACACAAGATAGGTGATTTCGATTATTTCTTCAAAAAAGACGGTAGTATGCTTTCTAATGATATTGACGGCAACTACAAATACTATTATGCTGATAAGGACGGTCATCTACAGTTCGGGTGGGTTAATCACAATAATGAAACCTACTACATTAGCCCACCATGGGGAGCTGAAAACCGAACATATCTACAAAATATCAATGAAAAGACCTATCTTTTGGGTCCTAAAGGACGACTTCTAAGGAATACAGCTACAGACACCTCGACCTCTTGGAATGGTTTCTGTATCTCTGATGAAAATGGAGTTGTAAAAACAGGTGTCATTCGGTTAGAAGATAATAGACTTTATTATTTCAACCCTGAAATTTATATGACTACTCCTTTTAGTGGCGAATGGGCAGAGTTTGATGGTAAACTTTATCATTTTGAAAAGCCGATATCAGTTAGTCCAGAGTCAAAAGGTTCTCCAATTACCACTAACACTACGCTTGAAAAAGATGGAAAAACCTATATTATTGACGAAAATGGCGTAGCTACAGAGAAAAAGGATTAATATCAAACTAACAACTGTAAGTATTTGAAAAATACCTCATTTTTGCCAAAATGTATTCAAAAACACCAGAAATCATTTTTTCTGGTGTTTTCTTTTTGTTTTCTAAAACCTAGTAAGGCTACCGGCAAAATCTCTATCATCAATCTACTTCAAGTCAAAATATTTCTTGACATCTTTAGCATAGCCATACTGTTGATTTAAAGTCTCTAATAAGGCTTTGTTATAATCTGGATAATTGTCATTCCTCACCATCACCCTCATACAAACATGCCACCAAGCGTTCAAAGGGCTCTATATACTCCCAGTACTCTAAAGGGAGATTGGAAATCTTACTTAGATCATTATCATCAAAATGATACACAAGATGGCGTAGTATTTGATTTTCAATATAATGGATATCTCTCAATTGCTCGAAACTGATTGTATCCAGTTCTATGATGTAGTGACACAAATCATCAAGTGCCTTTACGTCAAATTTTTTCTCCTCGTGTAGGAAGTAGAGAAAGCTCTGATTCTCACCTCTTTTATTATCTTCTATCAGATTCCTTTTATGCATCATTCTTGAATCCTTTCCTTAATAGCACCATTATAACACTAGAAAATGATTCCCCAAAGCTACAACATAAAAAGAGAATCTGGGATGATTCCATTCCAAATTCTCTTCTTCTTGATTAGCAAAGTAGCAGGACTTTTTTACCACAAACTAATGCGCTTGCTTGGTGCTAAATACATGGCGTCTCCTTCCTTAATCTGAGGATAGGCCTCATAAAACTCAGGAAGGTTTTTAAGTTGTTGGTTAACACGCAACTCATTTGGTGCGTGGACGTCTTGCACCATGGTATATTTATTGTACTGCAGGCTAGCCTTTTGTTTCCAGATATTTGCGTAGTTTTCAAAGTAGTCCTTAAGATTAGGTTTTGTCACATCTGTTTTGAGCACTTGGAGTGTAGATGATAGACCTCCAGCATCTGCAACATTCTCAGTAACTGTGAGTTTTCCATTTACCTTAGTCCCGTAAATTTC
Organism: Streptococcus salivarius; assembly: GCF_000785515.1. NCBI lineage: Bacteria > Bacillati > Bacillota > Bacilli > Lactobacillales > Streptococcaceae > Streptococcus > Streptococcus salivarius. The sequence goes on from NZ_CP009913.1 coordinate 1,456,576, forward strand.
TAAACCATTCCACTGGTCTTCAAAGGCTTTGATTCTCTTGTCGAAAGCTTTAGTATCTGCTTTTGTCCACCAGTTATGCATGTCGCCATTCTCATCATAATCGGCACCATTGGAGTCAAAGGCATGGGTAATTTCATGTCCAATCACGACACCGATACCACCATAGTTCTTTTCAACACTTTGGTTCTTGTCGTAAAACGGAGCTTGCAAAATACCAGCTGGGAAGTTGATACTGTTACTTTCTGGGTTGTAATAAGCATTGATATCAAAAGCAGAACCAGACCATTTATTCTTATCAATAGGATCATCAAAATGATCAATGGTATAACGTTTTCCGAACTGGGCAATGTCTTCTGACAATTCAAAGAAGGACTTGTTAGGGTCAAGATGTAGTTCCTTAGTACCAGGATCGACATCTTCCTGATAACCTACGAAAACCTTCATTTTATCCAACTTTTCGATGGCCTTGTTGCGTGTATCTTCCGTCAACCAATCATTCTGTTGGAGACGGCCACGATAGACATTTTTGATTTTATCAATCATACCTGTCACATCAGTCTTGGCTTCTTCACCAAAGTATTTACGTCCATAATAGACACTCATGACATCGCTAAACAGATTGACACTCATCTCATAGACTGTATCTTCTTTAGAAAGTGGCTTTTGTGTGCCCATAATAGCCATGCTAATCGATGCAAAATTCAAACGGTAATCTTCTGTCAAAGAATTTGACGCTGCCATAGCTTCTTGCACTAATATCCATGATTTTATTTTAGAAAAATTGTCCTGATTAACGATCTTACTATAGTTCTCAAAATACTTGGTATTAGGGACGTTGATGGTTTCTAAATCACGTCCCATAATGCCTTTAATGACATCATATAATTTGAAGGAACCCGAGTAGGCATTAATCTCTTCTGCTGTTTTAGGGTGAACCAAATTCTTACTTTCAGACATCTCTTCGTTACTGAGACTGTACTTAGCAATGATTTCGTCGAACTCCAGTGCTTCTTTGACAATCCGTTTACTATTTTTTTCGCTATATCCAAGCATTTCCAAGGCTTTTTGCGTGGCTGTTTCAATTGGAGTCAAATATTGTTTCTTGCTGGCCTCATCTTTATAAATAGACACATCTGGCAATAAGATACTTGGGGGACTCAATTGGATTTGTTTTTGGCTGGTATTCTCTGCGTTAGTTCCTACGTCATAACCAAATGGAAGAGGAATCCCTTTATCAGTCAAGCTAGCAGATTTACTGGCCAAATCATTTACATCCTTGATATCCTCAATCTCTTTTAGATAAGGTTTGAGAGGTTCAAGGCCATCTTTCTCACGTTGCTTGTAATCACTAGCAGCCTTGTAGAAGGTGATAAACTCAGACATCCCCGTAATATCTGACGTCTCCTTACCCTCCCCTAAATTTTTGATATCCTTCTTAAGCTTTCCTTTGATATCTTCCCCTAAAGTATAAAAATTATCAATGCTTGGAGAATCAGCGGGAATTTTGGCTTTTAGGAGCCAGTCCTTGTTAACAGCTTGATAAAAATTAGAAGCTACCGTAGCATTCTTATCAATTGGCGTTTCTTGCGGAACAAAGGTTTTATAAGCCCAAAAACCGCCTCCAGCAAGAGCTAAGGCCAAAGCTCCCGTTATGGAGCCAAGAATAATTTTCTTACGCTTTTTCATAAATACTCCTCATAAAATTAAATTAATATATTTGTATTATATCATTAGAACACTTATTTTAGCAAGCTGTTTTTGGGAGACAAAAAGAAGTAATCAGACGATTACTTCTCTTTATTTTCTTAAATAGCGAAAATTAGGTATTATGACACTCAAGATAAGAACAATAAAAGCTCAACTAAACCCAACTTAGCAGGTTGAATTCAGTTGAGCTTTTTGGTCATTTTACTAATCATCACAAGCAGATAAATCATTTAAAAGACAAACTGCCGAGTGATGTTAATCCTCTTGCTAGATTAATGTTACGCTCTGATTTTTCTTGGAATTCTGTGAGAGTCTTACTCAAGTCACTCACTCCAGAACTCAGTGATTTCCCTTTAGAAAGATTGCTGACTGCTAGAACTTGAATAGCTCTCCTTAATTCTGCAAGAAGTTCGTCATTATCCTTCTTCCCAACTTCTATTTCATTTTTAAACGTTACGAGCAACTCTCTCTCATTTTCAGTTGTTTCTGGATTTATAATAAGATTATAGATATTGTTTAAGATATCCGTAATTTGGTTGTTGTTACTTTTTGTCATCTAGATTTCCTCCTATAACCTGTAGCAAGATTAGGTCGAGCAAGTGAATTAAATTGGTTAATTGTTTGTGTTGTAATGAGCAACGACCTCTTTCAATAGTTCGCTGTGACATCATTATACACATCTAACATAGCAAATTCAAGAATAATAATATCCTTCTGCCACAAATGGTCCAAATTTAGCACAAACAGATAAAAAGAAGTAAGCACTTCGAGCGGTTATTTTTCTATTGCTTTATTGACACAAAATCGTATGTCTAACGCTATTCCTTATATTTTTCTATCATTCTTTATGATACAATAGCATCAATTTATTTCTAGGAGGATAATATATGGCTTCTACTATTGGTATTGTAAGTTTATCTAGTGGGGTTATCGGAGAGGACTTTGTCAAGCACGAAGTGGACTTGGGGGTCCAACGACTCAAAGACCTGGGACTCAATCCTATTTTTTTACCTCATTCACTAAAAGGCTTAGACTTTATCAAAGAACATCCCGAAGCTCGTGCGGAGGATTTGATTCAGTCATTTTCTGATGATAGTATCGATATGATCCTATGCGCCATCGGTGGAAACGATACCTATCGCTTGCTACCTTATCTTTTTGAAAATGACCAACTACAAAAGGTTATCAAACAAAAGATTTTTCTTGGCTTCTCGGATACGACCATGAACCATCTCATGTTGCAAAAACTAGGAATCAAGACTTTTTACGGCCAATCATTTCTAGCAGACATTTGTGAGTTAGACAAAGAAATGTTGCCATATAGCCGCCACTACTTTAAAGAATTAATTGAGACTGGTAGAATCTCAGAAATCCACCCTAGTAACGTTTGGTATGAGGAACGGACTGATTATAGTCCCAAAGCCTTGGGAACACCTCGTGTCAGCCATGCAAATACAGGTTTTGACTTGTTACAAGGCAATGCTCAGTTTGAGGGAGAAATCCTCGGTGGTTGCCTCGAGTCTCTCTATGATATTTTTGACAACTCTCTACACGCAGATAGCACAGACCTCTGCCAAAGATACAAACTTTTCCCTGACTTGTCAGACTGGGAAGGAAAAATCCTCTTGCTAGAAACAAGCGAAGAAAAGCCTAAGCCTGAAGACTTCAAAAAGATGTTGCGAACTTTAAAGGACACGGGCATATTCGCGGTCATCAGTGGACTCTTGGTCGGAAAACCTATGGATGAAACCTTCTATGACGACTATAAAGAAGCACTATTGGATATCATTGATAGCAATATCCCGATTGTCTATAATCTGAATGTCGGCCATGCCACACCAAGAGCGATTGTTCCCTTTGGAGTCCACGCGTATGTAGATGCAACGGAGCAAGTCATTCGCTTTGACTATCACAAAGAAAGCTGAGATGAATTTCTCAGTACAGATTGAAGATAAAGTCCTTGGAACACAAGTTTCCAAGGACTTTGTTTTCAATCTGAAAGAAGTAATCAGACGATTACTTCTCTTTAATTTCTTAAATAGCGAAAATTGGGTAACAAGATACTCAAGATTAGAACTACAAAAACACCTAAAATAATAATTGTAGTATAGGGGTTAAAGCATAGGCTGATTAACAAGGCAAGACTCATTGCAACCATTAGGTAACCTAACTTTCTCGCTACTGAGTTACTGCTCTCACTGTGATTTTTAGTAGCTAGACCAATACTTTTAGGAAGATAATTTCCGATTACTAGAAAAATGAGTGCCACTAACCAAATGACAGTCAATCGAACTTGGACATGTCCGCCCATGGCAACAGTCAATACGAGACCTTGAATGATAACTGCAGAAATCGGAATAAGCCATAACATAAACTCTTTTAAGAATGAAATGGTTATTTGTTTAAAATATGAAAATAAGAGATTATAAATGGCAAGAGCAATAAAAGGAAGGACAACTATTGCTAGATTGCGATTCATAAAACCATTGGCTTGTTCTTCCACATTAAAGTGGATAGCCACCCGATTTGGGAGTTGCTGGTAAAGGGTTAAGCCGACAATAACCGGTGTGAGTATTACTAGATTGCCAATGACTCTTTGCATATTATTTTTCATCTTCTGTTCCTCCAAGTGACTGAATCCACGTTAAAATTTCTTCAAAAACGGTTAAGTTCAAACTATAGTAGATAAAATTCTTCTGCTTTTCTTCTTCAATAAGTCCCGCTTTTCTCAAGGTAGACAAATGATGGGAAACTGTTGCGGGAGCTAAGTCAAACTGCTGGCTGATTTCACCAGCGGACTTTGGTCCAGACTTTAGATAGTCTAAAATTTCTCTCCTCACAGGGGCAGAGATGGCTTTTAAGGTTTCAGATAAGCCCATGAGTTCCCTCCTTTCTCCAAATCCGACGTGTCAGAAGTCCAATACCTAACACATAAATAGCTAAAATAAGTTCGATTAGTAAGAGATTGCTGACTAGCCCTAGTTGATAAGCACCTGCCAAAAAATCAATGGCAGCATGGAGTATAATCGCCCAGAAATAGAATGAAAGCTTTTGCTTAGTGACTGCTAGAAAATCCCAAGCTGTAAGCAAGACTTGTAACACCAAGGCAACTAGTCTTTCAAAGAGAGACATAAGCACAGTAAATCCCGTTAATTGGTTGACCTGACTCACAAGAGTTGAAGGTAACTCACTGGCCTGCCCTGAATGGATGGCCTGCAAAACAATGATGTTAGTGAGTAAGCCCATCACTCCAAGGAAGATAAATTCACTAAGACCATGTCCAAAACCGTAGGCTACAATATCAGACGTCATCAAACTTCTTTTCTTTGCAAGTACCTTAAAAACCAAATAGCGAGTTGTTTCTTCAACAAGGCCAGCCATAAGCCCTCCATAAATAATGGTGAACCATTTAGAAGAGTGACCAAAGCTTGAAAGAACTAGGGCATTGATAGGTCCTTCAATCATCATGACAGGTAAGGCAAAACCAATCAGACCGACTAAAAAGAGCTTGATTGAAAATTGCCATCTTTTCTTCAGAACGATAAAACTAATGACGGCGATAACCAACATGGTAAGAATTGCCATAAAAAGGAATGTTTCCATTTGATTTATCCTTTCATTGAAACGGAGCATCAATACGACTTAGGTCAGAATACCTATTTCTATACTTTTCGAAATAGATTCTACGCTTTTCATAGACTACTGTCAATACTATTTCGAAAAAAATCGAAATAGGGATACAAAAAAAGACCGTTTTCACGATCTTTCTTCTTGAGAATTTTCCCTCATTCTCGGCTGTGTGTTCTCTAGTCAATTACATGGGCTACTACTGCTTATCTTCCTGGGACATATTCGCCAGTGTTGGCATCGTAGTAACGACGTTGGCCATTGACTGTGACGTAGGCACCTTTAACTTGGCGACCTGATTGGTCAAAGTAAAGGTGTTGGCCATTGATGACTTGTTCCCTTGTCACGGCATAGCCATCTGCTCCGAAATAAGCCCAGACGTTAGGCTCGATTTGAGCGAAGCGGTTGGTTACAGGTTGACCATCGTTTTCGTCATAGTACTTGTAACGACTACCGACCTTAACTGCTTTGCCCTTGTATTGGATACCATTTTGGTCAAAGTAGTATTCCTTGCCATTGATAGTCCACTTGCCTTTAAGGGCTTGGCCATCAGTATTGAAGTAAGACCATTGGTTTGGTGCAATCTCAGCAAAGCTGCTTGTTACAAGAGCTCCACTGTGGGCATCATAGTAATAAGTCTTACCATCTTCAACAATGGTTTTACCCTTGACTTGGATACCATTTTTATCAAAGTACTTAAGGTATCCATGATCAGCACGAACTTGACCGATTGCCAGTGAACCGTCTTGTTTGAAGTACATCCACTGATCATCACCAACTTGGAGGTAGCGTCCGCTAGCAAGAATACCTGATTCTGGCTCATAGTAATACTTAATGCCATTTTCTTCGATAATTTCACCCTTAGCTTGGCTACCATCTTCCTTGAAGTAATAGAGGTGACCATCAATGTATTGACGTCCAGTGACACGGTTACCTTCTTTATCAAAGTAGTTCCATGCCTTAGTTGCTGGGTTGTAGACAAAGATGCTGCGTCCAATTTCGCCTGCTGGTGTGATATAACGCGCCTTACCATTTTCAAAGATAATAGAATCAGCTCGGTTGCTGTAGGCCGTACCGACACTACCATCTTGGTTAAAGTAATAAGTCTTACCGTCAATGACGCGTGAGCCTGTCACAGTGTTACCATCAGCGTCAAAGTAATAACGTTTACCTGTGCTGCTATCAGTCGCAAAGACATTGCGTCCCATATCACCGGTTCCAGCAACATAGTAATGCAATTTACCATCATCGGTACGGACAATGCGATCCTTAGCCTGAAGACCAGTTTCACGGTCAAAGTAGAAATGGTGACCACTCCAATGAAGGTTACCCACTACCATGGTTCCTTGTGTTGTAAAGGCACGGACTTGCTTACGTTTATCATCAAAATCAACGAAGGCATTCTTAACCATGGCACCGTCTAGACCGTAATAGTAGGTATAGCCGTTGCTAGCACGACGAAGGGCATTACGCAATTGAACACCATTATCAAAGAAATAGTAATCCTTGCTATTGATGTTTTGGGCACCCTTGGTCATCTTACCGTCAGCACCGAAGTAATACCAGTTACCGTTACCGTCTTGAACAAATTCATTCTTGATGACTTGATTATCACGAAGGAAGTAAACATCTTGTCCACGACGTTGGAAGACTTGAGTGCTTGTGATGGCACCTGTATCACGAAGTGGTGTTGGCAAGAGTTGGCCGTTGGCTGAAGTATTAAAGTACTGGTTGGTCTTGTCATCACGAAGGACAAAGTTGATGCCTCGTCCAAGGATGTTAGTTCCGTTGAAGTACTTAGCAGACCATTTGGTAATCTTTTCATTCGTAGGCAATTGCTTACCATTTGAGATTTGCACACGGTTGAAAATAGATGGGTACTTAGCTTTCAGCTCATCAAGGAAGGCACCACCGTACTTGCCTTGATAGTCTGTGCCATCTGTGCGGGTATTTGCCACATAGGCTTGGTCCACAATTTGATAACCTTGTTGGTGATAACCGTAGCCGTTAACACGTGTGGCATTAACTACTTCTTTTCCTGGAAGGTTATAAATTTGGTCTGGCACCCAGTCAGCAATGGCTTGAATACCATCTTTGTGGAGGGCACGAAGGACATTAAGGAGGTCATCAAGTGAGCCATACTTGTTATTTTGACTCAAGGCCATATCATAACGGTCGTCAAAGGCATAACCATTGTCAATTGTTGAATCAAGGAAGGTACCATCCTTACTTGAAACGTACTGTGGTGGAAGTCCAACAGACGTAACACCCCAAGCTTTGAGCAAATTAGTGTTCTTAGCCAAGACACGGTTCATGTAAAGTTCTGGCTGATCGTCCGCAAAAGCTTGGAAGTTTGAGAAGGCTTCATACATGACTTGCGAATCAAGGGCTGCTGAAGACTTGTAAACTTGACCATCGCTATTGGCACGGTTACTTGGCTGTGTACGTGCGTCTTGGTTAGCCTTAGCCCCGACTGGTACCCAGACACCGAGGTAACCTGATACTTGCACATTTTCCACACCAAAAATATCATTGGCATTGAAGGTCAAGTTCCCATTCCAGTCGGTACGTTTAAGAAGGTTTGAAGGTACATCAGAATCGTTGAGGTAGGTTGCTAGACCATCCTTAGTCGTCAAAAGCAATGGACGGTAAAGCTGATTACGGTGGGCTCTACCCATATTCATCGTTACAGTTTCATTGCTACCCAATCGGAAATCATAGTTGTTGGTCATGATGACACCCATCCCTTGCGTACGGGTTTCAGCAGTTCCCCAATCAGTTCTGTTATTGGCACCTTTACCATAACGAACTGATGTCAAGAGGCCGTCATTTCCGACTTTCTTCACTTCCATGTCTTGACCACCAGCTACATACTTGATACGGGCACGCAAAAGGGTATCGATGGCATCAAAGTAAGGCGTCTTCTTGGCCATGTAGTGACCATCCTCACGGTAGAGGTCTCCATAATAAACACGTGTTACAGAGTCCTTGTTGGTCAACATGAGGGCATAGACAGATGGCAAGTTGTAAGACGCATAAGTCTTGTGAGCTGTATTGATATCCGCATTGTAAATCTCGAAGGCCTTCTTGATTTCATCACGGGTGAAATTGTAACCAAACAGATTTGGATTGATACGATCACGGATGATACGTTGGATAATGGTTTGCGCTTCAGTATCGTGGGCACGGGTGAAAATATAGTTGGCCATACGCTCACCGTTTTTATCGTTAGCACCACGTGGATTCAAACTACTATTCATAAAAGCAGTCATGTCCCCAAGCTGCATACGTGTATTTTTATCACGCATCAAAAGGTTGGTAAGAGCATTACGAAGGGCATTATCAATCGGCAGTTGTGCCCCTTTAGTATCCTTGTTGTAATATGGGTCGTTAGCAGACCACGCTTCCAAGTATGACAAGTGTTTGATCGCATTAGCTTCGGACTTGTCAACACCATAGGCTGCTTTGAAGTAATCTGAAGCGATTTGGAGAAGGTCAGCATCCACATTGTCCAAAGCATCGACACGCAAACCGTCAAAGTTAGCAGTTGGGTCATTGGCCATGATACTTCCGATATTCATCATAAAGTGGAGCCAGTTAAGTTGCTCCGCCTGAACAGCTGGGTTTGAGTTATCAATATCGTTGGCAAGCAAGAACTCAAGACCACCGATAGAATTGTCCTTGAAGTACTTACGTGTACCCGTCTGATTAGTCGGTGTGCGGTTAAGTAGACGATAATCAGAGTTGGCGTAGCTAGTACGGTTACCAGTATCACCCTTACTGTTGTTAAAGAGCAACTGTCCACCTTGCAAGTGGTCGTATGAACTATTTTCAGTGCTACTATTCCAACCTGGCTGAGTCTTGATGAACTGGTCGATACTTGTACGCAACCAGTTGGTATTGCCTTCACGCGCAATACGTTCTTCAATCTTAGTCTGAACAGCTTTAGCAGCTAGATTTAGACTTTCCTGGCTAGAGTTGGTTGAAAATGATCCCGCACCAAGACCTTGATTTTGCATGTAGTTTAGGTAGTTAACCTGAGTTGATTTGTCAGGCCACCAAACCATCAAGAGTGGACGTTTGTCCGCTTCAGTTGAAGCTGTCCAAGTCTTACCATCCTTAAGAATACTCTTTGGACGGTACCAAGCATCTGCTGTGATGAAGGTGTCGAGTTGGTCCAAAGATTTGTTATCGTTTTTGTAGAGCTGATTTCCAGATGAAAAATCCACAGTTGCCTTGATAGGTTCTGTTGAAAATTCATCCTGTGACTTGGTCGCAAGAGCCCCTGTTTCAGCATCAAAGTAATATGACTTCCCATCTTGCTCAAAGACGAAGTTCTTACGCACACTACCGTCACTATTGACATAGTATTGTTTGCCGTTAATCCATTGGATACCAGTCGCTGTATTGGTATTGGCTTCACGAGTTTCTGCCAAGGCACGACGACTACGTGTACGAGCTTCTGTATTTGCCGTCTCAGTTGTTGCTGCACGGTCTGTAGTAGCTGTTGCAGTCGCATTATTTGTATCTTTCGTTGTAGCACTCGTATCAGCTGCAGCTGCTTGCACATTTGTACTTGGTGCAGCTTGACCTGAGTTAGTATCAACTGTCGCTGCAGTTGTAGTAGGTGCCGCTGCCCTATCTGTAACATCGGTTGTCGTGCTAGTCGCATCTGCGACAGGAATAGCCACGCTCGCAGTATTAGCATCTGCTGAAATAGTTGGTGCTACTGTAGTTGCTGCATCATTAGTTGTGGCAGGCGCTTCTCGAAGCAAATCTTGACTGCTATCACCCGACTGATTCGCAGGATTTTGCTCATCGGCCTGAACCTGTTGATCCGCCAACAAAGTTCCACCAGCAACAGTAACCATTGAGAGTGCTGTCACCCCAATAGTCACCCAATTCTTCTTCACTTTATGCATTTTAAAGCGTACTTTTTGTTCCATAATATTTACCTTTTTCCCTTATATTACTTCTATCATAAGCTATTTGACAAGGGAATACAATTACACAACTGTAATATCAGTTTAATGTATCTACCTTCGTTTTCTCAGAAAACGTCCTTTAATAATCTGCCTAATAAATACACCTTGTGAACAAATGCACTAAGGATAACATAAAACCAGCTAAAATCGTTAGGACTAAGACTTTTTTAGACGATAGAATCATCCAACAATATTAATTTATTTTTAAATAAAAAAACCTTCATTTCTAAGATGAAATAAAGGCTTGGTTACGGGGACTAGCAAAATCCTGCTAAAGTATGCGTGGTTTATGGGTTAGGAGGTCGCGATGCTTTCCATATTTAGTAGTCCACAAAACGCTTGATTGCTATTTTTTACTCATTTTCCATGTACTACCACCTAGTGAAAAAGGCACCTATGGTTTCAATAATGGCATAGAGTAATGGGGATTTTCGTGGTCTGAAGTCTGTTTTATAAAAGTAATAATTCGAAATGAAGATAAATAATATGACAATGATACTCCAAGCCAAGATAACCATGATTTTTCTCCTTTAAGAAGTCAGTTACACCTCGAGCTTAACGAAGATGGTTCCCCATAACTACCTCTAACTCTCTTTTCCTACATGCAAATATAATACCCATTATAACACGGCTATAGCTCCTCCTTGCGAATATGAGAGGGACAAAATTATTAGGATTTAAGCATGAAAAAGCATCTGGGTGTACACTGACAGTTTCTCTAAAACAACTCAAAAACCAGCTAATGCTGGCTTTTTCGTCTATTTATTCATCTAGAGTTATGATAGGAAAATAATAATAATTTAGATAGGAAAAGGAAAAATTCGCTCTAGATTTTAAAGTACATAGTAATTAACGACGCTGTCTCAATTCACCAGTTTTGGCATCGCAGAAGAGGCGTTTACCACCAACATAAACATAACGTCCTTTAACTTGACGACCTGAACCGTCAAAGTAAAGCTGTTTGCCATTGATGACATGTTTTCCAGTCACTGCTTGGCCAGCTGAGTTAAAGTAATACCAGCAACCACGTCCAGCTTCGACAAAGCGGTTTACCACTTGCTCACCAGTGTGGGCATCAAAGTAACATTTCTTACCTTGGACAGTGAGCAATTTACCTTTGACTTGAGCACCATTGCTACCAAAGTAGTAAACTTTATTGTTAATATTTTGAAGACCTGTAACTTTGTGACCATCTTGGTTTAGGTACGCCCATTGGTTAGCCGCAATTTGAATGAATTGGTTGATGACTGCTTGACCAGTGACGGCATCATAGTAACGGCCTTCAGCCCAGCCACCTTTTAATTGGCTGTGGTCTTTGTTGAAGTAATAGAGTTTACCATCAATCACTTTTGCACCTTGAACGAGACAACCAAAAGCATCCGCATAATACCAGTTGTTGTTTTCAAAGATAAAGCGTGACACAGCCATTTCACCTGTTTGGGCAGAAATGTAGTATTGCTTGTTGCCTTGTTGCATCATCTGACCTTTGATTTGACGGCCTTCTGAGTCAAAACAGTATTCTTTACCATTGATGATACGTTTTCCTGTCACAGCGTAACCATGTTCATCAAGGTAGTACCAAGCTTGGTTTTCTTTATTTTGAACAAAGGTATTTACAGCCATATTACCAGTATCAGGGATAAAGTAACGGATACGGCCATCTGAGAAGCGAATAAATTTGTCTTTAGCTTGGATACCTGTTTGTGTATCAAAGTAGAAGGTTGTGCTACCCATTTCAAGGAGACCAGTAGCCATGTGACCATAACAATCGAAATAGCGTACATCCTTACGATAACCTGCAAAATCGTAGAAGCCGTTGATAGCTTTCACACCATTTTTATCGTAGTAATAAGTGTAACCATCGCTACCTTTAACAAGTGAGTCACGAGCTTGAAGACCATTTTCAAGGAAGTAATAAGCCTTACCATCGATAACCTTCTCACCTTTGACCTTTTGACCATATTGATCGTAATAATACCATTGATTTTCACCTACACGGACAAATGAAGACTTGGCATTGTTTGAATCAACACTTGGTTTAGTCTCACCTGTGATGATTTGGTAACCTGAGTTATTTTGCTGGTTACCTTGTGAAATGATAGTGACATTAGCATTTGAACCATTCGAATGCCCTACTGATATGTTTGGAAACAGTTTATTAGAATTCGAAACGATAGTAACATTCGGCGTAGTTCCTGAGGCTGTGATGGTGATTGTCGTGTTTCGACCACCATTCCAATGAATGCCGTTTGAGTCAGACGAACTCGTCGTAATTGTCGCAAAACCGCTAGCTGACGATGATGATGACCATGATGATGACGACGAATAAGAATACCAAGCTGAGCTTGATGAGCTTGAAGAACTTGACGCACTAGCACTTACTGATGCCGAGCTGCTACTTGATTGGTAAGCAGAACCCGTTTGTGATGAATTAGAGTTTTGTGTTCCTACGACTTGAGAAGATTGTGACGAACTGACTTGACTAGATCCACCACCTACCACAGTCTGTGATGAGCCTCCTGTTGAGGCAGATGATGAAGACTCGTAGCCTGAGCTTGTTTGACTGCCATAGTTAGATGACACCGCTGACAAATGGCCAGCATCTTCTGTCAAGGTTGGTGAATAGCTTTCATTAATCAATGATGCACTTGATTCAATGCCTGAATCTGTTTGTTCAAAACCATCACCATTAGGAAGTGACACTTCATCTGCTTGTGCCGATTGGTCTGCCAAAAGGGCTCCACCCGCAAGTGCAACCATCGACAGCGTACTAACTCCAATAGTCACCCAGTTTTTCTTGACCTTGTGCAACTTAAATCCAACTTTCTTTTCCATAACATACACCTTTCAATATAACTTTATTTCTCTATTCTATGTTAAGGGATTTTGGAAACGAATACAATTACAGATGCATAACTCTAGTCTCATAAGACTAACCTTCTACCCATAATCCATTTGAAAAAACAAGCCTAAGATATATAGCTATAGCTTTTATATGTTAGAAACCGTTTCCAAAAAACGTTCAGATTTTCTTAAATTCACACAGAAACTCCGACTTTTAGCACTTTCACCACCTTCTTCATTAGAATGACTGAGTATAATTTAAAGCTAAAGTAAGCAGTCTATTGACGATTCTCTTAATCAAACTCATTTTTTGCTTACAATCTGCTTGGCATATCAAGAGATAGTAATAAAAGAAAAGCACTTGAAACAAAATGTTTCAAGTGCTTAAAAGCGGTGAGACTGGGAAGGTACCTACTGAATTTTAATCTAAAAGCATCTAGGATAGTCCCAAAATCACATTTTCTTCTGCCCTTTATCGTTTTCTGACCCAAGCTCCAGTATTGGCGTCATAGTAACGACGTTGGCCTTTAACCCAAACGTAACGGCCTTTGACCTGACGGCCAGAAGCGTCAAAGTAGAGGTGTTGACCGTTGATGACTTGTTCTCCTGTTACAGCTTGGCCTGAGGCGTTAAAGTAATACCAAACACCACGAGAAACTTGGATAAAGCGATTGGTTACGGCTTCACCACTATTGGCATCAAAGTAGTATTTCTTGCCTCTGTATGTCAGAAGTTTCCCTTTAGCTTGGACACCGTTACCTTCAAAGTAGTAAAGTTTACCATTGATATGTTGAAGACCAACTACCTTTTGACCATTTTGGTTGAGATAAGCCCATTTGTTGGCACCAACTTGGACAAAGCGGTTGCTTACGGCCTGACCTGAGTCACCATCATAGTAACGGCCGTTGGCCCAGGCACCCTTGACTTGGCTATAATCATTGTTGAAATAGTAGTGATTACCATTGATGACCTGAGCACCTTTAACCAGTTTACCATTGCCATCGACATAGTACCACTTGTTGTTTTCCGTCACAAAGCGTGAGCGAGCAATTTCACCGCTATCGCCATCAAGGAAGTAACGTTGGTTATTGATAGTGACAAAGTGTCCCTTAACCTGACGGCCTTCATTGTCAAAGTAATACTGCTTACCGTTAATGGTTTGGAGTCCTGTCACGGCATAACCGTTACTATCGAGGTAATACCAAGCCTTGTTCTCAGGATTTTGCGCAAATCGGTTGACTGCGAGATTTCCTGTATCTGGGATGAAGTAACGCGTGCGTCCGTCCGCAAAACGGATGAACTTGTCTTTGGCTTGAATACCAGTCTTCTCATCAAAATAGAAGGTTGTGCCATACATGTCGTGGAGGCCACGATACATTTGACCGTTGCCATCGAAATAGCGAACGTCTTGGCGAGGACCCGCAAAGTCATAGAATCCGTTAAAGGCCTGAACCCCTTTAGGATCGTAGTAATAGACGTGACCATCACTACCTTGGCGAAGGACATGACGTAGCTGGAGACCATTGTCTAGGAAGAAGTATTTCTTGCCATCAATGACCTGTTCACCTGTGACCATGTTGCCATTCTTATCAAAGTAATACCACTGGTTGGCACCGACTTGAATGAAGGTATTCTTGGCAAGGTAACCACTCGTTGAGAAGTATTGGACCTTATCTCCCACCCTACGGAAACCAGTTGCTGTGATTTCAGTCATTTGTTTAGGAAGGAAGGTTTGACCTGCTTTAAGGCTGAAGTATTGATTTGTAGCATTATCTTGCAAGACATAGCGAGCCCCAGTACCTTGGATATTGCTTCCATTGAAATACTTGGCTGACCATTGCGTGATTTTCTCATTGGTAGTCAATTTACGGCCGTTTGAAATCTGCACGCGCTCAAAGATTGCTGGGTATTTTGCCTTCAATTCATCAAGGAAGGCACCACCGTACTTGCCTTGGAAGTCATTTCCAAAGGTACGTGTTTTAGCTGCGTAGAGGCTATTGTAGATTTCAGCATTTGGACGTGGTGTACCGTAACTGTTAGTACGTGAGGCTGTTACCACTTCTTTTCCAGGAAGATTGTAAATTTGGTCTGGAACCCAGTCAGCAATGGCTGAGATACCTTCAGCGTGAAGGGCACGAAGGGCATCCATGAGGTCTTTGAGCGAACCGTATTTGTTGTTCTTACTCATGGCAATATCGTAACGGTCTTCGAAGGCATAGCCATTTTCAATGATAGAATCCAAGAAAGTGCCGTCCTGACTAGACACGTATTGTGGCGCAAATTCAAAGGAAGTAATTCCCCACTCTTTGAAGAGTTTGGCGTTTTGTGCAATAACATGGTTAGTGTATTGACTTGGGGTCTTAACGAAGTCTTGGAAGTTTGAGAAGCCTTCATAGATGACCTGTGAGTCGAGAGCTGCTGATGATTCAAAGACCTGCTCACCCTTCTTAGTCGTCGAAGCCTTGGTGCGGGCATCTTGGTTTTCTGAAGCACCTACTGGCACCCAAACCGCTAAATAGCCTGAAACTTCAACAGTTGAATGACCAGCAATATCGTCTGCCGTGAAGGTCAAGTTTCCTTGATTGTCCGTATAGCGAACCAATCCAGCTGGCACATCAGCATCCTTGAGGTAGGTTGCAAGCCCTGTCGATTTGCTGAGAAGTAATGGACGATAGGCTTGATTTTTATGGGCAGCTCCCATATTGACCACCAGACGGTCATTTGCTCCCAACTTCATATCTGGACGGTTGGCTGTTAGGACTAGCATTCCTTGGTTACGTGTTTCAGCAGTACCAAGTTGATTAGCTTCTTCTGCACCCTTACCATAACGCACAGATGACATGATTTCATAGCCATTGAGCTTAGTGACCTTCATGTCTTGACCACCTGCTACATATTTAATACGAGCACGGAGCAGGGCATCGATGGCATTATAGTATGGTGATTTTTGAGCCATGTATTGGCCATCGTCGGTAAAGAGATCACCGTAGTAAACACGAGTGATACTGTCTTTATTGGTCAACATTGTGGCATAGGCAGCTGGGATATTGTACTGAGTGTACTGTTTATCAGCCTTGCGCATGTCCGCATTGTAGATTTCGAAGGCCTGTTTGAGCTCATCCATGGTGAAAGTGAAACCATCCGTCTTTGGATTAATCTGCTTACTGATGATATTAGCCAAAACAGCTTGCACTTCACTATCATGAGCACGCACGAAAATGTAGTTGGCATCACGAGGCGTGTGTTTCTGCTCACTTGAACGGTTGTTAAGAGAGTTAGTAATGACACGTTCCAAGCTACCACGGTAATTGCTCTTACGCAAGAAAGTCGTCAAAAGCGTTTCACGTAGGGGATTGTCAATGGACAACTGGGCACCCTTGGTATCCTTGTTGTATTGGTGGTCGTTGTATGACCAAGCTTCAAGGATAGACAAGTGGGCAATGGCATTAGCTTCATTATCAGCCACACGGTATTTTTCCTTGAAGTAATCAGAAGCAATCTGCAAGAGGTCCGCATCCACATTGTCCACCGCATCGATACGGACACCGTCAAAGTTGGCACTTGGATCATTGCCAAGGATAGAACCAATGTTCATGATGTAGTGGAGCCAGTTTAGTTGCTCGGCCTGAACAGTTGGGTTAGAGTTGTCGATATCGTTTGCCAAGAGCAACTCGTAACCACCATTTGAACGGTCGATATGGTATTTGCGTGTCCCCGTTTGGTTAGTCGGTGTGCGGTTCATGAGACGGAAATCTGAATTGGCATGACTTGTCGTACTATTATTGAGGAAGGTCAGAGCGCCTCCTTGCAAGTGGTCCTTACCAACTAAAAGATTGTCCTCACTCTCAGAGTTCCAGCCGGGCTGTGTTTTGATGAAGTCTGACATCAATTGACGAAGCCAAGTGGTATTGCCCTCACGACCGATACGTTCCTCGATTTTAACTTGAATCAAGTCAGCAGCAGATGCTAAGTCGTAACTCATCATATCTGTCGTATAGGTCTTATCACTAAAGCCTTGTTGACTCATATAGTTGAGGTAGTTGACCTGTGTCACCTTGTCTGGCCACCAAGTCATCAAAAGGGGACGATAATCTTTCTCAGTTGAAGCTGTCCAATTTTTCCCGTCCCTCAAGATCTGTTTTGGACGGTACCAGCTATCAGCCGTCAAGAAATTGTCCAAGTGTTCAAAACTCTTGCTTGACGTATCATAGGCCTGGTTATAAACCGCATAGATAGAGTTATTTGGAATGGCATCGGCACGATACAAAGGTTTACTTTGATCTACCATCGCCCCAGTTTCATCGAAATAATAAAGACGACCATCAAGTTCAATCGCTGTGTTCTTTTTCACAACGCCATTTTCAACATAATACTGCTTGCCATCAATCGTCTTCAAATTTGAAGCTACTGGTTTATAGTCAAGACTTGGCTGACTTGGTTGGACTGGCTTGTTAGGTTGAAACGGCTGGGACGGTTGACTCGGTTGAACAGGTTTGTTTGGTTGATTTGGCTGCGTTACAATGGTCACATTTGGTCTTGTGCCATTTGGACTTGTCACTGTCACGTTTGGCTTAGGAGTGTTTGGCCCTGTGATAATGGTTACATTTGGTGTCGTACCGCTGGCCGTAATCGTGATGTTAGTGTTTCGGTTAGCATTGATACGAATAGTACTATCAGCAGCGCGTGTGGCAATTGATGGCGCTGCATTGGTCAAGACTCTAGGTCTTGCTTGTTCTGTCACACTAGGAGTAGACTGAGCACTTGTTTGCCCAGCTACTTGAGTCGTAGCGTGACCTTGTGAGGCCTGTTCCGTAGTCTGTGTTTCTTGGGCATTAGCTTGAGTTTGCGAAGAAACTGCCACTTCTTGACCGCTAACTTGACTACTTTGCGCTTGAGCAGTTGCCTCTTTAGTGACTGCACTTGTCGCCGCCTGAGGGCTTGTTTCGTGACTTACGCTGGCTGTTTCTACTGCTGACACACTTGCTTGCGCACTAGCTTGCTCAGTAACAGTTGTTGTCGTCACTAGACTGGCAGTGCTATCCTCACTCAGTTGTTGCATGCCATCTCCATTTGGCATACTTGTCTCATCGGCCTCTACTTTTCCTTGAGCTAGAAGGCTTCCACCTGCCAAGGCAACCATTGAGAGAGTGGTCACCCCGATAGTTACCCAGTTTTTCTTAACCTTGTGTAGTTTAAAACGTACCTTATTTTCCATCTATATCAATCATCCTTTTTCTGTTGTTGACTCTACTCTATGATATATTCAGACAAATTACAAATAGGAAAAAGTCATCTTCTTTTCATAAATCTCTGCCACAAGCTTAGTTATATTAACTTTGATCACTGAAAATGAGACCTTACACTTCATGTAAGGTCTTAAATAGAGTTTTTTTGCTTCTCAAACTCCTTCAAGTGCTTATCTTCAAAGGCTTTTGAAGATTAAAGCAAGCTTCAATTAACCTTAAGAGATAGCAAAACTATGAGAGAAGCAGCCCCTAAAAAGACAATTCTGAAAAGAAAATTTTAGATAGAAAGACTCTATTTTTTCATCTGACTAAGATCGTGTCCGGTCTATAATGGAAAAAGATTAAAGCACAGAGAGATTATTTGAGAGGAACCTACTCCATCCTCTAGATTTCTGAAAGAATCTTCTAAATTTTCTTGCATTTTGGCGTAAGCTGGCAGAAAAACCTAGGAAAGTCAGTCCCTTTCAGATATAATAAAACTTAGGAAAAAGGAGGAAAATTATGAAAGTACATTCTAATTTTGCTGGACAGACGTCCAAACATCGTCTTCTTGCGCTCTCATGCGCAACTGCTCTTGCTAGTTTTGCCTTTATTGCTAAGCCTGCCCTTGCCGAGGAAGCAACAGCTGACAGCACTGCCAACCTCGACACTAGAGCTACGACAACCGCCAATGTCGAAACAACAGCTGATCTAGTTGAGACAAAAGTTGTCGATGCCAAGCCAGCGACAGAAGCGACTGCTAACACTTCAGAAGAGGCAGCAAGTGTAAACACTGACGCAGGCACTAATCTCACTACAGTGACTGTTAGCCAAGAACAGACACCTGATCAACCTGCTATAGCAACAAACGCAGTTGAGGCCCAAGCCACCAATACTGAGTCAAGCGCTTCAACTGGTCACTACTACAGTGATGACAAAGGTAATTGGTACTATAAAGACGCCAATGGTGAAAACCTCAAAGGCGCACAAACCATTGATGGTCAAAACGTTTACTTTGAAAACAATGGGCGACAAGTCAAGGGAGATTTCGCCGAAGACGGTTATTATTATGATGGTAACTCGGGTCAGCGTGTTACTAATAGTTATGTTAGACGAGGAGCAAGTCTATGGTTCTACGTAGATGCAGAGGGTAGAAAACTCTTTGGAGAACAGACCATTAATAATCAAGACGTTTACTTTGATCAAAATTACGGTACTCAAGTAAAAGGCAACTTTGCAAGTAATGGTTATTACTATGATGAGGATTCAGGTGCTCGTGTTGACTTTGGAAAAAATCAGTTTGTTAAAGTGGATAATAACTGGTACTACGTAGATAACCAAGGAAAGATTGTAAAAGGTGCTCAAACCATTGACGGATGAGAGCTTTATTTTAATCAACGTACTGGTCGACAAATTAAAGGTAACACCGACCCTAACAGTCTATACTACAGTGACTTAACTGGTGATCTCGTCAAAAACCAATTCTATAAGCTTGGTGATAGTTGGTATTATGCTGGGACAGATGGAAAGAGACTAAAGGGAGCCCAGACTGTTTACGGGAACCAAAAGGTCTTCTTCGAATATGATGGTAGACAAGTCAAAGGGGAATTCGCATCAGATGGCAATTACTATGACAAGGACAATGGACATCTCGTTGATCTACCTCGTAACCAGTTTATCTACCTTAACAAAAGATGGTACTACATCAACTCTGAAGGCAAACGCCTATTTGGTGCGCAAACAATCGATGGGAAAAGTCTTTTTTTCCATCCTTACCACGGCTTCCAAATCAAGGGTGATTTTGCCTACTACTCAGAAGGATCTTTTGGTGGGGACTTCTACGATGGTAAAACTGGTGAGAAAGTTACTCACAAAGGTTTTGTTAAACGTAATTCAGGAGACTGGTTCTACCTTGATGACAACGGTAACAGACTCATGGGACTTCAAAACATTGACGGAAAGCTCTACTATTTCATTGCTAGCGGAGCTTCCAAATATATCCAATACGGGAAACAAGTAAAAGGAGAAATAGTTGACTTCGTTGCTAATTCAAACATAGCACCTGTTTATTCTATGTGGAACAAGTTTGAAATAACTAGACGTTACTACTTTGATGAAAACACTGGTGAAGCTGTTATTGATGGTCAAGTGGTTTACCTCTACGAGTCTGGTAAACAGGCCAAAGGTGAGCTTATCGAAGTCAACGGTGTCCCACACTACTACGATGCTAATACTGGAGCCCGTGTGTCAAACGCCATTCTCACGATTAAAGGCAAGACCTACCAATTCGACGCTGATGGTAACGGAAAACTTGTCGGATAATTAAGAAATATAAAGATGAAAGGAAGTCGGGTTATCGACTTCTTTTTTCGTTTTTGAAATAAGAACTCATGAACTATTTGATCAAATTCATTTTGTTTTTTCTCCCTTTAAAACATTAAAAATGTAAAGGTATTCATTCTTTTTATCTAAATCTTTTATAATCTCTTGATTAAAAAATGATAACATTTATAATAATAGTTAAGAAAAGGAGGAAGGTTATGAAAGTGAATTCTAATTTCTTTAGATTGGCGTCTAAAAAGCGTCTTGTTTCCCTATCTTGTGCAACTGCTTTAGCTAGTTTTGCTTTAATTGCAAGACCTGTCTTTGCTGAAGAGCTCACCACAGATAAGCCTACAAATCTCGATACGACAACAGTTACGACTGCGACTGTCGAAACGACTGCTGATTTGGTCGAGACTCATTCTTCAAGTGCTGTAGGCCTATCAGAAACAAGTGCTGCTTCTACGACTGAAAATGTCTCATCAAACAGTACAGAAACAGCAAATCCTCTTCTTGCGACTTCTGAAGCGACTAGTGACTCAGCCTCACAAGCAGGGAGTCAGAGTCAAGCTGCTAGCGAAAGCCCAAACACTGCAAGCACTACTGCTTCAACATCAACTGTCACTTCTACAGCGACAAGTGAAGCTAATTCGAATACTCCGGCTACATCCAGTGAAACCAATATTACTGGTGGAGAATACTATCTTGGAGACTACGGACTCTGGCACTATAGAGATGCTAACGGAAAGGACCTCGTAGGCCCTCAGACTGTTGATGGTATTAAGGTCTACTTCTATAAAACTGGTGCCCAAGCCCGAGGTGAATTTGCCGGGGATAGAAAATATTATGATAATGAAAAAGGAGCCTTGGTCACAAATAGCTATGTCACCTACAAAGATGACACCTACTATATTGATGAAAATGGCTACGCTCTAAAAGGCCCTCACGTTATTAATGGTGTCCATGTATATTTCAATGATAATTGGCAGCCAGGCAGTACGGGGGCTATGCTCAAAAATGCCTTTGGGAGAGACAACCGATACTATAATGAGAAAGGTGAACAGGTAGATTTCGGCACAAATAACTACTTCCAAATTGGAGAGGATTGGTACTATGCTGGAAGTGATGGAGCTATCGTCAAGGGTCCTCAGATCATAGATGGAAAGCAAGTCTATTTTGAAAAAGAGAGCGGTAAGCAGGTTCGAAACCATTTTGTAAAAGATGCTTCTAATCCTAAGAAGTTATATTACTATGGTGACGACAATGGTGCTTTAGTCACAAACCAATACCTTGTAGCCTACAATAAGCAAACTCAAAGAAAAGAGCGTTATTACCTTAACGCTGAAGGCACGCCTAGCTTAGGAGAACAAACTATCGAAGGCAAACAAGTCTACTTCGACCCTCAAGACGGTCGACAACTGTTTGATGTTTTTTCAAGTACTGGCCACTACTATGATCAAGATGGTATCCTAAAAGATTTTGGTACTAACCACTACGTCAATATAAAAGGAAATTGGTACTATGTTGGTAGCGACGGAGCTTTTGTCAAAGGTCGAAAAGTTATTAATGGCGCTCAAGTCTACTTCGACAAGGATGGTAAGCAAGTCAAAGGTGACTTTGATGACGATAATAATTTCCATGACATCAACGATGGAGACCTCGTCACTAATCGTTTGGTAACAGTAGGTGATAAGAGCTACTATATTGGAACCTACAACAAAGCTATCAAAGGTGCTACCGTTATTGATGGTATAGAGTACTATTTTGACGATACTACAGGCGTCCAAGTTAAGGGAGACTTTGCATCTAATGGCAAATATTATGATGCTAGAAGCGGAGCGCCCGTAACTAACAGCTATGTCCAAGTCGGTCAAGATTGGTATTATGTTGATAAAGAAGGAAAAGCCGTAACAGGTGAACATACTATCAACGGTGACCATGTTTACTTCGAAGATTATCGTGGTAAACAGGTTAAGGGTAACTTTGCTGAGAATGGCCGTTATTACGACCAACATACCGGTGCCTTAACAGATTTGGGTACAAATCGTTATGTTCAAGTGAATGATGACTGGTACTATATTGGATCAACAGGAACCATTCTCAAAGGGCAACAAACTATTGATGGTGTTGAGGTCTATTTTGATACAACCACTGGAAAACAAGCCAAGGGAGTTTTCATCAACGAATACGGTAGTGCAGAAAATCCAAATTATGGGCTAAGCACTGTTAAATTCTATGACAAAGATAATGGTGCCCTCCTTAAACAGCAATACTTTAATTTTAATGATAATTGGTACTATGCTGATGCTGATGGAACCATTCTCAAAGGGGCGCACACTATTGATGGTGTCGATGTCTACTTTGATAAGTCAAACGGTAAGCAAGTCAAAGGGAAGTTTGTTACTGAGTCAGGAGATGTAAGTGATAGTGGGATTCACTACTATGACAAAGATAATGGCGCCCTCATCAAAGGGGGTTACTTCACTGACGGTGGCCATTGGTATTATGCTGACGATCAAGGCAATCTTCTTTCAGGTGAACACACCATCAATAGGATTAAGGTTTACTTTAATCCAAAAACTCACCGACAAGCCAGAAATACAATTGTCAATGGCTACTATTATGACAAAGAGACCGGTGCACCACATGCAGTCCCTCGAAATCAGTTTATAGACCTTGATGATGATTTGTACTATTTTGATAGCGAGGGCAAGCCTCTAACTGGTAAACAAATCATAGATGGGAAGGAATATTATTTCAGAGAAAATGGTTCAGCTCGAAGAGGGGACTTTAATTTCTTTGGTACAGGGCCATATTATGACAAGAAAACAGGGGCTGCAGTCTATAAAGCTGGTCTCGTCGAAGTTGGTAACGGACAATGGTGTTACATTAACGACAAGAGCGAAAAGCTTCTCTATCTCCAAAATATTGATGGCAAACTCTACTATTTTGAAAATTTTAGAGCCATCTATTACACTTCAGGGTATCTCGCTAAAGACAGAGTACTTAGTCCTGAGGCTGAAGACTATGATCGAAACTGGACAGCAAATACTACTGAAGTTGTTAAGTCAGAACCTTACGCTTATTATTACTTTGATGCCGACACAGGAGCTGCTGTAACCAATCAATTCATCAATTGGCGGGGGAATACCTACTACTTTGGTGCTGACGGCAAAGCACTCGTCTTTGATCAAATCATAGATGGCAAACACTACTACTTTGATGAACAAGGTAAACAAGTCAAAGGGCAATTTATTTTAGATTACAATGGCAATCTCTATTTTGATGATAATACTGGGGAACTCCTAACTAATACCATTCGAACAATTAATGGTAAGACTTATTCCTTTGATAAAAATGGTAAATCTACAGAGATTTAATTCTCCGTTTAAGATATGGAATTCCAGATAATCATTTCGCATTGACTAAGTATCAACCCTTTCAATGGTTATTGAAAGGGTTTTTGTTGCTTCTATTTTTTCCTATACACCCTTAAACTCTGACACTAGCTCTGAAAAATCCTTATTTGAAATAAAATGATGTCAATATTTTAGCATTTTGGGTATTTCTGTTAGTTTCTATTGTTTATTCTTAAAAAAGGATTATAATGAAGCTAGGTGAACATGTAAGCGTTTTAATCTTACTTTAAAGGACACTTGGGGATTATCTAAAAGATTGACATTAGTTGCCTAATGCCTAAATAAGAATCATAGTAGGATGACCATTCCTGAGTCACTTTGAACCATCAAACTAGGGCTCATTTCTAAAAATACAGCATCATTTCAAACTAGAGCTCTAGAGGGACGCCTCATACTAGTAAGCTCTAGTTTTTTGTGTCTTAGAAACCCAAAATAAACGAGATCTTCCGTGCTTAGAAAGGAGGAAAATTCCGAACGACTCTCGTTTTTCTAGAATCATTTCGTTAGGACTCATGTTTGCCTTGAACAGTCTCACAATACCGAAATTGAGGAGACATGGAGAAATAAGGATTGTCATTAAGAAAATTGACCCACAGCCTTAGGGACTCTACCCAATGCTCACTATTCATAAAATCTCATGACAGCCCTTATTTTGTGATATGTAAAAAGTTTAAAATGAAAGGAGAATTATCATGGAAAAGAAAGTACATTTTAAACTTCACAAAGTTAAAAAACATTGGGTAACTATTGCAGTGACAGGACTCACTTTAGGATTGAGTTTTGCAGGCCTTAACTACGCTTCAGCTGAAGAACAGCCTACCCCTGTTAATGAAGCGACTGTTGAAGCCATCATCAAAGAAGGTGCTATCGACGTCGAGGCTCCAGCAAGTAATGAAGCCACAGCTAAACCTGAAGAAAACACAACTACTACCGCTTCGAGTGAAGCTGCCACAGCATCAGAAGCGCCAGTGGCCAGCTCTGAAGTTGCTTCAACAGAAATTGTTTCTGAAAAACCAAGCTCTGAAGTCACAAGCACAGCTAGTTCGGAAGCAGCCAGCCCGGAAACTGTGCATTCTGAGGTAGGTGCTAGCCCTGAAGTAGTCGAAAAAACAGTGGTTACAGGCGGTCAATACACTAGCGATGACCAAGGTAACTGGTACTATGTTAAGGATGGCAAGGTGCTTACTGGTCTACAAACTATTGACTATGTAGACGTTTACTTTGATGCTGATGGTAAACAAGTCAAAGACGACACCCGTCAGATTGATGGTAGTACCTATCATTTTGCTAAGGATAGTGGTCAAATCACGCGCAATGCCTTTGCCTCTGACAAAATGGGTAATTGGTACTACTTTGGTCAAGATGGTAAAGCACTTACTGGTAAACAAATTGTTGACAACTTCACACTCTACTTCTACCCTAATGGGGTTCAAGCCAAGGATGCCTTTGTCATTCTTGATGGCAATACCTATTATTTCCAAAAAGACAGTGGTCAACTGGTTTGCAATCGTTATTGGTCTGATGACGAAGGCAACTGGTACTACAGCGATAAAGATGGTCGCCTCTTAATCGGTGCTCAAACTGTTGATTTTGTAAATGTCTACTTCTATGATGATGGTGTCCAAGTTAAAGGTGACTTTGCGCCAAACGGCCATTATTATGATAAAGATAGTGGAGCCCTCGTTACCAACCGTTATGTCGAAAAAGATGGCAAGTGGTACTATGTCAATGATAAGGGCGATAAATTAATTGGTGCTCAAACTATAGACGGTGTAGAGGTCTATTTTGATAAAGACGGTGTCCAAGCCAAAGGTATTTTTGCCAATGCTGATCATTTTTATGACAAAGACACTGGTGCTGCTGTCCGAGACCAAATCGTCGAAGTCGATGGCAAACGCTATTATGTTGGCCCAGAGGGTAGAAAAGTTTACTCAGGAACACATATTGTTCATGGTGAAGAAGTGAATCTTATCGTTGGAGATGGTCATCAGGCCTTCGGAGAATTCACAGGCCACGGAGATAGTGGAGACTATATCGGATTTGATGGTAAAAAGGTCACAAAAGCTGGTTTCGTCAGAACCAAAGATAATCACTGGTACTATCTAGACGGTAAGGGAGGCAAATTAGTCTCAGTTCAAGTTATCGATGGCGAACTCTACTATTTTGGACTCCCTACTCGTAAATACTACTACGGAATGCAAAGTAGAGGTGAGCTCATCTATGCGCATTACAGTGATACTATCCCTGACAGTAGTCACATCTACTATCTGGATGAAGCAACAGGCGCTGCTCTTAAAAATCAGTACCATGAATGGGAAGGTAGTTGGTATTACTTTGGTCCAAACTGGTACGCCTTGACTGGTGAGCAAACCATTGACAACGTCCCAGTCTACTTCCATAGCAACGGTAAACAAGCCAAAGGTGAACTAGTCACCGTTGATGGTAAAATCCACTACTACGATGCTAACTCAGGTGCCCGTTTGTCAAATATTGACATTACTATTAAAGGGCAAACCTATCACTTTGATGCGGATGGAAACGGAACACCAATTAGTTAATGAAGTTATAAATACTCCTTCTTAAAATGACAGATTTAAAATGAAAGGAGAATTATCATGGAAAAGAAAGTACATTTTAAACTTCACAAAGTTAAAAAACATTGGGTAACTATTGCAGTGACGGGACTTGCTTTGGGATTGAGTTTTGCAGGTCTCAACTATGCTTCAGCTGAAGAACAACCTACCCCCGTTAATGAAGCAACCGTTGAAGCCATCATCAAAGAAGGTGCTGTTGACGTTGAAGCTCCTGCAACTAGTGAAGCCACAGCTAAACCTGCAGAAAACACAGCTACTACCGCTTTGAGTGAAGCTACCGCAGTGTCAGAAACACCAACAGCTAGCTCTGAAATGGCTTCGACAGAAACTATTTCTGAAAAACCAAGCTCTGAAGTCACAAGCACAGCTAGTTCGGAAGGAGCTAGTTCTGAAACTGCACATTCCGAGGTAAGTGCAACGACTAGTGAGAGTGTTACAGCTGAGAATGTGTCATCTGTTGGTGATATCCCAAACGAAAATACCACGAGAGGAACTGACCGTTCTGCCTTTACTGAAAAAAGAAATGGATTTGTCACCGAACAAGAAGAACGCATCGAAACAGTTAACTATGTAGGTAGTCTTATTACCTTAAGACATCCTTATTACGTTACTTATTACTACGATAATAACGGTAATAAGCTTATGGGATGGCAAGATATTAATGGAGAACGCTATTATTTCAAAAAAGAGCGAGAACATCCTGGTTTCGAAACCATTGATGGAAAACTCTATTACTTTACAGATAGTGCACGTATGCTCCATGATGAATTTGTTGAAGAAAATGGTCAAACTTACTATCTAGGTAGCGATGGGGTGCGAGTTTCTGGCTTACAAGATATCAAAGGACAAACCTATTACTTTAATCCCGATAGAAACGACCAACTTAGCTACGGCTTGAACGTGGTTGGTGACAAACTCTATCTTTTTGGAGATGCTGGCAAAGAAAATCCGGGGCAATTAATTAAAGACACTCATCTCAAGAATGGTGACTTCCAACTAAATATTGATGCTAGTGGCGTCGTAACATTAGCTAATAACCATCCAGCTTTTCTACAAGATAATTCTGGGCATTGGTATTATATGAATACAGATGGAAAGCTAGTTACTGGACCACAAACTATTGACGGCTTAACCTATTACTTTGACTCAGATGGTAGACAGGTCAAGGGTGAACGCCGTAAGGTCAATGGCAAATCATATTTCTACGACCCAGATAACGGCGCCCTTGTGACGAACCGTCTCGTCACATTCAAAGCTGGACGATTCATTCCTGAAGAAAACTATGCTAAAGAAATAAGATTTAACTCTGCTCCTTATGCAAATTATGACAACAACGAACATCCTGAACTCGAACGGTATTATTTTGGTGCCGATGGCCTACCAGTCACAGGATGGCAAACCATCAATGGTAATAAGTACTATTTCCAAGATGATGGAAATATGGTCGTACACAGATTTTTCAACAACTATTACTTCTACAGTGATGGTACCATTGCTAGAAATATACGATTGAATGTTCCTACGCACTATATTATGAGAGAATTTCCAAATATCTATGAATTTGATAATGATGGGGTTGGTAAATTCATTTCTAGTGATTTTAAGGACCTTCGACCTAAGAGCGCTTATTTTGTCCAAGATAATGATGGGTATTGGCATTACTACGACGAAATTGGATGGCCAGTGAAAGGTTCAACAACTGTTGATGGCTATGACATGTATTTCCATTTAGGAACTGGTCGCCAAGCAAAAGGAGAGTTAGTTGATATCAAAGGCAAGGTTTACTATTTTGATAAAGATAACGGTCGAAAAGTCAAAGATACAACTTTTGATTTTGATGGTAAGACCTATGTGGCAGACCAAACTGGTGTCCTCAGCATTAAAAGTCAATCAACTGAACGAAACCGCTATATTAGTGATTCCGAAGGAAACTGGTACTATGTCAATGACAAGGGTTACCTCCTCCTTGGTGCTCAAACCATTGATAACGTCAACGTTTATTTCGGAACCAATGGTGTCCAATACAAAGGCCATTTTGCTCCTGATAATCACTATTACGATAAAGATAACGGTGCTTTAGTAACAGATAGATTAGTTGAGGATGGCGGCAAAGAGTTTTATGTTGATGAAAAAGGAAATAAGTTTGACGGTACTAAATACTTGGACGGAATTCAGTACTACTTTAGCTACGGTGAAAAAGTGAAAGGTGAGTTTAAATATTCAAACGGTGGTAATCATTATTATGACAAAGAGACTGGTGCCCTTGTAACTGGAAAATACTTTGAACATAAGAATAACTGGTATTATGCAAATAGTAAGGGAAATATTCTGACTGGTAGAAGAGTCATCGATGGCAAGCATGTCTACTTCTACGATGATGATTATGGACAATATAAGGGCATACAAGCTAAAGATAAACTCATCATTTTAGGTGGTAAGACTTACTATTATCTTCCTGGCTCTGGTAATCGTGCTGATAATGTAACCTTGACAATCAATCACGTCACTTATTACTTTGATAATGACGGGGTTGGCCATATCCTTCGATAGTCATTTACAAGTGACTATGGATTTCAATTACTCAACACAAAAGGAAGTCGACCAACTGTCAACTTCCTTTTTCATATAATCAATCACTGTCATTCAAACAGAACCCAATTATGACATTTTTTAACATTTACGATTATCTTGTAAAAAAACTTGTTTGTAATTAAAAAAGTATTATAATAAAGGTAGGTGAGCATGTAAGCGTTTTACTAAAACGTTGAAAGTGTACTACAGAGGGATTAGGATTAGGAACTTGGCTTTAGACTTCTAACGTCAAAATAATTTTTTATGCATGAAAACTGGTCCTTAGGCACTTTGGCATGATAATCTAAGGCTCTTTTCATACACACATCAGTCTATAATATAAAACTAGAGCTTTAGAGAGAATGCTTCAAACTAAGAGCTCTAGTTTTTTGTATTTGAAGACATATGCCATAGGTTGGATTCAATAATTAAACGAAAGGAGAGAAATAAAAGTATTAGGATAAATAAGTAAAATCACTTGTTTCTAGATAGAAATTACACAGCATAAGCATATTCTCCTTGCCACACATTTGACGTGCTCGCCTATAAAATCGTCTTATGGCCATGCCCTGAGAGATTTAGATATGGGGCTCAGTCGTTTTAATAGATTTGCTCACTTTTAACATTCTTCTAACGGCCCAGCTCTTTTATGTTACACACCTAAACATCGGTGTTCATTTTTGAAGGGAGTCTATTATGAATACTGAAATGAATTATCATTGGCAAATATCCAAGAAACACCTTGTAGCACTTTCCTGCGCAACTGCTCTAGCTACTTTTACTTTAGTCGCACGCCCTACATTTGCGGATGAAGTAAAAATACCTGAAGCTACAGGTCAACCAACTGAGATTCTTGCACCTGCACAAGAAACTGCAGTAACTAATGTTGAGGTCAAAGCATCTACTACAAATCCTATCCCAACTAATACTGAGCTGCCTTCTAGTACAAGTACGGTTCTTAGTGAAGCTCCTAGCAGTGAAGTCGCATCATCTGAATTAGCAAGCGAATCACCAGTAGAAATTACTTCTGAACAAGGTAATAGCAATCAAGATAATGAGGCCAATAAAACTATACCTATCAAAACCGCAACTTCAGAAGCCTCTGCCACAAAGACTTCGTCAGAAAAAGTCAATGAACCTATTACTGTCGAAGAAACAAAAACACCTACAAAAAACAGTGAACAACCTGTCCCAATCGAAGACAATGAAAAGCCAGTCTCACCTTCTGTAACACTTGAAAATGCACCTCATATTTCTGGTGGACATTATTATAGTGATGATAATGGTAACTGGTATTACAAGGATGCAAATGGCAAAAATCTTGTTGGGCTGAACTATGTGGATAATGTTCCTGTTTACTTTAGCCAAGATGGTATTCAAATCAAAGGTGGTTTTGCAGAGGATGGCCGATACTATGACAAAGATTCTGGTGCGCTTGTAACCAAGGCCTTTAAAGAACTCTTAACTTATATTGGTCGTGATGATATCAACGGTCAAAACATTTATACTACTGATTGGTACTACCTCGATGCCGATGGAAGACCTCTTAAAGGTCCTCAAAATCTTGGTGGAACAAACATGTACTTCTTCCCTAACGGAGCACAAGTTAAGGGACGTTTCGCACCTGACGGACATTACTATGATAAGGACTCTGGTGCGCTTGTAACTAACAGCTCTGTCCATGTCTACAACTGGAATTTACAAAATCAAGACGGAAATCGTGTGAATCACTTTGTCATCACTATTCCAAATAATTCAGTCGTTGGACCTAACGGTGAAAACCAATTTTTGGATATGAGTCATTACCCACTTTCTAGCAATGATTTGAATCGCGAAGATTTCTACTATTACGTAGATGACAAGGGGGATAAACTGACAGGACCTCAAACCCTAAACGGCGTCCATGTCTATTTCGACCAAAATGGTAGACAACTTAGAGGTGAGTTTGAATTTGACGAAGATGGTACTGTTCATTACTATGATGCGAAAAAAGGTGCCCGCGCTGAAAATACCATTGTTAGAACAAATACTGGTGCTTTCAAATTCGATGCAAATGGTAATGGACATTTGATGGGACCTGGCGAAGAAATGGATACACCTGTTACTCCTACAGTCTCCCTAGACAAGGCACCACGAGTTTTTGGTGGTCACTATTATAGTGATAACGAAGGCAACTGGTACTACAAGGATACAAACGGTAAAAACCTCATCGGTCTCAACTTCGTTGACAACATTCCAGTCTACTTTGACAAGGATGGCAAACAAGTCAAAGGACGTTTTGCAGAGGATGGTCGCTATTACGATAAAAACTCTGGTGCACTTGTAACAAAACGCTATCTTGAAACTGAAGATGGCAACTGGGTTTACGTCAATGATAAAGGTGATAAACTCAAGGGAGAACAAACTATCGATGGTGTTAAAGTCTACTTTGATGATTTCACTGGTACACAAGTCAAGGGACATTTTGCACCAAATGGTAAATACTATGACAAAGATTCTGGTGCTCTCGTAACCAATGCTTTTAAAGAAATCTTGACTTATATTGGTCGTGATGATATCAACAATCAAAATGTTTATACTACTGCCTGGTACTATGTCGATGCTGATGGTAAGCCATTAACAGGACCTCAAACCTTTGGAAATAGTCGCTTTTACTTCCTTCCTAATGGGGCACAAGTCAAGGGACGCTTCGCCCCTGATGGACACTATTATGATAAAGACTCTGGTGCTCTCGTAACTGATAGCTTTGTTCATGTCTACAACTGGAATTACCGAAATCTCGATGGTGATCGCATCTTCCACTTCACTATTACCATTCCTGGAAATGATATCGTAGATCAGGATGGACAGTACCCAAGAGAAAGCAAAGATTTAGATCGTGAAGATTTCTACTACTATGTTGATGCTAAAGGGGATAAACTGACAGGACCTCAAACCTTAAACGGCATCCATGTTTACTTCGACCAAAATGGTAGACAACTTAGAGGTGAATTCAAATTTGACGATGACGGCACTGTCCACTATTACGACGCTAAGAATGGAGCATGCGCTGAAAATACCATTGTTAGAACAAACACTGGTGCCTTCAAGTTCGATGCTGATGGTAATGGACATTTGATGGGACCTGGTGAAGTATAAGAATATAATTCAAATAACAACTATTGATATCGCATAATTACTTTGATTTAGTAATCGTTAAAAAGGAAGTCGACCAACTGTCAACTTCCTTTTTTATCTCCACAGATAATTATTTTCACCCACTTTAAGAAAACTTTAGGCTTTGCTTTATATACTATAACCATCCTAAAACTTTTCTTTTTCATAATCTCCTAAATCCAGGGCTCGGGTCCTGGATTTTTTTGCGTGAACGAGAAGTAAATGAATTTATGAAATTTGAATCAAAGCTTTTCTTCTTTTGCCTGATTAATCATATCTAGGAAATAAGCATGTACCCTTTCGTCACCCGTTAATTCTGGATGAAAAGATGTCACTAACATCTGCTTTTCTCTAGCTGCCACGATAGCCCCATTGACTTGAGCTAAAATCTCCACTTCTGGTCCAACAGCTTCAATAATTGGCCCACGAATAAAGACCATTGGGATCTCCCCTATTCCCTTAAATTCAGCATCTGTGACAAAACTGCCCAATTGGCGACCATAGGCATTTCTGGCTACATTGATGTCCATACTTGCCAAATGTTTTGTTTGGTCCCCCACTATGGTTTTGGCCAACAAAATCAGACCCGCACAAGTTCCAAATACAGGTAGTCCTGCATCAATTTTCGCCTTTATCAAGTCAAACAAGTCTAAATCATGCAAGAGTTTCCCCATGACTGTCGACTCTCCCCCTGGTAGAATGAGCCCGTCCAAATCAGCGTGGGCTTCCCAATCTTGTCGATTTCTGATTTGAACCGTTTCAACCCCAAGTGCTTTCAAGACCTGCTCATGTTCTGCAAAAGCACCTTGCAAAGCCAGTATTCCGATTTTTGTCATTTATTTTCCTCGCTCTGCCATTAGGATGTCAATTTCATCCTTGTTGATACCAACCATGGCTTCACCCAAATCTTCTGACACTTGCGCCAAAATATCTGGACGATTATAGTTAGTCACTGCTTTGACGATGGCTTCCGCACGTTTTTTCGGATCTCCTGATTTGAAAATCCCTGAACCAACAAAGACACCTTCAGCACCCAACTGCATCATAAGCGCAGCATCCGCTGGCGTCGCTACACCACCTGCCGCAAAATTGACAACAGGCAACTTGCCATGTTCGTGGACATAACGGACCAAATCAATTGGAACCTGCAAGTCTTTAGCAGTAATATAAAGCTCATCGTCTCTAAGATTTTGGATGCGACGAATCTCTTGATTCATGAGTCGTAAGTGGTGAACTGCTTGCACAATATCACCAGTCCCAGGTTCGCCCTTAGTACGAATCATTGAGGCCCCTTCAGAGATACGGCGGAGCGCCTCACCAAGGTCCTTGGCCCCACAGACGAAAGGAACATCAAACTTGGTTTTATCCACATGAATAAGGTCGTCAGCAGGCGTCAATACCTCACTCTCATCGATATAATCAATCTCAATCGCTTGCAAAATCTGTGCTTCCACGAAATGACCAATACGCACCTTGGCCATAACTGGAATACTAACAGCGTCCTGAATTTCCTTAATCATCTTAGGATCACTCATACGTGACACACCACCCACAGCACGAATATCAGCCGGAATGCGTTCCAAGGCCATGACAGCAGCCGCTCCCGCCGCCTCGGCGATACGTGCCTGCTCAGGGTTTTGAACGTCCATGATGACGCCCCCCTTAAGCATCTGTGCCAAATTTTTATTTAAGTCGTAACGATTTGTCATTGCAATCACCTCTCATGTTTTTATGCCCTTTATTTTACACAGGATGATTTTTGAAAAAAAGAGTCTTTTTCTCAAACTGTATGGGGACAATTACTCTTTCAATCATATCTATAGACGAAAAAATAAATAAATTAGGAAAACTCTTTTATAGACTATAACTATCACAAATATGAGCAACTTTTTATAAGAGTATGGCGTTTTTGTATCCGTTTTCTATTGAAGTTATTAGAATATAAGATTAAAATATAATTGTAAATTAATTTTTGGTATTCATGTTGTTTTTATTATCACAGCATGAATTAACCAAGTCACCATAAAAGGGGAAAAATTATGGAAAACAAAGTTCGTTTCAAACTTCATAAAGTTAAGAAACATTGGATCACAATCACTGCCTCAAGTTTGGCTATTGGAGCTTCACTGATTGGCCTGGGGCAAGTCGGAGCTGATGAAGTCAAGCCTGAAACGACTACTATTTACAGTCCTGAAAATGTCGTCTCTGACAGCAATCTTGAGACAAGTGCCAGCCTCATTACAAGAACCGAAGTAGCTCCAGCAAGCACTACTGTTGAGAAAGCTTCTAGTGAAGCAGTCTCAACTGATACTGCATCTACTAATGTTGCTACTCAACCTACAGAAACTATTACTACACAGCCTACCAGTGAAACTAATCAAAAGGTTGAGGTAGCTCCAGTTAATGAAACAACTACTGCCGATAGGAGTGTTGAAACCTCATCCGAAACAAGCGACAACGCAACTACTGCTCAGGAATTACCTTCCCAAGGTGGCAAGTTCACCTCAGATGATCAAGGTAACTGGTATTACCTAGACAGCGAGGGCCACAAACTAACGGGTCCACAAACCATCGACAGCTTCAGCCTCTACTTCCATGACAATGGTATCCAGGCAAAAGGTGAAAAGATTACCATTGATGGCAAGGATTACTACTACGATAAAGATAATGGACGCAAGGTAACTGATACAAGCATTGAAGTAGACGGTAAAACCTATCTAGCAGATGCTGATGGCATCCTAACCGAAAAAACACAACTACCTACTCAGGTCGTGACTGGTGGCCATTTCCAATCTGATAACCAACAAGACTGGTATTACTACACTGCTAATGGTGAAAAATTGACTGATTGGCAAAATGTTGATGGTGTCATCCTTTATTTTGATAAAGATGGCAAACAAGTCAAAGGACAAAAACAAGAAATCGACGGCAAGCACTACTATTTTGCCTATCATAATGGTGCCTTAATGACTAATCAATGGTATGAACATATCATCTTTAATAGTTACAGAACCAACCCAATGTATACGCACCTCTTTGAATATCTAGGAGAGGACGGTGCTCCCGTTACAGGTTGGCATACAATCGATAACAAACGCTACTACTTCCAATCAGACGGCCTGAGAGCTCAAAATGATGTCGTAACCATTGATGGGAAAGAATATTTGTTTGATTATGACGGTCAATTGGTTAAGAACACGTATGGCATCGTTGAAAGACCTTCTATGTTTTTCTCTAGTAAAACAACTTACCACACTGATGCTGACGGCGTCATCCAAACCGGTAGACATATAATTGATGGTAAGGAATACATTTTTACTGAAAATGGGGTTGTCCTAAACGGTATTATCACTTTTGAAAATAAAGATTATTTTGTCATTAATAGTGAA
Source organism: Streptococcus salivarius (assembly GCF_000785515.1). Lineage (NCBI taxonomy): Bacteria > Bacillati > Bacillota > Bacilli > Lactobacillales > Streptococcaceae > Streptococcus > Streptococcus salivarius. The sequence goes on from NZ_CP009913.1 coordinate 1,492,415, forward strand.
GTCCAAAAAAATAGCCTTAAAGCCTACTTTGCACCCGTTGTCTATCACAATGAAGGTATTTTTCATGGAATCTATGGCACTGATGAAAACGGGGTTGCCTTAAAAGGATTCCAACGAGGTATTGATGGTCAACTCCACTACTTCCAACCAGCAGTAAAAAGTGTCACTAAGCCTTCATGGGAGGAAATCAATGGGCAACGTTACCGATTGACAGATGGAGATTACGTCGAACCTACTGCTGGTATGCGTCCTACAATTATTGTCTCTAATACAACTTTGAAAGTTGATGACAAAGTCTATTCCTTTGATGACATGGGAATCTCAACTGAAGTTACACCTAAAAATCAATTTATTCGCGACGATTTTTGGAACTGGTACTACTACGATGCTGATGGCAAGCTCCTAACTGGTCGTCAAACCATTGATGGTATTCAGCTCTACTTTGATAAAAATGGTAAGCAAGCCAAAGGAACTTTGGTTGACATCGATGGGGATACCTACTACTTCGATAAAGATAGCGGAGCTTTATGGACCAATCGTACCATTGAACTTGGTGGCGTAACCTATACTATTGATGAAGAAGGACATGTCACATCATCTCTACGCAACACCTTTGTTCAGGACAAGGATGGCGATTGGACTTATCTCAAAGATAAGGGACAATTAGCTACTGGATGGCAAACCATTAATGGTGTCCAACTCTACTTTGACGGCAGTGGTAAGCAAATAAAAGGTAAGCGTATCCTTATAGATGGGAAGTACTACTATTTCTCTGAAAACAATGGTGAACTCCTCCGTAATGCATTCTATCCGTACAATTACTATTCTAAGCTCTACTTTGGCAATGATGGAGCTCAAGTTTTTGGTTGGTACACACTAGATGGTCACCGTGTTTACTTTAAGGAAGATGGTCTTCAAGCTAAAGAAGAGTTGCTTCTAATTGACGGAAATTATTATTACTTCAATCAAGATGGCCAACTTCTAGTTGATGGTCCAGCTAAATCATTTAGTATAATATATCTTGCAGATTCAGAAGGAAAACTATTAACCGGGTGGAGAGAAATTGACGGTAAGACCTATTACCTAGATCCAAGCAACCAATATCGCTATGTCAATACAACAAAAACCATAGATGGCAAGACCTATCTTTTCGGTTCTTATACGGAATTATTGCGTAATGACACTAGTTACTCATACGCTTCGGATGAAAATGGAATCGTTCGAACAGGATTCTACCGCACTGATGAAGGCTACCTCTGCTATCTTGAGCCTCAGGTAATCTCTTCCTACCAACCAACTTGGAAGGAAATTGACGGTAAGCTCTATCACTTCGAAAAATCAACTTCGTTAGGGAAACATCTTTACAGTTCTCCAATCACAACCAATGCAACACTAGAAAAAGATGGCAAAACTTATGTCATTGATGAAAATGGTGTAGCAACTAAAAAAGTGAATTAAAGTGGAAAACAAGATATTTCTTACTTTAAGAAAACTTTAGGCTTTGCCTTATATACTATAACCATCCTAAAAATTTTCTTTTTCATAATCTCCTAAAATCCAGGGCATAGGTCCTGGATTTTTTTGTATTTTTAACTCTTGAGACTGCTAAAATTGTGATATTTGCCTTGTTAGTCACTTTACAATGTAATCGTTTTCTTATTTTTATCTAAATTTCTTATATTTCCTTGAAACTCTCTAAAATAGCGCTATAATAGGACTTAGGAAAAAGGAGGAAAAATTATGAAAGCACATTCTAATTTTACTGGACCTAAGTCCAAAAAACATCTGATTGCATTCTCATGTGCAACTGCCCTTGCTAGCTTTGCTTTTATCGCAAGGCCTACATTTGCGGAGGAAGTTAAAGTTGACAACTCATCAAACCTTGATACGACTGCTGCTACCACTGCCAATGTGGAAACCACAGCAGATCTTGTCGAAACTAAGGTTGTTGAAGCTCCTGCTACTACTGAAAATGTCGCTAGCACTGAAAGCACTACAAATGTTTCAGAACAAGCCACAACTTCTACAGCAAGCTCTGAAACTGCCAGTGAGACTGCTTCAACAACTGCAAGCGAAAGTCAAGCACCTGCAGAATCAGCTACAGGCCAAACACGCGAAACTGTAACTACAGACCGGGCTGCCAGTGAGACAGCAACAGCAACCGCAGATACCAATAGTGAAACCAATGTTACCGGTGGTCAATACTATAGTGATAAGTATGGCTACTGGCATTACAAAGATGCTAGTGGTAAAGACCTGACTGGACCACAAACTATTGATGGCGTTAAGGTCTACTTCAATCCAGGCGGTGTTCAGGTTAAAGGGGAATTTGCCTGGGACGGTCACTATTATGACAAAAATTCTGGTGCTCTTGTTACTAATAAATTCGTTGAGAGTTACGGTAGCACCTATTACCTAGATGAAAATGGCAATAAAGTAATCGGTCCCAAAGAAATTAATGGGGAATGGAATTATTTTGACGACTACGGTGAACAAGTTAGGAATAGATTTGCTTCTGATGGCCGTTATTACGACAAGGACGGAAAACAAGTTGATTTCGGGACAAACCGTTATTTTCAACTTGGTGATTATTGGTTTTACGCCGGTAAGGACGGTGCTATCTTAAAAGGTGAGCAAACTATTGATGGCGTTAAGGTTTACTTTTATCAAAGCGGCGTTCAAGTCAAAGGGTATTTTGTTAGAAATGATACTGACAATAAAGAACATTATTACGACAAAGATTCTGGTGCACTAGTCACTAACAACTACGTTATTGCCTACGATAACTATACCCACCAAAATGAACGCTACTATGTGGATGATCAGGGTGTTCGTGTAAAAGGTGCTAAAACTATAAATGGTAAACAGGTTTACTTTACATATGATGGAAGACAGGTCTTCGACAATTTTGGTGACGATGGCTACTTCTATGGGCAAGATGGTAACCGAGTCGACCTAGGCACAAACCATTATGTTCAAATCAAAGGCAACTGGTACTACATCGGTAACGATGGAAAAATCTTGACAGATGAACAAACTATTGATGGCGCTCATGTCTACTTTGGCTATAAAGGTATCCAAGTGAAAGGAGATTTTGACTACAACAAACAATTTCATGATAAAGACTCTGGAAATCTAGTTACTAATCGTTTCGTAACAGTTAAAGACAAAACCTACTTTATTGGAGCTGATAGTAAGGCTATCAAAGGGGCAACAGTCATCGACAACATTGAATACTTCTTTGATAAAGAAACTGGTGCTCAAGTTAAAGGAAATTTCGCAAGAAACGATAAATACTACGATGGGGTCACTGGTGCTCTCGTAACCAATAGCTATGTCCAAGTTGATAAAGACTGGTACTATGTAGGCAATGACGGTAAAAGACTTAAAGGTTCTCAAACCATTAACAATGTTCCTGTATACTTTGATCCTTATGGGGGTAAACAAGTAAAAGGAGAGTTTGGTGATAATGGTTACTATTACGACCAAAATTCTGGTGCCAAAGTAGATTTGGGAACAAGTCGCTATGTCCAAGTTAACGATAATTGGTACTACGTCAATGCTGAGGGTAAGATTCTCAAAGGCGAACAGACCATCGATGGGGTTCAAGTCCATTTTGATACTAAAACAGGGCAACAAATTAAAGGGGGCTTTACTGACAAAGATGGTAAATTAGTCATAAAAGAAAAATATTATCTATCTGGTACTCCTATGAGATATTATGATAAAGACTCCGGTGCTCTTGTAAAAAATCAATACTTCAACCATAATGGTAAATGGTACTATGCAGATGCAGAAGGTAATATCCTTAAAGGCTCACAAACCATCGATGGGGTACATGTTTACTTTGACTATAATGGTGTACAAGCTAAAGATACTGTTCTTGATGGTTACTACTACGATAAAGATACTGGCGCACGGAAAGAGCTCCCTCGTGATCAGTTTATTAAAATTGGTGACGATTTATACTATTTTAGCAGTAATGGACGAACTGGAAGTATAAGTGTTAACGGTAAGGATTACTATGTTGAGCAAAACGGAAGGGTCCTTCGTGGTTCCTTTAACATATATCAAAATCCACCTTACTATGATGATGAAACTGGCGAAGCTGTAGAAAAAACTGGTTTTGTTAAATCTCGCGGTAGTTGGTTCTACCTAGAAAATGGTAAAAAAGTCGCAGGTTTCAAAAAAATTGATGGGAAACTTTACTATTTCTCTGCCAATCCAATGAACAAATACGAAACAAACGAACAAGTTCGTGGAAAATTAGTTGGACCTAAGTTTTATATTTCTTTTCTTAGCAGAGCAGAAGACAACCCAACTTACTACTTCGACGCTGAAACAGGTGCTGCTGTAACCAACCAATTCGTCTATGCAGATGGACACTGGTACTACTTCGGTAACGATGGAAAGGCTCTTCTATTTGATCAAGTCATCAATGGTCAACACCTCTACTTTGATTATCAAGGTAAGCAAATTAAAGGCAATTTCGTTACAGACTACAAGGGGACTCGTTACTACGATGAAAACTCTGGGGAGCTCGTAACCAACCAAACACGTACCATCAATGGTGTGACTTATCACTTTGATGAAAATGGACGTGCAAATCAATTGTAAATTAAGTCCGAAAATCGACTAAAATTATTCTTATAAGACATCTATACTAAGGAAGTTGATTAATTTCAACTTCCTTTTAAAAATCCAAGAAAATAATTTTTGTCTACTTTAAGAAAACTTTAGGCTTTGCTTTATATACTAAAACCATCCTAAAACTTTTCTTTTTCATAATCTCCTAAATCCAGGGCATAGGTCCTGGATTTTTTTGTTTTTAGAAAAGTCTGTAGCAACTAAAATCATTCCCTCTCTCACTCGCATCACAATGTAATCGTTTTCTTATTTTTGTCTAAATTTCTTATTTTTTCTTGAAAGTCTCTAAAATAGCGCTATAATAGGACTTAGGAAATGGAGGAAAAAGTATGAAAGTACATTCTAATTTTACTGGACCTAAGTCCAAAAAACGTCTGATTGCATTCTCATGTGCAACTGCTCTTGCAAGTTTTGCCTTTATCGCAAAACCTGCCTTCGCTGAGGAAGCTAAGGCTGACAATGCATCTAACCTTGATACGACTGCTGCTACCACTGCCAATGTAGAAACTACCGCAGACCTCGTCGAAACAAAGGTTGTCGAAGCACCTGTTACTACTGAAAATGTGGCTAGCACAGAAAACACCACAAATGTCTCAGAACAAGCCTCAACTTCTACAGCAAGTTCTGAAACTGCCAGTGAAACAGCTTCAACAACTACAAGCGAAAGTCAAGCACCTGCAGAATCGGTCTCAGGCCAAACACGCGAAGCTGTAACTACAGACCGGGCTGCCAGTGAGGCTGCAACACCAACCGCAGATACCAATAGTGAAACCAATGTTACCGGTGGTCAATATTATAGTGATAGCCTTGGTAACTGGTATTATAAGGATGCTAGTGGTAAGAACCTAACTGGTGCACAAAAAATCGATGGGATCAACGTTTATTTCGATGAAAATGGCATACAAGTCAAGGGAAACTTTTCAAAAAATAAACAATACTATGATGCAGATTCTGGTGCTCTTGTAACGGATTGTTATATTAATCATCTTGGTGGTGTTTACTATGTCGATAAAAATGGTGAACCATTAAAAGGCGCACAAACCATTCAAGGAAAACAAGTTTATTTCAATGATTACAACGGCCTTCAAGTTCGAGACGGATTTGCTAGCAATGAACACTTCTACGATAAAGATGGTAACCTTGTAACAGATAGCTATGTTTTTAGCACTAAATACAACTATAACAACACTATCTATCCTTTCTATGTTGATAAAAATGGCGACAAATTAAAAGGTGAACAAATCATCAATGGAAAATCTGTCTATTTCGATAAGTATGATGGAGCACAGGTGCGTAATAGCGTTGCTGACAATGGGCGTTTCTATGATCAAGATGGTAATTTAGTTGATCTAGGGAAAAAACACTACGTGTTCATCGATAACCATTGGTTCTATGTTGATGAAGATGGAAAGATACTTAAAGGTGAACAAGTCATTGATGGTGTGAAAGTTTACTTTACCCCTTATTACGGATATCAAATTAAAGGGGATTTTAATTCTGACGGCCAATTCTATGACAAGGATACTGGCGAGCTCGTGACAAACCGTTATATTCAATTAACACGCTACGAATCGAACGGCTCTATGGCTCCAACTCTAGAGACCCATTGGTATTATCTTGGGGCAGACGGAAAAGTGGTAACAGGTCCACAAGTTATTGACGGCGTTCGTGTCTACTTTAACTATAGAGGACACCAAGCAAAAGGAGACTTTGGCTACGATGGTTATTATTATGATAAAGACACTGGAGCACTCGTCAAAAATAGCTTTGTCTCCTTAGAGCAACCATCAGGAACCCTTATTTATTACCTCGATAACGAAGGCAATACAATTAAGGGAGAACAAATTATTAATGGTAAGCATCTCAACTTCGGTGAATACGGTATCCAAGTTAAGGGAAATTTCGCACCTAATGGACTTTTTTATGATGCAATTACAGGGGAACCTGTTACTAATCGTTATGTTCAAATCAATGACCAGAGTAACTCATATAATACCCTTGAAAATAAAGATAAATGGTTCTATATCGGTTCAGACTCTAAAGCTCTTAAAGGAGAGCAAGTCATTAATGGCGTAACCGTATTCTTTGACAAAGATGGGGTTCAAGCTAAAGGGATTTTCGCAGATGACGGTTTCTATTATGATAAAGATTCTGGAGCACGCGTTAATCTTGGCAACAATCAGTTTGTTCAAGTGAACGGTAACTGGTACTATCTTAATAACGAAGGTAAAATTGTAAAAGGTGAACAAGTCATTAATGGCAACAATTTTTACTTTGATAAAGATGGCAAGCAAGTTAAAGGGAACTTTGCTGAAAATGGAGCGTACTATGATGAAAATTCAGGAGTACAAGTAACCAATCGTTATGTTAACTTCAATAACAATTGGTATAGAATCGGTGCTAAAGGTACTCCTCTTAAAGGTGCCCATGTCGTTGATGGTCATAATGTTTTCTTTGACCAAGACGGTAAACAGATTAAGGGCGACTTCGCTTCGGATGGCTACTATTACAGTAAAAATTCAGGAGACCGAGTAGACTTAGGACAAAATCATTATCAAAACATAAACAATAATTGGTATTATATTGGTAATGACGGCAAACGCCTTACTGGTGAACAAGTTATTGATGGTGTCGAGGTCTACTTCGATAGTACTGGTAAGCAGGTTAAAGGAAACTTTGCTGAAAACGATTCATTTTACGATAAAGATAGTGGTGCCCGCCTTAAGGAACAATTTGTCGATTTGAATGGAAAGACTTATTATGTTGATGCTAAAGGCAAAAGACTTAGAGAAGGGGGAGTTCGAACTATCAATGGTAAAGAGTATACCTTTACGGGCGGTGCAGATCCCCACCTTGCTAGAGAAGAATTTCTATATCCTTACGGCTACTCTTCATTCTACGATTTGAATAACAAAGAAGTCAAAGGGCCTCAATTCGTTAAGGCCAAAAACGGTAATAGATATTACATTACCGCTTCTGGTCACGTCCCATTAGGGCTTCACATTATCAACGGAGAACTTTATATGTTTGATGCTCCGACAAATAAATATGCTGATGGTAGGGTTAGGGCGAATGGCTTGACTAAAGACTATTTCCCATCACTTATTCCTAATGGTAGCCATATCTATTACTTTGATAAGGAAACAGCTACTGCTATAAAAAATCAATATAAAGAGGTTAATGGTAACTGGTATTACTTTGGACCTAATTGGTATGCACTAACCGGTGAACAAACTATTGATGGGGCTCATGTCTATTTCCATAGAGATGGCAAACAAGCTAAAGGGGAACTAGTCACTGTAAATGATAAACTTCATTATTATGATCCTAACAGTGGTGCACGTACTGAGAACACTACCCTCACTATCGAAGGTAAGACCTACCATTTTGATGCTGAGGGAAATGGAAAACTCCTCAATTAGTGTAAGTGAGCAGTAAGCATTATGAAAAAGTAATTCCATCTTCCACTTTAAGAAAACTTTAGGCTTTGCTTTATATACTATAACCATCCTAAAACTTTTCTTTTTCATAATCTCCTAAATCCAGGGCATAGGTCCTGGATTTTTTTGTTTTTAGAAAAGTCTGTAGCAACTAAAATCATCCCCTCTCTCACTCGCATCACAATGTAATCGTTTTCTTATTTTTGTCTAAATTTCTTATTTTTTCTTGAAAGTCTCTAAAATAGCGCTATAATAGGACTTAGGAAATGGAGGAAAAAGTATGAAAGTACATTCTAATTTTACTGGACCTAAGTCCAAAAAACGTCTGATTGCATTCTCATGTGCAACTGCTCTTGCAAGTCTTGCCTTTATCGCAAGACCTGCCTTCGCTGAGGAAGCTAAAGCTGATAACTCATCAAACCTTGATGTGACTGCTGCTACCACTGCCAATGTGGAAACCACAGCAGACCTCGTAGAAACAAAGGTTGTCGAAGCTCCTGCTACTACTGAAAATGTGGCTAGCACAGAAAACACCACAAATGTCTCAGAACAAGCCTCAACTTCTACAGCAAGTTCTGAAACTGCCAGTGAAACAGCTTCAACAACTGCAAGCGAAAGTCAAGCACCTGCGGAATCAGCCACAGGCCAAACACGTGATGCTGTAACTACAGACCGAGCTGCCAATGAGACAGCTTCAGTACCTAATGAAACAAACGTCACTGGTGGTCAATACTATAGTGATGACCAAGGCAACTGGTATTATAAAGATGCCAGTGGTAAAAACCTCGTAGGCGAACAGACTATCGATGGCCAAAATGTTTATTTCCGCAGTAATGGGCAACAAGTTAAGGGGCCTTTACTCGATAGGAATAATAATCTATTTCGTTACTACGATGTTGATACTGGGCAACTATGGACGAATCGATACCTTGAATCCCAAGGTAATTGGTACTATTTAGGTAAAGATGGCTATCCACTCACTGGAGAACAAACTATCAATGGTCAAGAAGTCTACTTCGATTATAAAGGTGTTCAAATCAAAGGTGACTTTAGCGGAGAGGACTATAGCTATCCAGATCAAACTTTCTATTACGACTCTAACTCTGGTGCAAGGGTCCGAAAAGAAGGTCTAGTTCAGAATAAAAAAGGCCAAACCTTTTACATCAAGAACGATGGTTCTAAATTTACAGGAATACGTGAAATTGATGGTAATATCTACTATTTTAAAGCACGTGAAGCTGCCTCTCCTGTTGATACCGGCGTCCTACAAAAAGGAATCAGCATTTTACTAGAAGAAGGGCAAAATTCACCACGTACTTATGGTTTTGGTACCCCTACTAATATTACCCGTCGCTACTATTTTGACTCAGTTACTGGTCAAGCCGTTAAAAATCGCTATGTCCAAGAAAATGATGGCTGGTACTATTATGGTGCAGATGGAAATGCTATTCGTCCTCAAGATGGTGAAGTCAATATAGACGGTCAAATCGTTTACCTATATGCTAATGGTCGTCAAGCTAAGGGAGAGCTTGTTCTCGACAATGGTGTTCTTCGCTACTATGATCCTAATTCTGGAGCACGCGTCTCTAACACCACTCTAACAATTAATGGTATGACCTATCGATTTGATGAAAACGGCGTAGGTATGGATGCTCCTAACCCAAATGGTTATTATAGCGACGATAATGGAAACTGGTATTATAAGAACGCAAATGGAGACAACCTCACTGGTGCTCAAATCATTAACGGTCAAAAGTTATTTTTCCGCGACAATGGTCAACAGGTTAAAGGTGCTTATGGTGATTCCTACGGTGATTTATACGCATTCTACGATATTAATTCTGGAAATCTTGTAACCAATCGTTATGTTGAATACATGGGTAATTGGTTCTATGTAGGTAAAGACGGTAAGCCAGTCAAGGGAGCTCGAAATATCGATGGACAAGATGTCTTCTTCAACTATCGAGGGGTACAAGCTAAAGGAGGATTTGGTCAAGATGGCGTCTATATGCCTGAGTACTATTACGATAAAGATAATGGTCGCAAAGTAACCAAAGCTGGGTTTGTTAAAGATAACAGAGGCTTAACTTACTATCTTGACGAGAAAGGTAACAAAGTCCTTGGACTTCATGAAATCAATGGTGATTTATATTACTTCCGTCGAGGAGGTGCCTATAAGTACACCCAACTGGGTGACATGTGGCAAGACAGTATTAATTACATCGATGGTAAAATCTACTACTTCGGTCATGACGGTAGAGCAATTAAAAATCGTTTCTATCAATGGGGTAATTACTGGTACTACTTCTATGCGGATGGTTCAGCAGCTACTGGTGCCGTTCAGATTAATGGACAACAACTTTACTTCGATAAAAATCATGGTAGACAAGTTAAAGGCGCTTTTGCACCAGATGGTCACTACTACGATGAAAACTCTGGTGAACTCGTCACTAACCAAACACGTACTATCAAAGGTGTAACTTATCATTTTGATGAAAATGGTAACGCGACTAAAGTTTAAGCTATTCCTTACTTTAAGAAAACTTTAGGCTATGCTCTATATACTACAACTATCCTAAAACTTTTCTTTTTCATAATCTCCTAAATCCAGGGCTCAGGTCCTGGATTTTTTGTTTTTTTTACTCTTATGACTGCTAAAATTGTGACATTTACCTTGTTAGTCACTTTATAATGTAATCGTTTTCTTATTTTTGTCTAAATTTCTTATATTTCCTTGAAAGTCTCTAAAATAGCGCTATAATAAGACTTAGGAAAAAGGAGGAAAAAGTATGAAAGTACATTCTAATTTTACTGGACCTAGGTCCAAAAAACGTCTGATTGCATTCTCATGTGCAACTGCTCTTGCAAGTTTTGCCTTTATCGCAAAACCTGCCTTCGCTGAGGAAGCTAAAACTGACAACGCATCAAACCTTGATGCAACTGCTGCTACCACTGCCAATCTGGAAACCACAGCAGACCTCGTTGAAACAAAGGTTGTCGAAGCACCTGCTACTGCTGAAAATGTGACTAGCACTGAAAGCACTACAAATGTCTCAGAACAAGCCACACCTTCTGCTGCAAGTTCGGAAAACGCTAGTGAAATAGCCTCAACAACTGCAAGTGAAAGCCAAGCTTCAACAGAATCAGCCACAGGCCAAACACGTGAGGCTGTAACTACAGACCGAGTTGCCGGTGAAACGGCAACAGCAACCGCAGATACCAATAGTGAAACCAATGTCACTGGTGGTCAATACTATAGAGACGAACATGGCTACTGGCATTATAAAGATGCTAGCGGTAAAGACCTGACTGGACCACAAACTATTGATGGCGTTAAGGTCTACTTCAATCCAAGCGGTGTTCAGGTTAAAGGGAACTTTGGCTGGGACGGTCACTATTATGACAAAGACTCTGGTGCTCTTGTTACTAATAAATTCGTTGAAGAATATGGTAGAACCTATTACGTTGATGAAAATGGTAATAAGACAATTGGTTCCAAAGAAGTTAATGGAGCGTGGTATTATTTTGAGCAGTATGGTGAACTAATTAAAAACAATTTTGCTCCTGATGGCCGTTATTATGACAAATATGGTAAACAAGTGGATTTCGGAACAAACCGCTATTTCGAATTAAACGGTGAATGGTACTATGCTGGAAATGATGGTGCTATTTTAAAGGGACCACAAATCATTGATGGCATTAAGGTTTACTTTCGATCATACGGAGCTCAAGTCAAAGGTTATTTTGTCAAAGATGAGGGAGATAATAAATCTCGATACTACGATAAGGATACTGGTGCTCTTGCCACCAATCAATACGTTATCGCTTATAATCCTTACAAACATCGAAATGAACGTTATTATGTTAACGACCAAGGAATTCGGTTAACTGGTCCTCAAACAATTGACGGTAAACAAGTCTACTTCGATACCTACGAGGGAAGCCAGGTTTTCGACAATTTTGCTGACGATGGCTATTTTTACGATCAAGACGGTAATCGTGTCAACCTTGGTATCAATCGTTATGTTCAGGTCAAAGGCAACTGGTACTATGTCGGTGAAGATGGAAAAATCTTGAGAGGTGAGCAAACTATTGACGGCGCTCACGTTTATTTTGAATATGGTGGTAAACAGGTTAAAGGAGATTTTGACTACAACAAACAATTTCACGATAAAGACTCTGGAAATTTAGTTACTAATCGTTTCGTAACAGTCAAAGACAAAACCTACTTTATCGGTTCCGATAGCAAAGCCATCAAAGGAGCAACAGTCATTGACAACACTGAGTACTTCTTTGACGAGAAAACTGGAGCCCAAGTTAAGGGAGATTTTGCTAGTAACGATAAATACTATGATGGAATTACTGGTGCACTTGTAACCAATAGTTATGTCCAAGTTGGCAAAGACTGGTATTATGTAGACAATGACGGAAAACCACTTAAAGGCTCTCAAACTATTAACAATGTTCCTGTATACTTTGATCCTTATGGGGGTAGACAAGCCAAAGGTGTCTTTGGTAACGATGGCTACTTCTACGACAAAGATTCTGGTGCTAAAGTATATTTAGGGACAAATCGCTATGTCCAAGTTAATGATAATTGGTACTACGTCAATGCTGAAGGCAAGATTCTAAAAGGGGACCAAATCATTGATGGAGTTCAAGTCAATTTTAATCCATATAACGGTATTCAAACTAAGGGGGAATTAGTTGATTCTAATGGTCGAGTAATCAGTGAAGATAACTACAATACTTATGAAACACCTAGTAAGTTCTATGATAAAAATTCTGGAGCTCTTGTAAAAGGTCAATACTTCAGCCATGATGGTAAATGGTACTATGCAGATGCGGAAGGAAATATCCTTAAAGGCTCACAAACCATTGATGGGGTACACGTTTACTTTGATGATGATGGTGTTCAAGCTAAGGATGCTGTTCTTAATGGTTACTACTACGATAAAGATAGTGGTGCAGGGAAAGAACTCCCTCATGATCAGTTTATAAAGATTGGTAATGATTTATACTACCTTAGCAGTAATGGACGAACTGGGAATATAAGTATTGATGGTAAGGATTACTATATTGAGCAAAACGGAAGGGTCCTTCGTGGTTCCTTTAACATATATCAAAATCCACCTTACTATGATGATGAAACTGGCGAAGCTGTAGAAAAAACTGGTTTTGTTAAATCTCGCGGTAGTTGGTTCTACCTAGAAAATGGTAAAAAAGTCGCAGGTTTCAAAAAAATTGATGGAAAACTTTACTATTTCTCTGCCAATCCAATGAACAAATACGAAACGCACGAACAAGTTCGTGGACAATTAGCTAGACCTTACTTTTATATTTCCTTCCCAAATAGAGCAGAAGACAATCCAACTTACTACTTCGACGCTGAAACTGGAGCTGCGGTAACTAACCAATTCGTCTACGCAGATGGACACTGGTACTACTTTGGTAAGGATGGTAAGGCTCTCCTCTTCGATCAAGTCGTTAATGGTCAACACCTCTACTTCGATTATGAAGGTAAACAAGTTAAGGGCGATTTCGTTACAGACTACAAGGGAACTCGTTATTATGATGAAAACTCTGGTGAGCTCGTAACCAACCAAACACGTACCATCAATGGTGTGACTTATCACTTTGATGAAAATGGACGTGCGAAGCAATTATAAGGATTTTAGTAAAATAGACTAAGTTTTTCTCACAGATATCTATACTAGAGGAAGTTGATTAATTTCAACTTCCTTTTTAAAATCCACGAAAATTAATTTTGTCCACTTTAAGAAAACTTTAGGCTTTGCTTTATATACTATAAGCATCCTAAAACTTTTCTTTTTCATAATCTCCTAAATCCAGGGCGCAGGTCCTGGATTTTTTTTGTTTTTTGATAATTGTTTGAATTACTAAGAACTGGAAAAATCTCACCTAATAGCCAGAAAAATAGATGTTATTCTCTTTTATCAATCTCTTCACATTAAAAGAAAGCCTTTTTATTTTTAATATTGAAAAGGCTTTCTTATTGCATTATAATATAAATTAAAAAGGGGAGGTATTTGTTATGGAAACAAATAATAAGGTCAAACATCAAATATCTAAAAAGTATCTTATTGCATTTTCATGTGCATCAGCTCTTGCAAGTTTTGCGCTTATTGCAGGAGCTGCTTTTGCGGATGAAGTAACTACTGGTGAAACACACAAGATTGACACAACAACAAGTGTTACAGCCAATGTTGAAACAACAGCAGACTTAGTTGAAACAAAGGGTATTGAAGCAATATCTTCTGCTGAAAGTTCAACAAGTGCTCCAGAGTTAGCAAGTTCGGAAAATACTAGAGGAACAACTTCTGCAACCACTAATAAAAGTCAAGCACCTACTGAAACAACAACCGTTGAAGCACACGCAGCTTCAACAAGAGACAGTGTAACTAGTGAAACAACTACAACAACTCCTGTTATTAATGAGAACGTAAACATTACAGGTGGTCAATATTACAGTGACCAAAACGGTAAATGGCATTACCGAGATGCCAATGGTAATGACCTGACTGGACCACAAACTATTGATGGGGTTCAAGTCTATTTCGATAAAGAAAATGGCGTGCAAGCTAAAGGCGTTTTTGCAAAGGATCCTAATAATGCTAAAAAACTAAATTTCTATGACAAAGATTCTGGTGCCCTTCTCAAAAGTCAATTTATCGTAGCCTACAGCAACGATACGAAACAATATGAACGTTACTATCTAGATGATAATGGGAACCCCGTGAAAGGTGAGTATCGAATTAATCGTAGATCAGTATACTTTGATGATAAATCCGGTACTCAAATCATTGACCGCTTTGCTCCTAATGGACACTTTTACGATCAGGATGGTGTTTTCGTTAATTTAGGAACCAATCGTTTTGTTGAAATCAAAGGAAAATGGTATTATCTCAATAATAGCGGACAAATCATAAAGGGTAGCCATATCATCAATGGGGCTCAGGTCTATTTCGATGAAAATGGTATTCAAATAAAAGGTGATTTCGATAAGGAAAACCGCTATTATGATGAACACACTGGTAAGCTAGTAACTAACCGATTCGTAACAGTTAAAGACAAAAACTACTTTATTGGCGCAAAAGGTACCCCCGTGAAAGGTGCTACTCTTATTGATGGTAAAGAGTACTATTTCGATAATAAGACCGGTGCTCAAGTGAAAGGTGACTTTGGAGGTAATGGTAAATACTATGATACCTCAACTGGTGCACTCGTGACCAACCGTTATGTCAATGTAGACAAATATTGGTACTATGTGGATGCTGAAGGAAAACCATTAAAAGGTTCACAAACCATAAATAATGTTCCTGTCTACTTTGATTCTTATTATGGCCGACAAATTAAAGGTGATTTTGGAGACGACGGTTACTACTATGATAAAGACTCTGGTGCGAGAATCACACTCGAAAAAAATCGTTACCATAATATTAATAACCATTGGTATTATGTCGGTTCAAATGGAAAAATCCTTAAAGGGGACCACGTCATCAATGGCGTTCAGGTGCATTTCGACAAGGTATTTGGAATACAAGCTAAAGATGACTTTGTAGATGAAGATGGCATTAATGTTCTCTATGATAACTTTGTTGTCTTCGGTACCCCAGTTAAGTATTACGACAAGGATACTGGTGAACTTGTTAAGGGTCGTTACTTTACAACTCGAGGTAAGTGGTTCTATGCAGATAAACAAGGTAATATTCTAAAAGGTGCTCATACCATTGATGGTGTCCCTGTCTACTTTGACGACCACCTCGGAACACAATTCAAAAACGTGGTTAAAAACGGCCACTACTATGATAAGGATACCGGTGAACAGAAGGAAGTCCCACGGAACCAATTTGTTCATGTTGATAATGGTCTCTTCTATTATGATAAAGATGGAAAACCACTTTCTGATTCTCAAACCATTAATGGTGTAACCTATTCGTTCTATGAAGATGGACAAGCCCGTCGAGGAACTTTTGGACCTTACGGTTCTGGACCTTTCTATGATAAAGTTACTGGAGCCGCAGTCAGAGAAAAAGGATTCCATCAAGTAGGCCCTCAATGGTACTATACTGATGAAAATGGTAACAAACTTTTAGGTCTTCAAGAAATAGATGGCAAACTCTATTACCTTGATAATACCTGGTCAGTTAGCTCAGTTACTGGTTTTCTCGCAAAAGATGAAGTGCTTAGTCCTGAGCAAAAAGAATCATCTAGATATCCTCATACATCTAGCAGTACTATCATCAAACCTAAACTCTATAGTTACTACTACTTCGATGCTGAGACTGGAGCTGCTGTAACCAATCAATTCGTTAATTGGAAAGGCAACTGGTACTACTTCGGTAACGATGGTAAGGCTCTCCTCTTCGATCAAGTCGTCAATGGTCAACACCTCTACTTTGATTATGAAGGTAAACAAGTGAAGGGTGATTTCGTTACAGACTACAAGGGAACTCGTTATTATGACGAAAACTCTGGTGAGCTTGTAACCAACCAAACACGTACCATCAATGGTGTGACTTATCACTTTGATGAAAATGGACGTGCGAAGCAATTGTAAAATAAGTGTGAAAATCGACTAAAATTATTCTTACTAGTCATACAGATAAAAAAACAAACAAAAAGCCAAAATCAGCATTCTGATTTTGGCTTTTTGTTAGGTAAAGAATTTATTGCTCCTTTTTCAGTCTTTTTAGGTGTTTATAGAGACCGAAGGCACGATCCAGTTGCATGGATTCGATAGGACGTTTGCCCTTAATATAGAGATTTCCATTGGTCGCATTCATCAACCCTGTCTTAGCAATGGCATAACCAGTAATCATACCGCTATAAAGGAAGCTTTCCAGTTCCTTGACATCTAAAACTCGACTTGAAGGTTCAAGGGGACCATATTCCGCTTCATAAATATCTACAAGTCTTTTAAACTTATAGGCCGTTTTTATGGGCATATCTCCGATAGTTCCTTTTGAATAATAATGATAAAGATTCTGTGGGCTTAAGTCTGCAGAGGCTGCCTCTTGACCGTTGGGCGAGTAAGGTTGTGATTTAATGAAAGTATTGAGCTTGCCAATATCGATGTGGTAGTCGCTAACATTTTCCTTAGGAACAGGGAAATCATCCCTATCAATAATCTCCCTTCGTCTGATGGTAGCCAACAATTCATAAGGCTCAACTCTAAGTCTTTTTGAAAATTTTTCCAAAGTATCAAGGGAAACTGTTCCGCTTTGATTGATCAGGTTATAGTTGGTTTGAGCCATACCAGATGAGACTACAAATGCTGTCATACGTTCTCTGACTTCTCCCTCATCCATATCTTCCGTGATTTCCAGCTTCTTGCGAATATTGTGCCACAAGTTTTGGGTGACTTGATCAGGATCTCTTGGAAACTCAAAAACTTCATACTGATTGTCTCGAGCCAAGAGCTTTCCAAGTGTAATGTTTTTCCCAGTCACCTTGGCCAGACCGTTAGTAATGGTTACAATCTTTGGGATATTTCCCTTAGGCTTGTTCATAAAAAGCATCCGAAGGCTTCCTGATGGAATCCCCGTGGCTTCTGAGAGCTCTCTGTAACTCTTTTTGTCTTTCCAAAATTCCCCCATACGAGCTTTTTCTGCATTTTCCCAGAAAAGCTCCTTAAGGGGTTTGGGGGCATTCGGCTCATCCGAAAATAGTCGTTTTGACATCATTGTCTCCCTCTAAAATTGCTGTTTTAAAATTAGTCCAAATCTATTATCTCATATTTTTAATAAAAATCAAATCTTTTCCTAATCAATAATCATTACAATCAGCTAGTCGTTTAGAGTTTTTCTTGGGTTAATTGAGCACAAAAATTCCCCTCGTACTTAAACGAAGGGAGTTGTTTGACTAATAATTCCAGTTTACCAAGAGATAAATTA
Source organism: Streptococcus salivarius (assembly GCF_000785515.1). Lineage (NCBI taxonomy): Bacteria > Bacillati > Bacillota > Bacilli > Lactobacillales > Streptococcaceae > Streptococcus > Streptococcus salivarius. The sequence continues at coordinate 1,510,419 of NZ_CP009913.1, forward strand.
AGCTCGAGCCAAACATATCTGCTAAGGCATGAACGAGGAAAAATGGAAGCAAGTTTTTAACCTTGTATTTATAAAGGAAATAATAGAGGAGACCAAAGGCCACACCGATAACCAGAGCCCATAGCATACCCTGATAGGTATGGAAGGACACACGAACAACGGTTGAAAAGAGCAAGACCAACCACTTATACTTATCCTTAACCGAGGTCAAGAGTCCTAGGAAGAAAAATTCTTCGTAGAAACCGTTGAGCAAACCATAAGCAATCGCCATAGGTGACAATGCCATAAACTTATCAATCACAGCCATAGGGCTAATAAAAGCTAGAACCTGAGGACTAAAATAATTATATTGTCCTGACAAAGTACTTACCATATCAGCAAATAAGCCCATGATAGCGAAAATAAAGGGTACCCAAAAGAGAACAGACCACTTTAGACGGATTGGCAATTGTTTAAAGTCAAAATGACGTATCCAGAGATAAATAATCGCTAAGGCTAGGAGGATAATCTGCAAGGTGAAATTGCTAGAGTAAGCTGCTCCTTCACTGGCTGTATTTGTTGATGTCTCACTGATTGCGGTAGAAAGGCTTGGAGACAAACTGGCCAAATACATCTGTGTCGAACGAACAATAAACTGACCAAACATAATCAGCGTAACAATACCGATATCAAACCATCTCAGTTCCTTGAGCGGCTGGTCAGGATGAATTTTCTTAAGTAAAGACATGGGCCTTCCCTTCCTTCTAGTATCTTCATCGAAGACTGGTTAATTCTTTAAGGTTATTATAAGTCATAAACCTTAAAGCAACACTAAAATTTGCAGTAAGATTAGTATTTCATTTAAGAAAAGAAAAAGCAAGGGAAAGCATGTTTCCTTTGCTTCAAACTTGTTATTAATCATTCTTTTTGACTACGCTAACTAAGACAAGGAGTTGGAAAATGGCTAGAGCAAATAAGACCATAAAGCCATTTCGACTACCTTGAGCCGTTGCTTGTGCAAAGTCAACCTTGTGATTAGCTTGACTCATAGCAACAATTAGAGATGCTAGGGTTGTTCCCACTGCTCCTGCAAATTGTTGGAGCGTATTAAAAATGGCATTGGCATCAGCGCGTTGATCAAGTGACAGTTGTTTCTGTCCATTGGTCATGACATTACCAAAGGAAACGCCAAGCCCCGTCATGAAAATCATGTAAAAGACGAGGATCAACGTATTGGAAAGAGAGAGACCAAACAAGCTAAATAACAACTGTGCAAGTACGATAAGGATTGCTCCAATCAGAATCGGTTTACGTGCTCCCATCTTATCTAAAATGATACCTGAGAACGGAGCGAATCCTGCACCGATAATAGCACCTGGAAGCAACATTAAGGCTGCAGAAGTTGTATTCGAGTGGTTAACCAATTGCACATAGTTTGGCAAGAGAAAACTCATCGCAAGGGACCCCAATTGGAAAGAGAAGAAAGCGATGATATGACCTGTCAGTTTACGATTTTTCAAAATAGAGAGGTTGATAATAGGCTTGTCCAATGTTGTTGAACGCCAAATCAAAAGGACAAGACCTAAGATACCAATCAAAAGCCAACCAAGAACTGAGAAACTAACGAAAGCATGGTCAGCAACCCCATGAAGGCCTAAAATCAAGCCCAAGAAAAGAAAGATAGTAGCTAGTAGACTGAGAAAATCCAAAGATTCACGTTGCACCTCACTCTTTTGCTCAATTGAGCGAATCCCTGCAATCAGTGAAGCCAATAGAATAGGAAACTGGACGAGGAAGATAGAACGCCAACCAAAGTGTGCTGTCAAGAGACCACCAACAGTCGGGCCAATGGCTGGAGCAACGGCTGTAATCAGTGTTCCAACTCCCATCATGAGACCAATCTTACGACTTGGCACCTGCTCCAAAATGATGTTAAACATGAGAGGTAGGGCAAAACCAACACCCATCCCTTGAACCAATCGTCCCAAAACAACAAAGCTAAAACTAGGCGCTATAAAGTCGATGAGAACACCTAAAATAGACAAGAGGTTTGCGACCAGAAAGATGGTTTTCATCTTAAACGAGCGCTTGAGATAGGCAGATAAGGGAACCACACAAGCGACCACTAGGAGATAAATGGTTGTAACCCACTGTACGGTTGACGTATTGACTGAGAATGCCTTCATCAATACAGGAAAGGTGATGTTCATAGCTGTTTCACCAGCTACTCCACAAAATGAAAGGATTCCTGTCGCAAAGATGGCACACAGGACCTTGGTGGAGATTTTTTCGTCTGACATAAGTATTTGTTCCTCCTAGATAAACTTAAATATTACGGTAGTGTTGTAAGATTTTGAGAAAGACTTCTCTCTCTTTAGCTGAAAATTGCTGGGCAAACTCTTCTTCCTCTTTTCGAAGATAAGATTGACAGGCAGAAGCGATATTAAGGGCTTTATCCGTGAGAACAACTGCCTTTTGCCTAGCATCTTTTGAAGATGTGTGGCGTTCGATCAGGCCTTTCTTCTCCATTCGCTGTAAGAGCACTGTCGTTGTCGAACGCTGAATTTCAAATTCGTGCTCAATGTCACGTTGAAAGACTTCTTGATCCGCATAATTGGTTATAAAATCAATGACAGCCATCTGATTTCCAGTCAAGTCATACTGCCTAGCAAACTGGTCAAAATGACGCATCATATTATTATTGGCTTGTTTTAACAAGCGTCCAAAATGGTCCAAAAAAATGACTCCTTAACTATATTGTTAGCTAACTAGCAGTATAGAAGAATTATTAGCTCAAGTCAATAGATTCTTTCAAAAAATAGAAAACTCAAGGACCTAGAATCCTTGAGTTGCTATATTTAGTCTTTCTTTACAGGAATTTCCTTAATTACACGCGCCGGATTCCCACCTAGAACCACATTGTCACCGAAGGACTTGGTTACCACGGCTCCTGCTCCAGCAACTACATTATCCCCTAAGGTCACTCCTGGGAGGATAGTCACGCCTCCACCGGCCCAGAAATTATCACCGATCGTAATTGGAGCACCATATTCAATGCCTGAATTACGCTCGGTTGGATCAAGCGGATGCAAGGGCGTCAAAAACTGACAATTAGGGCCAATCATGGCATTGTCACCAATCGTGATAGGACAGATATCCAGCATAGTCAAATTCCAGTTGGAATAGAAATTTTCACCAATATGGATATTAACACCGTAATCCGTAACGAACTGAGGATTCATGGCAACATTTTCACCAGTCGAACCAAACCAAGATTTGACAATCTCTGCCCTCTTGAGGCGGTCATGTTCAGCATTGAAGGCCCATTGTTTTTCTCTTGAGCTGGCCGCTAGAGCACGTAACTCAGGATCGCTTGGTTTATAAAAGTCACCCGCTATCATCTTTTCATATTCAGTTGGCATGGCATACTCCTTTTATGATTGTTTTCCTATATTGTAGTATAGAAGTGATGTTACCACAAGTGAGACTCCCATACAAAAGTATGTAAAGTCTTTATTCTACTTAATTATATATCGATGGTCTCACCTACAGCTAAAACCTTATAGCCTGCTGCTTCAACTTCTTTTTTAGTTGTCTTGTAATGACTATAATCATCTATATGAATGGGATAAATCCTTTTAGGTTGAAGGAGATCTTTCATTCGATTTAACATCTTCAAGTCCATGGTAAATGGTCCACCAAATGAACCTGATTTTACAGCGCCTAAATTAGCAAATATAGCATCTATATTTTGAGGAACATTTTTTGTTAAACCTGGGTACAAAACAGTATCACCGGTAAAATAAATGACTTTAGTTTCTGACGAACTTGTAATTGATATTTGATAACCATTCACTTTACCAACAATCTTTCGTATGATGTAGTTGCTGGCATGATAAGCCGGTAGTGCTTTAATGGTGATACAATAGTCAGCGACTTGAAATGATTGTTCTTCTCCCCATTTTAAAACAAAGTTATTTAAGCCAGATAACCCATTTAAGATTTTCTTATTAGGAGAAATGACTGTTTTACCCTTCAAATAATCTTTCCCTACATCATCCAAATGATCTTGATGCCCATGAGTAATTAGCCATACATCAACTTTACTAAGAAGAGACTTATCCTTATGAACATCAGTTTGTTTCTCGGAGACAAATCCTTTAAAAGGGACCAAAGTTCCCTTAGGTGATAAGTCAGGATCAATTCCGATATGAAATTGATTATCAATGGAGATGACGCCACATGCAACGCCACAATAAGTAAACGAAATAGACATAGTACCTCTTTTTATAACGACCATGAATTGAAAAACCAGTCATTAACAATAATGGAATGAGCATTTATGTGCATAGCTCTTGTAACTAGATTATAGTTTTTATCATCAATTTAATCAATGTCTGTTTATGTTTTGACGCCTTCTTTTACGTTTATAATACTTAGTTTCCACAGACCTCAGTTAGGTAATCCACAAAAAAATCCCAAGTGCACTAAGCAACTTGAGATTTTCTTTCTGTCTGGGCATGCCTGAGTCATTCAGGGCTTTATATTATTTGTCCTTTTGATCTTTGTGATCTTTTTTATTTTTCTTTTTACGTCCGTTGCGGCCAAGTCCTAGACCTGTTACCGATACGGTGAAGCCTGCGATATTGATGGTTTCTTCAATCTTACCTTTGCTTGCTTCTTCCTCATTTGAGAGATTAATTGGCATCTTGTGTTTAGAGCCTTTACCCTCAGCTTGACTTGAAACAGGTGCTTCAAAGTCATCGCCTGGTCCATAAGTGACTGGTCCATCATGAGCTTCCACTTGCTCTTCGACTTGGTCGAGAACTTCTAGGTCTTGGATTTCTTCAACAACGATATCGTCTGCCTTGTCTTCCTTAGGTTTACCGTTAATATCGCCTGTAAGCGGGATATAAACAACGGTTTCTTCAAGGTTACGTTGACCTACTGTCTTACCTTCAACCTTGTCCTTATCAGCACTGTAACCTTCTACTTCAGGAGTGATGACTGTTTCAAACTGACCTTTATTTGAAGTCCAGTAGCTTGAACCAAGCTCTTCACCTGTAACCTTATCAATAGTCAAGCTACGTGTCCATTGAGCAGTTTGGATGTTATTGGCAGGAAGTTCTGCTTGTCCATCGCTAGATGTGTAGAGAACTGTGAAGGTTACGTCTTTGATGTAGCTTTCGCGTTCTGGCCATTTGGCACCATCTGGATTTGCTGGGTTGATTGGTGTACCAGCTTCTTGGATGTTATCTGGACCTACTTGAACGGTACCATGACGAAGGGTAACCATGAAGTTTTGGTCAACATGAGAATCGCCATCAAAGATAACGCCGTTTGTGAAGCCATCAGCAAGAAGAGTATAACCACGGTCGCTATAGTACTTGATACGTTCGATTGTTGAGTATTCAATCACTTCGCCTGATTTACCAAGCAAGTCAACCACTTCAAGTTTCTTACGAGTTGTACCGTCAACATAAGTGACTGTAGCTTTCTGAGCATCCTTGAGGTAAGTAACCACTTCCATGATTTCAGGAGTTTCCACAGAAACATCTGTCATTTCAGCGACTTCTATACGGTCTGGTGTAAATCCGACAACCTCTGGTGAAGGAACAGCTGAGAAGCCAGCTTGAGTACTTGACCATGCTTCATAATTGATAGCACCTGTCACAAGGTTTACATTAGCCAAACGTTTGAAATCAAGAACTTCAACGTAGTCGTCGCTAGCCAAGCCACCTTCTTCGAAGACATACTGGATGGTACGTGTCACATCGGCACGGTTTTCAAGCATTTCTACGCTATTTGGCCAAACTGGGCTATTCACATCATTTGGATCTACGACTTCACCTGCAACTGGTGCTGGCATATCTGGGTCGATAAGAACCAAACGTTCACGAAGAACCACTTCGAAGACTTGATCAAAGTCAGAATCACCGTTGTAAGTGTGGTCAAAGGCTTCTGCATAACCATCGTTGACAAGTTCATAACCTTGTTTGAGCAAGTTTGCGATTTGTTCATCAGTAGAGTAGTCAATCTTCTCACCTGAGCTTCCGACAACAACATCACGAGTCAATTCTGACTTATCAAGCTCATTCATGTAAAGGATAATAGCTTTTTGCTCATCCTTAGCATAAACCACGTTGGTATCTTGACCTGGGTGTTCTGGAGTAATAAAGGCCTTTTCAGAAATGTAACCAAGAACATCTGGAACGACTGTTTCCATAGCCATGGTTGGATCTTCAGGATCGTTGTTGTAGCTTGGAGTAGGTGCATTTTCGATTGGTGTACCATAATCATCTACTGGAATAATCTTACCAAGTTCTGTGTAAGTAACAGTATCTTCCACTTCTGGAAGGTCTGGGCGAACTTCAAGACCACCAGCTTGACGTTTATCTGCATAGAAGCCTTCAACTACTGGAACTTCTACAACATCATAAGTGAAGCTTTCTTGATCCCAAGTGCTTGTTTGTTCCACTTGGTTAAACTTACCGTGGAAGCTGAAGCTATCTTGAATGTTGATAACTGGATCTTTGTAGCCTGCACCTTGGAAGGTAACCGTTTGTTTCGTATCTTGTGTGATATCATCCAAGATTGGTTCGTAAACCAAGGTTTGGTCCATGCTGAGGTCAATTGGCAATACCAATTCACTTTCAGCCTGGTAGCCGGCAACTTGTGGTGCTGGTGTTTCAATAACTTGCGTAGCATCTTGAGGATCATTAGCATAATGAACTGGTTCTGCATCCGCGATTGGATTACCAAAGGTATCAACAGGGATAATCTTACCGAGTTCTTTATAGACAACACTGTCTGTAGCTTCTGGTTTATCAGGTGTAACAATCTGCATACCAGCCACTGCCTTGTCCGCATAGTAACCTTCGATAACTGGGACATTAACCTTAGCAAAGGTATAGCTGTCTTGATCCCAAGTGTAAGTGTCTTCTGCTTGATTGTACTTACCAGTGAAAGTAAAGTCAGACTGGATATTAACAGACGGTGTTGCTTCGCCAGCTCCTTTGAAGAAGACCGTTTGCAAGGTTGGTTGCGTTACATCTTCAAGGATTGGAGCGTACTCAACAAGAATATCGTCTGTCAAGCTCTCAGGCATGACACTTTGTTGCATTGGACGGTAACCCGGAATGTGAGGAACAAGTGTCTCACTAACCTTAGTTGGGTTATTGGCATCGTTGTTGAAGGTTGGCGTTGGAACGTTTGGAATCAAGCGTCCATTTGCATCAATAGGAATGATTTTACCAAGTGGAACGTAGGTAATGGTTTCTTCGATGTTATCTTCAGTAACTTCTCTACCTTTAACTTCTACTCTATCTGCAAAATAGCCTAAAACAACTGGTGCATAGATGTCATAATACTTGGTCTTGTTTGGTGACCATTCTGTCTCGTCAACAAGCTCACCTGTGACCTTGTCAAAGGTAAGGGTACGGACCCAATAGGCCTTTTGCACATCGGCATCTGGTAAATCCGCATTGCCGTCTGTACTCTTGTAAAAGACTGTGAAGCTTACTTCTTTTTCGTAAGCATACTTAGATGGCCACTTAGGTCCATCTGGATTATTAGGATTGATTGGAGTATCTGGGACTTGCTCATGGTCAGGCCCTACCTTGGCAACATCGTGTTGCAAGAGGACAAACCACTCTTGATCATCAATATCCTTATCATCAAAAATGGCATCTTTAGGGAATTCGTCCTGAATCAAGTCATATCCCATGTCCTTGAAAGTCTTGATACGTGTTGCTGTTCCGTATTCAATCGCTTCACCCAATTCCCCGGTCAACTGGTCACTAACCAAGTAAGCACCGGTAGTTTCATCAATATAAGTGATGCTGGCTTTCTTGAAAATTTTACGATACACAACCGGAGTATCCCCTCCTGGTTTGTTCGGTACTACACTTTTAATATCTGTCATATAATCTTGAACAGCTGGTGTTGCTGTCTCACCCGCCTTTCGTGGATCTTTTTTGTTATTGTTATATTGCTTAGTCAAAGCACCTGGAATATATTCCCCATCTTCTGTCACAGGGATAATGCGTCCCAATTTCCTATAGGTCACATGTTCCGTTACCGTTGGCACATAGGGTGTGACAACGTTAAAACCCGCTTCTTTTTGGTCAGCGAAATAGCCCTGGACAACTGGTACCGATATCTTAGGATAGGTATAACTGTCCTTGTCCCATTCGATTAAGCCAGTCTTCCTATCTCTAGTCCCCGTAAAAACATGATTTTCCATGACTTCAGGGTCTGGAGTTTTAGAATCCGCTCCTTGAAAAATAATCTCTTGCTTTGATGGAATCCTCACGGTTTCCGATTGGGCATGATTATCAAAGAGGGCTTCGTCAGCTCTAGCAAAATCTAATGGAGAGGGGGCACTGTGGTCAGAGCGACTTTTTGGGTTAGTCAATAATTTAGAAAGATCTATAGTATCAACCAAATCAGAGTCCGCTGATTTATGTGCAATATGCTTTTCAGCAGTTCTTGCTGCTGCTTCAGTCGCATCTTCCCTATAGGCTCTCAAAAATACTCCCCCTTTCTTCTTTTTATGAGAAATAAAATCCTATACTTGCTAAGTTCTCATGGAAATCTTTTCTATTAAGATTTCATTTTCCCTCGGAGAAGCTAACAAGTTCTTATCAAAGATTAAAATTTTTGATATCTCTTATATATACTATAATACGAGAATCGAATTTTTACAAGTAAGGTGTAAGAACTTTAATCATTTTAACCCCTAAGTGAAAAAATAGTGCTTTAATGTGCAATATCTATCAAGTAGTTTATGAAAGTGACATCAAAATGAGATTAGCCCGATAACTTAAATGATGAGTCTTTAATGGAGTTTTCTCTCCCTAAAGACACTCTCGTAAGAAATACACTATAAACTATCACAACTACTTCTCATCTTTGAATGGCTAGAGCCTTACTGTATTTATTAAAGAAATGGCCTATTAGGAATGACACAGGCCAAGCCTGCGACTAGTCCTCGACTAGGGATGCCAATAAATAACTGGTATTACTCCTAGTATAGATTGACTTTGACGCTTCGTCAATAGATTGGAACCATTTAATGAAAATCCCTAATTTTAAAGCTTTCTCGTATTAAATTGTGCATTAATAATAGTCATTGGGATTAGGCTATTTTGCTGTCATTCTGGGCACCAAATAGTCATAGGTATTTCACAACTCAGCCAAGAAAAGGGTTAAATGACTATTCACAGTCCACATCTCAGTCTTTACGGAAACCCAGTTATGCCATAAAAACCGAGACTACTGTCTCGGTTCATACAGTTTGGAAACGATTAGATTTGTCCTCGGCCTTGAGCATCAAAGTAAACCCACCATCCTGGACTCACTTCAACCCAACGGTTAACAGCCATCTCACCTGAATTTGGATCATAGTAACGAACAACGCCGTTCACACGAACCAAATGACCTTTGATTTGTTTACCATTGTTATCAAAGAGGAGGTTTTGTCCGTTGATAGTAACCATGCCTTTGACAGCATTACCATTACCATCGAAGTAATACCAGCTACCATCAATTTCGTGGAATTGATTACGGTAAAGCTCACCTGAATTTACATCATAGTAACGAAGGTTGCCATCAACATTAGCCAAAGCACCTTTAACCTGACGACCATTTTGATCAAAGTAGAGGTTTTGACCATTGATATTTTGTGAACCTTTTACGGCTGCTCCATCATTATTGAAGTAAGCCCAAACACCTGGTTCAATTTCAGCAAAACGGTTGCGAGCCATTTCACCTGAGTTTGCATCATAGTAACGGATTGTTCCATTCTCGTTAACAGTACGCCCTTTAACCTGGACACCATTGTTATCGAAGAAGAGTTCTTGACCATTGATGTTTTGGTGACCTGTCACACGTTTACCATTACCATCGTAGTATGCCCAAACGTTATTACCAATTTGTACGAATTGGTTGTGGCCTGATGTATTGTTATTGTTGTTATCTGGTTTTGGATCTTGTTTACCATTTGCATTCAAGACACCGTTTTGGTCGTAGTAGAATACTTGACCTCTACGGTTTTGACGGTAACCATCACGCAATTGCACCCCATTAGCGAGGAAGAAGTATTGTTTACCATCGATAGTCTTTTCACCGATTGCCATACGGCCTGTATTATCAAAGTAGTAGACATTTCCGTCGTTATCTTTGATGAAGGCATTCTTAGCATATTGACCATTGTTATAACGGTATCTTACAGAGAAGAGATGTTTTTCAAACTTACCACTACCATCACCGTTTTGGTTATCACCATTAGTTGATTGGTTGCTTCCGACAACTTTTGGAAGGCTAACCTTACCACCATTTGTACCGTAGTAACCGTTGAGACCATTCTTAAGCACGTACTCTGAACCACGGTCAAGAATGTTAGTACCATTCATGTACTTCGCAGACCACTTCGTAATCTTCTCGTCAGTAGTCATGCGTTTACCGTTAGAGATTTGAACACGGTCAAAGATTTGTGGGTAGAGACGTTTCAATTCATCAAGGAAGGCACCACCATATTTACCTTGGTAGTCATTACCAAAGGTACGTGTTTTAGCGGCATAGAGGCTGTGGTTGATGATTGCGCCATCTTTAGTTTCACCATAGTTATTAACACGAGTTGCAGTAACTACTTCGTCACCTGGAAGGTTGTAGATTTGGTCTGGAACCCAGTCAGCAATCGCTGAGATACCTACAGCGTGGAGTGATTTAAGAGCTGCTTTCAAGTCAGCCAATGAACCGTACTTGTTGTCCTTACTCATACCAATATCATAACGGTCTGTAAAGGCATAACCATTTTGGATGACTGAGTCAAGGAAGCTACCGTCATCACTTGAAACGTACTGTGGTGCAAATTCGAATGATGTGATACCCCATGATTTGAAGAGGTTTGCATTTTCAGCAATCTTCTTATTAGTGTATTGTGATGGATTTTGGACGAAGTCTTGGAAGTTAGAGAAACCTTCGTAGATAACTTGTGAATCAAGGGCAGCATTTGATTCGTAAACCAAACCACTGCTGTTCTTTTCTTTACTTGGTGCTACACGCACGTCTTGATTTTCAGAAGCACCTACTGGTACCCAAACGGCAAGGTAACCATCAACTTGAGGGTTACGGATACCACGGATTTCGTTTGCATTAAATGTCAAATTACCATTACCATCAGTGTATTTGACAATGCCGTTAGCATCGCTATCATTCAAGTAAGTAGCCACACCATCGTTTGTTGTCAAAAGCAATGGACGATAAGCTTGGTTACGGTGAGCCGCACCCATGTTAATTGTCAAGTTGCTTGTCAAACGAAGGGCTGGTTGGTTTGAAACGATAACTGCCATACCTTGGTTGCGTGTTTCTGCTGTACCAGCATCAGAAGCACTGTTAGCCCCTGTACCATAACGTACAGATGTCAAGACACCTGCAGCATCCCAACCATTAGTATTACCATAACCGATGTAGTTAACCTTCATATCTTGACCACCGGCTGCATAGCGGATACGACCTTTCAAGAGGGTTTCAATAGCATCATAATATGGTGATTTTTTAGCCATATATTGACCATCATCTGTGTACATGTCTCCATAGTAAACACGTGGCACAGTGTCCTTATGCGTAAGCATCAAGGCATATGCTGATGGGATGTTATATTGTGTGTATTGCTTGTTAGCACTACGCATGTCTCTGTTGTAGATTTCAAAGGCTTTCTTCATTTCATCAAGAGTGAAGGTATTCCCTGTTGATTGAGGGTTGATTTCATTTTTGATGATTTGACCAATGATTGATTGTACCTCTGAATCGTGGGCACGAACAAATGAGTAGTTAGCCATACGTTTAGAGTTTTTACCACTTTCAGAACGGTCATTTAAACTATTTGAAATGAGTGGTTCAACTCCTGAACGGTTACCAATTGGACGCAAGAGTGAATATACCAATGCCAAGTGCATAGGGTCATCCATTGGCAATTGAGCACCTTTGGTGTCTTCATTGTAGTAGGCATCGTTGTGAGACCATGCTTCCAAGATAGACAAGTGCTTAATAGCTTGTTCTTGGCTTTGATCAGAACCATACTTAGCTTTGAAGTAATCTGAAGCAATTTGGAGAAGGTCAGCATTGACATTATCCACGGCATCGACACGAACACCATCAAAGTTTTCATCTTCAGAACCACCAGTGATAGTACCGATGTTCATGATGTAGTGGAGCCAGTTCAACTGCTCAGCCTGAACCGCTGGATTTGAGTTGTCAATATCATTTGCCAACAAGAATTCAAAACCACCGTTACTTGTATCCTTAGTATACTTAGGATTGCGTTTACCTGTTTGGCTAGTTGGTGTGCGGTTCAAGAGACGATAGTCAGAGTTAGCATGGCTTGTACGACTATCGTTGTTATAGAGAAGGGCACCACCTTGCAAGTGGTCACTATTATCAAGATTTTCAGAAGTTGAATTCCAACCTGGTTGGGTCTTCACGAAATTTTTGATAGTTGTACGCAACCAGTCAGTGTTACCTTCACGCGCAATACGTTCTTCAATACGCTTTTGAACTTCAAGCGCTGCTTGGTCCATCTGAGTTTGTGAGCTGAATGACGTATAGGTCTGATTGGTACCGAGACCTTGCTCCTTCATGTAGTTGAGGTAGCTCGCTTGGATAGCCTTGCTTGGCCACCAAACTGTAAGCAATGGACGTTTGTCATTTTCAGTTGAAGCAGTCCACTCTTTACCATCTTTCAAGATTTCTTTTGGACGGTACCATGTGTTGGCAGTGAAGTAACCATCAACAAGTTCGATATCTTTATCAGTTGTACCATAAAAGGCATTCTTGTCACCATTTACAGTAACGTTTGTGTTTGTGCTATCAGCTGATGAACCTGTTCCACCGTTCTTGTCGAAACGGTATTCTTTTTGATTAGACAATTCACCAGTTTCAGCGTTGAAGTATTGGCTTCCGCCGTTACGTTCAAGGACATAGTTCTTACGAATAGTGCCGTCATCTTCAACGTAGTATTGTTTTCCATCAATTGTTTTGATGTGACTTGGACCATCAGTTACGACATTGTTAGTTGCTGGAAGGTCGTTGTTTACTACTGTGACAGTATTGTTGGCATTGTTAGTATTGCCGTTAACTGGGGTAGCACGACGGCCTCCTGTAGGACCACGTCGAGCACCAGTCGCACGACGTTCACGTGTCGCTGCGCGATCAGTAACTGTTGTTGTGTCAGTTGTAGTGTTGTTATTTGTTGTATCAACAGCTGTATCATTGGTTGCTGTTGTATCTGTTGTAGTTGCCGCACGATCAGTACCGACTGTCGCTGCCGTATCAACAGCATTCGCTGCAACTGTATTTGTTGTATCAGTTGTCAAATCGAAAGTTGCTGTTGGAGCGGCTTGATCAGTTGCGACATCGTTTGTCGCTGCAACTGCTGTAGTTGGATCCTGAGCAGCCGTTGTATCGTTAGATACAGTACCCGTATCAACAGTAATATCGGGGATGGCTACAGTAGCATCCGTGTGTTCGTCGGCCTGAACGACACCGTCGTTAGTTCCTAAAGAAACCGCTGAGACTGCACCGAGTGACATCCCTGTAACTGCGATGGTTACCCATTGTTTCTTAACTTTGTGCATTTTATAATGTACTTTTTTGTCCATAATAAAAAGACTCCTTTTTCCCATTTATAGCTTCATTCTAAATCATTGAAAGCTTTTTTTCAATAAGATTCGATAAATTTTCATAATTTTTAGAAAAGTCCTTTTATTGCTTTAATAACATTAGTTTTAAATGAGTGTTTAGAATTATAAACATGCTCATTTTAGTTCGTTGAGAAACAGATAACTGACACTCTATGGCTATTTAGAATGATTATTGATAAGACCTCCTTTTAATGGGATTACAAGGAAATCTAATGAAAATTCACAAAATCCTTAAAGCACTTCTCTCAAAGCGACCAAAAATACTATCCTTACCAAACCATTAGGTCTGTTAGGATAGTATTTTTTTTAGACTATCTTCTCATACAAAAACTAAATTCTAACTATCTAAGCTATTCATTACTTACTGAGGTGTCAGAGGGTCAAGTTTGGTTACTCTAGTGCTAATTAAAAATACTCTTTCCCATCAAAAACAAAGGGAACAAAAACCAGATAATTCATCATAAAAAAATTGCCTCAAATGCCTATCTACCCTGCTGAAAACAAGGAAAACGGAGTATAATAAAGGTGAAAAGAGTTAAACTATTTAGCAACAAATAGAGGGGTCGGTGAGAAAGATGTCAGTACAACATACAAACTTCAACACAAGCCAAGATAAGGGTAAGACTGGTCAAGAGGTCAATAATCAAGAGCTCATTAAGAAGAAGTCTCCAGACAACAGTCTTGCTTCTATTTTCCTTGCAGTCGCCTTTTATTTAGCTATCGTTTATCTTGCCTTATTTTTGCTCTTAGGCCTGTCAAATCCTTGGGGAATAGTTATAATGATTTTCCTAGCACCTAATTTGATTAGTTTTATCATCGCAACTATCTTAACAGGAATAGGACGTAAAAAAGGGAATAAAAACTTTCTATACACCAGTATTATTTTTTACCTAGTTTCAATTTTTTTGGCCTATGACCCTGACTGGGGAGTTTTTCGAGTTGTACCGATTCTGTTAACTATTCTCGTAACAGTGGGAACAGTCATGTATAAACAAGATAATGAGCAAGACAACAAATAAGGGAACATGTTCAAGTGGTCTCGTATTTTTATGTAGTCATTAGTATTTCAAAAGGTCAGTTCCATTTTGAAACTACGACAACATCTCCAAATCAAAAAACACCTCCTAGCTAGAATGGTTATCTAACATGAAGGTGTTTTTTATTGTGCTTATCTGAGCATTGTAAAGACTTTTACAATCCTGAAATACGAATAGTCTTCGTCCTATTCTTCATTTTTCCTACGTTTGGCAAGAAATCCAAGACCAGTTGCAGTTGCCAAGGCACCCAAGGCCATACCTAATGATGAGTCTTCCTCACCAGTCTTAGGAAGCGCTTGGCTACCATGTTTGTGCATAGGATCCTTCACTTCAGAAGTTGATTCTGAAACACTTGTTGAAATACTTGTTGAAATACTTGTGCTTTCAGAGGCACTCAAGAATGCCGATGTAGAGACTGACTCTGATACTGAAACGCTTGATGAAGCAGTTTCTGAGGCAGACAATGATGCACTTGCACTTTGCGATTCGCTCAACGATACAGACTCACTTGTAGAAATCAAAGAACTTACTGAGGCTGATTGTGATTCAGACATAGACGCACTCGCTGAAACTGACACTGAGTTCGATACTGATTGTGACTCACTGATTGAAGCACTTACTGATGCACTTTCAGAATTTGAAACTGAAGCGCTCAATGAGGCTGACTCGGATACGCTGACTGATTCTGACTCTAACGCTGACAGTGACTCAGATACACTTGTTGAGACTGAAACGCTTGATGAAGCGGATTCTGAGGCAGATGCACTTGCACTCTGCGATTCGCTCAACGATACAGACTCACTTGTAGAAATTGAAGAACTTTCTGAAAGTGACTCACTCAGTGATACTGAGTTTGAAACAGATTCTGATTCAGACACTGATGCACTCGCTGAAACTGATTCTGAGTTCGATACTGATTGCGACTCGGAAATTGAGACACTTACTGAAGTCGATACTGAGGCAGAGACTGATGCGGATGCACTCGCTGAGGCTGAGACGCTGGATGAGACTGACGCAGAAACTGAGGTTGAAACAGACTGTGATTCTAATACAGACGCACTTGTTGATGCAGAGTCTGAAATTGAGGTACTTACAGAAGTTGACTCTGAGGCTAATGCTGAAGCGGACGCAGATAATGACTCAGACACACTTGTTGATGCTGAAAGACTTGCTGAGGTACTCAACAAAGTTGAAATACTTGTGCTTTCAGAGGCACTCAAGGATGCTGATGTAGAAGCTGACTCGGATACTGAAACGCTTGATGAAGCAGTTTCTGAGGCAGATGCACTTGCTGAGGCTGACGCAGAGACTGAGTTTGATCCAGACTGTGATTCTGAGACTGAGGCACTTGATGATGCTGACTCGGAATTAGAGACTAATTGTGATTCACTGATTGAAGCACTTACTGATGCACTTTCAGAATTAGAAACTGATTGTGACACTGAAACTGAAGCGCTCAATGACACCGACTCTGATGCGCTGACTGATTCTGACACTGAGGCTGACGCAGAGACTGATGCGGATGTGCTTGCTGATTCCGACACAGATTCAGAAACTGATGTGCTAACGGATTCTGATACAGACGCACTTGTTGATGCAGACTCGGAATTAGAGACTGATTGTGATTCTGAGATTGAAGCACTTACTGACGCTTTCTCGGAGTTTGAGACAGACTGTGATTCAGACACCGATGCACTCTCTGAGGCTGACTCGGAATTAGAGACTGATTGTGATTCTGAGATTGAAGCACTTACTGACGCTGACTCGGAGTTTGAGACAGACTGTGATTCAGACACCGATGCAATCTCTGACGCTGACTCGGAATTAGAAACTGATTGTGATCCTGAAACAGATGTACTCAATGACGCCGACTCACTCAATGATGCTGAGTTAGATGTCGAAAGCGACTCACTAGCTGAAATGAAGCTTGAAGCTGAGTTCGAAATAGATTCAACAGTTGAAATAATCGCAGAAATTGAAGCACTAAAGGCTTGAGACTGGCTTTCAAATGCAGAAGCACTCAATGAGCTTGACGTACTCAATGATTCTGACTCTGAAGTCGAGATTGAGGAACTTGTGCTCTGTGATTCACTCAATGATGCAGACTCACTAACTGAAATGGATTCACTTACTGACGCTGATTCGGAGTTTGAAGCAGACTGTGATTCTGAAACTAACGCACTATCTGAAGCGGATTCGGAGTTTGACACTGACTGTGACTCAGACACTGATGCACTTTCTGAAGCGGATTCGGAATTTGATACAGACTGTGACTCAGACACTGATGCACTTTCTGAAGCGGATTCGGAATTTGAAACAGACTGTGATTCAGAGACTGATTCACTTACTGATGCTGACTCGGAGTTTGACACTGACTGCGACTCAGACACTGATGCACTTTCTGAAGCGGATTCGGAGTTTGACACTGACTGCGACTCAGAAACTGATGCACTTTCTGAAGCGGATTCGGAATTTGATACAGACTGCGACTCAGAAATTGACGCACTTAATGAAGCGGATTCGGAATTTGAGACTGATTGTGATTCTGAGACTGATTCACTTACAGATACTGACTCGGAATTTGATTCAGACTGTGATACCGATGTTGATTCACTTACTGACGCTGACTCGGACGTTGAAGCGGATTGTGATTCTGAAATTGATTCACTTACTGACGCTGATTCTGAGTTAGACACTGACTGTGACTCAGACACTGATGCACTCTCTGAAGCGGATTCGGAATTTGAAACCGATTGTGATGTCGACGTTGATTCACTCTCTGAAGCTGACCCTGAATTAGACACTGACTGTGATTCTGAAACGGAAGCACTTACTGAAGCAGAGACTGAATTTGATTCGGATTGTGAAGCTGATGTCGACTCGCTCTCTGAGGCTGACTCGGAGTTAGATACTGATTGTGATTCTGAAATTGACGCACTTACTGACGCTGACTCTGAGGTTGAAACAGACTGTGATTCTGAAACTGACGCACTTTCTGACGCTGACTCGGAATTAGACACTGATTGTGATTCAGACACAGACGCACTCTCTGATGCTGATTCTGAATTAGATACAGACTGCGACTCAGACACTGACGCACTTGAAGATGCTGATTCGGAGTTAGACACTGATTGTGATTCTGAAACTGACGCACTTTCTGACGCTGATTCTGAATTAGATACTGATTGTGATTCTGAAACTGATGCACTTTCTGACGCTGATTCTGAGTTTGAGACAGACTGTGATTCTGAGATTGATTCACTTACTGACGCTGACTCTGACGTTGAAGTAGACTGCGATTCTGAAACTGATGCACTTTCTGAAGCAGAGACTGAATTTGATTCGGATTGTGAAGCTGATGTCGACTCGCTCTCTGAGGCTGACTCGGAGTTAGATACTGATTGTGATTCTGAAATTGACGCACTTACTGACGCTGATTCTGAGTTAGAAACTGATTGTGACTCAGAAATTGACGCACTTAATGAAGCTGATTCGGAATTGGATACTGATTGTGATTCAGAAACTGACGCACTCTCGGAAGATGACTCGGAATTGGATACTGATTGTGATTCAGAAACTGATTCACTTTCTGATGCTGATTCTGAATTAGACACAGACTGTGACTCTGAGATTGAAGCACTTACTGAGGCACTTTCAGAGTTAGAAACCGATTGTGATGCTGAAATTGACTCACTTACTGACGCTGACTCGGAGTTTGAGACTGACTGTGACTCAGACACTAATGCACTTTCTGAAGCGGATTTGGAATTAGATACAGACTGTGATTCTGAGATTGATTCACTTACTGACACTGACTCTGACGTTGAAGCAGATTGTGATTCGCTTACTGATGCACTCTCTGACGCTGATTCTGAGGTTGAAGCAGACTGTGATTCAGAAACTGATGCACTCTCTGATGCTGATTCTGAATTAGACACTGATTGTGATTCGCTTACTGATGCACTTACTGATGCTGACTCGGAGTTTGAGACTGACTGTGATTCTGAAACTGATGCACTTTCTGAAGCTGATTCGGAATTTGAGACTGATTGTGATTCTGAAACTGACTCACTTACTGACGCTGACTCTGAGGTTGAAGCAGACTGTGATTCAGAAACTGACGCACTTTCTGACGCTGATTCGGAATTTGAGACAGATTGCGATGCCGATGTTGACTCACTTACTGACGCTGATTCTGAGTTTGAAACAGACTGTGAGTCTGAGACAGACGCACTTGTTGATGCAGACTCTGAATTAGACACTGATTGTGATTCGCTTACTGATGCACTTTCTGAGGCTGATTCGGAGTTTGAGACTGATTGCGATTCTGAAACTGACGCACTTTCTGAGGCTGACTCTGAGTTTGAAACAGACTGTGATTCTGAAACTGACGCACTTTCTGACGCTGACTCGAAATTTGATACAGATTGTGATTCGCTTACTGATGCACTCTCTGACGCTGATTCTGAATTAGATACAGATTGTGATTCTGACACAGACGAGCTTGTTGAAGCGGACTCACTCAAGGAACTTGAAACACTCGCTGACTTAACGGTACTCAAAGACACACTCGTTGAAGCGGACTCACTTTGTGAGACACTTGTCTTCAAGGACTCACTCAAGGAACTTGAAACACTCGCTGATTTCTCGGTACTCAAAGAAGCACTCGTTGAGGCTGACTGACTTTGAGAAACGCTAGTCTTCAAAGACTCACTCAAGGAACTTGAGACACTCGCTGACTTCACAGTACTCAAAGACGCACTTGTTGAAGCGGATTCACTTTGTGAAACGCTGGTCTTCAAGGACTCACTCAAGGAACTTGAGATACTCGCTGACTTCACAGTACTCAAAGACGCACTTGTTGAAGCGGATTCACTTTGTGATACGCTGGTCTTCAAGGACTCACTTAATGAACTTGAAACGCTCGCCGATTTCTCAGCACTCAAAGATGCACTTGTTGATGCGGATTGACTTTGTGAGAGGCTTGTCTTCAAGGACTCACTCAAGGAACTTGAAACGCTCTCAGATTTCACGGTACTCAAAGACGCACTTGTTGATGCGGATTGACTTTGTGAGAGGCTTGTCTTCAAGGACTCACTCAAGGAACTTGAGACACTCGCTGATTTCACGGCACTCAAAGACACACTTGTTGAAACAGATTGACTTTGTGAGACGCTCGTCTTCAAAGACTCACTCAAGGAACTTGAAACACTCGCTGATTTCACGGTACTCAAAGACGCACTTGTTGAAGCAGACTGGCTTTGCGAAACGCTGGTTTTCAAGGACTCACTCAAGGAACTTGAAACGCTCGCTGACTTCACAGTACTCAAAGACGCACTCGTTGAGGCTGACTGACTTTGTGAAACGCTGGTCTTCAAGGATTCACTCAAGGAACTTGAGACACTCGTTGATTTCTCAGCACTCAAAGATGCACTCGTTGAAGCGGATTGACTTCGAGATTGGCTGGTCTTCAAAGATTCACTCAAAGAACTTGAGACACTTTTTGAGGCTACCGTACTCAATGAAAGGCTAGTCGATGCAGACTGCTTAGCAGACTCACTTCGACTTTGAGAAATCGATTCCTGCTTAGACTGACTGGCACTTTGCGACACTGACTGGCTGTAATCACTATCCGACAATTTCACCGTCACAACATTGGTCGTACTGTCTTTATAAGTAATCGTTACCGTACCATCACTATTAACCGTATAAGACTTAATACGGTTGGCGACCTCTGGATTCAAGGCAGACACGGCCGCAATAATCTTACTCTTATCTGCGTCTGTTAGGGCAGTCAGGCTGGTCACCTGAATAGTGCTTGTCGGCGCCACACCCGGTGTACGATCTGCCAAGCCCCCCTGAGTAATACGAATTTCACCCAAGCCATTTGGACGGTTCATATTTGATGAATTGTCAATAGCAGCAACATTACGTTGCCATGTGTTGCGGTATGAATGATAAAGATCATCCTTCAAATGAATGGTCGTTGTGATGGTTGCAGGATTATCAGTCGTAGCTGTGATATCTCCCGTAATCGGTGCAATATTACCAGTTCCGTACTGGCTACTACCAAAGAAATTGCCGTTCAAGGCATTGTCATTCAAATCGGCTCTTGCAACGACTTTCATTTCTTTAAGCTTGCCACTGTCATCTGTAGCCGTGAAAGTCAAAACAGCATCATCACCAGCATAGAGGGTATAGTTTTTCCCACCACCTTCGAGAGGCGTTGACTTAGGTTCCACACCATCAACAGTCAACTTGGCCATCACTTCAGGACGCGTTCCGTCCGTTACAGCCACGGAATTGCTAGCATCTGAATACACCGCATAATCACCATACATGATGCGAGCTTTGGCTGTTACACCACCTGTTTGTAACTTAACAGTCGGCGTCACAATCGCTTGACCCGAAGCATCTGCCACTGCTGTCCCAACTTCGTCGTCATTATTGTATAGAACAACCGTTGATCCTGGCTCAGCCCCTGTCACCGTTACAGGCGTCTGTGTATAACCCTTATCCAATAATCTCGTTTCAACGGTTGGTGCTGGTAGGCGCTTCACTGGAGCAGTGACATCATTAGTGGTGTTATCTTTATAAGTAATGGTTACCACACCAGATGATGAAACGGAATAAGATTTAAAGTCCTTTGAAGTGGCAATATTTGGGTTAGCAGTCTTAAAAGCCTCCCAAACCTTATCTTTTTCAGCCTGAGCGAGACTACTTGTGTCATTAACAAAAGTACTCGTTGTCACCGCCGTAATCGGATTACGAATACCATCATTTTGCGGCAAAACCTGAATACGAAGCGTGCGTGTCACTGACTGCTTAGCCGTATTAGTCACTACAAAAGAAACATTATAAATTTTCCCAGGCGTTACGACCTCTGTCTGCCCAACAGTCCCCACAATATTAAAGGCCACTGCACTATTTTTCAATGCAGAGGTCTGAGGCACGTTAATCCCATTCACACGATCACTACCAGAAGCGTAGCCAATGCTTTTAATACTATTTCGTGTAGGAACGGTTTCAACAACATTATAAGCCTGATTGATATAGTCAGAGTTATAAACAGAAATCAAGGCATTGTTAGCTAGCCCTAAATTATACTGGGGTGCACGGAGGTTACTATTAGCATCAATTCGAGAACCATTACGAGGATCACGTTGACCAGATGTCGCGCGAAGAACCGCATTGGCAAGACTATTTCTCGCCTGACGAGCCTGAGCAATCGTAGGCGTCACATCACTGTCACGATCAGCCAGACTAACACGAATGGCATCCAGGGCTTTAGCTCCCTTGAGAATAGCAGCATCCGTATTTGGCAAATCAACAGCTTGAGCTTTATAGGTATAAATGTCTAAGGCTAAATCTTTGAGACGCTTTTCTTGCTCTAAACGCTCAGCATCAGCCACAACTGACGCAGCTAGCAAACCAGTCGCCGTATCTGACAATTGGCGATTCGTTTGAACTTCGGATGTCAAGGAAGCCTTTAATAAGGTTGACTCCGAGCTGACAAGAGCCATCCCCACTTTAGAGTCGCTACTACTATCACTTTTGCTAACTGACTGAACAGAGGCACTTGCGCTATGCTCTGAAGTTTTTCCAAGCGCACTCTCAGACTGACTGTGAGCAGAAGAATCCGTCTGACTTACTGATTCCGACTTAGAAGCTAATGAAGCTGACAAGGAAGCAGAAAGCGAGGCACTCAATGACAAGGATGTCGATTTAGAAGCTAATTCAGATGCAGACACCGATTGGCTGAGTGATAAAGACTCACTCAAAGAAGCCTCCGAAGTCTGTCTTGACGCAGTTTCAGATGACTCTTGACTATTTACTTGACTCTCTTGAACACTGGACACAGACTCCATATTTCCAAGAACAACGGAATCAGATGCAGCTAAGAGATCAGTCTTAGCTCCTGCTTCACTTTCCAAAATCGGCTGATCAGTCATTTCATCCGCATGAGCCACGTGAGTCGCAACTGAACCACCAAGCAAGGCCCCAGTTGCAAGCACTCCCTTAAGCACTGTCTGACCTGAAAAGGCAGGTGCTTCCACCTCTACCTGCTGGGCAGCAACAGACGGTGCATCCACACCCCCTCTAAGCACCTTGAAAAGACCAAAATTCGACGTCGCCGCGCGAAGCCAGTGCTTCCCTGACTTAACCAATTTAAACCGTGTCACACGATCGGTTTCACGATATTGACCTTCATTCCTTCTAAAAAACATATATACTCCATTTATATTTTGATTAAAACACTCCTTTCAATTTTATCATAAAATTAAGCAAAAAATCTCATTTCAAGATTGCTTTCTAGCGATTAATCCTTTCATTCATTTCCCAAAAAATACGATAATAATGCTAACCCTAAGACTTATTAAAACTATTTGTATTTTTAGAATATCAAACTAAAAAAATCCCCTACCAATTAGGAAATCACTCTAATCGATAGGGGATATTTGATTGTCTAGCTAGAAGCTAATGATTAAACTTACTAAAGCTTAGAAGTCTTCACTTTCTTCTTCATCTTTCTTACGTTTGGCAAGAAATCCAAGACCCGTTGCAGTTGCCAAAGCACCCAAGGCCATACCTAATGATGAGTTTTCCTCACCAGTCTTAGGAAGCGCTTGGCTACCACGTTTGTGGTTAGGATCCTTCACTTCAGAAGTTGATTCTGAGGCAGATACTGAAGCACTTGTTGATGCTGACGCTGAAAGACTTGCTGATGTACTCAATGAAGTTGAGATACTTGTTGAAGTGCTTGTGCTTTCAGAGGCACTTAAGAATGCCGATGTAGAGGCTGACTCTGATACTGAAACTGAAGCGGATGTGCTTACTGACTCAGATGTGCTTGCTGATTCTGACGCAGATGCTGAAGCTGAGGCGCTTGCTGATTCTGATGCAGAGACTGATGCAGATGTGCTTGCTGATTCTGACGCAGAGGCTGACTCAGAGGCACTTGCTGATTCTGACGCAGAGACTGAAACGGATGTGCTTGCTGATTCTGACGCAGATGTTGATGCTGACTCAGATGCGCTTGCTGATTCTGACGCAGAGACTGAAGCGGATGTGCTTGCTGAAGCGGATGCACTTGCTGATTCTGATGCAGATGCTGAAGCGGACGCACTTGCTGACTCTGAGGCAGATACTGAAGCGGATGTACTTGCTGAAGCTGACTCAGAGGCGCTTGCTGATTCTGATGCAGATACTGAAGCGGATGCGCTTGCTGATTCTGATGCAGATACTGAAGCCGATGTGCTTGCTGATTCTGACGCAGATGTTGAAGCCGATGTGCTTGCTGATTCTGACGCAGATGTTGATGCTGACGCAGATGCGCTTGCTGATTCTGACGCAGATACTGAAGCCGATGTGCTTGCTGATTCTGACGCAGATGTTGATGCTGACTCAGATGCGCTTGCTGATTCTGACGCAGATACTGAAGCCGATGTGCTTGCTGATTCTGACGCAGAGGCTGACTCAGATGCGCTTGCTGATTCTGAGGCAGATGTTGATGCTGACGCAGAAACTGAAGCGGATGTGCTTGCTGACTCTGATGCAGATACTGAAGCCGATGTACTTGCTGAAGCTGACTCAGATGCGCTTGCTGAAGCTGACGCTGAGACTGATGCAGATACTGAAGCCGACTCAGATGCTGAAGCGGATGTGCTTGCTGATTCTGATGCAGATACTGAAGCGGATGTGCTTGCTGATTCTGATGCAGATGCTGAAGCGGACGCACTTGCTGAGGCTGACGCAGATGCTGACTCTGATGCACTTACTGATTCTGATACAGATACTGACTCAGATGCGCTTGCTGATTCTGACGCTGAGACTGAAGCTGACTCTGATGCAGATACCGAAGCGGATGCACTCGCTGATTCCGATGCAGATGTGCTTGCTGAGACTGACGCAGAAACTGAGTTTGAAACAGACTGTGATTCTGAGACAGAGGCACTTGTTGATGCAGACTCTGAATTTGAAACTGATTGTGATTCACTGATTGAAGCACTTACAGATGTACTTTCAGAATTAGATACTGATTGTGAGCCTGAAACAGATGCACTCAATGACGCCGATTCACTCAATGATGCTGAGTTAGATGTTGAAATTGATTCACTAGCTGAAATGAAGCTTGAAGCCGAGTTCGAAATAGATTCTACAGTTGAAATGATTGCAGAAATTGAAGCACTGAAGGCTTGAGACTGGCTTTCAAATACAGAAGCACTCAATGAGCTTGATGTACTCAATGATTCTGATTCAGAAGCTGAAACTGACGCACTTGTACTTCGAGATTCACTCAATGATGCAGACTCACTAGCTGAAATTGACGCACTTACTGACGCTGACTCTGAGTTTGAGACTGACTGTGATTCGCTTACTGATGCACTTACTGATGCTGACTCTGAGTTTGAAACAGACTGTGATTCTGAAACTGATGCACTCTCTGATGCTGATTCTGAGTTAGACACTGATTGTGATTCTGATACAGAAGCACTTTCTGATGCTGACTCTGAGTTTGAAACAGATTGTGATTCTGAAACTGATTCACTTACTGACGCTGACTCTGAGTTAGACACTGATTGTGATTCTGATACAGATGCACTTTCTGATGCTGATTCTGAGTTTGACACTGACTGTGACTCAGACACTGACGCACTTTCTGATGCTGATTCGGAATTAGACACTGATTGTGATTCTGATACAGATGCACTTTCTGATGCTGATTCTGAGTTTGACACTGATTGTGATTCTGATACAGAAGCACTCTCTGAAGCGGATTCTGAGTTAGATACTGATTGTGATTCTGAGATTGATTCACTTACTGACGCTGACTCTGAGTTTGAAACAGACTGTGATTCAGAAACTGATGCACTCTCTGAAGCGGATTCTGAGTTTGAAACAGACTGTGATTCTGAAACTGAAGCACTTTCTGAAGCGGATTCAGAATTTGAGACAGACTGTGATTCTGAAACTGAAGCACTCTCTGACGCTGACTCTGAGTTAGACACTGATTGTGATTCTGATACAGAAGCACTTTCTGAAGCGGATTCAGAATTTGAGACAGATTGTGATTCTGAAACTGAAGCACTCTCTGAAGCGGATTCTGAGTTTGACACTGATTGTGATTCTGATACAGAAGCACTTTCTGAAGCGGATTCAGAATTTGAGACAGACTGTGATTCTGAAACTGACGCACTCTCTGATGCTGACTCAGAATTAGACACTGATTGTGATTCGCTTACTGATGCACTCTCTGATGCTGATTCGGAATTAGATACTGATTGTGATTCGCTTACTGATGCACTTTCTGAGGCTGATTCAGAATTTGAGACAGACTGTGATTCAGACACCGATGCACTCTCTGAAGATGATTCTGAGTTTGAAACAGACTGTGATTCAGAGACTGATGCACTTTCTGAAGCGGATTCTGAGTTAGACACTGATTGTGATTCTGATACAGAAGCACTTTCTGACGCTGATTCTGAATTAGATACAGACTGTGATTCTGAAACTGATGCACTTACTGACGCTGACTCTGAGTTTGAAGCAGACTGTGATTCTGAGATTGATTCACTTACTGACGCTGATTCAGAATTTGAGACAGATTGTGATTCTGAAACTGAAGCACTCTCTGAAGCGGATTCTGAGTTTGAAACAGACTGTGATTCTGAAACTGACGCACTCTCTGAAGCTGATTCTGAGTTTGACACTGATTGTGATTCTGATACAGAAGCACTTTCTGACGCTGATTCTGAATTAGACACTGATTGTGATTCGCTTACTGATGCACTTACTGATGCTGACTCTGAGTTTGAAGCAGATTGTGACTCAGACACTGATACACTCTCTGAAGCTGATTCTGAATTAGACACTGATTGTGATTCGCTTACTGATGCACTCTCTGAAGCGGATTCTGAGTTTGAGACAGACTGTGATTCTGAAACTGATGCACTTTCTGATGCTGATTCTGAGTTTGAGACAGACTGTGATTCTGAAACTGACGCACTTTCTGATGCTGACTCTGAGTTAGATACTGATTGTGATTCGCTTACTGATGCACTCTCTGACGCTGACTCTGAGTTAGATACTGATTGTGATTCTGAAATGGATTCACTTACTGACGCTGACTCTGAGTTTGAAGCGGATTGTGATTCTAAGACAGAAGCACTTTCTGACGCTGATTCTGAGTTAGACACTGATTGTGATTCAGAAACTGACGCACTTTCTGACGCTGACTCGGAATTAGACACTGATTGTGATTCGCTTACTGATGCACTCTCTGATGCTGATTCAGAATTAGACACTGATTGTGATTCAGAAACTGATGCACTCTCTGATGCTGATTCAGAATTAGATACTGACTGTGATTCTGAAACTGATGCGCTCTCTGAAGCTGACTCTGAGTTTGAAGCAGATTGTGATTCAGAAACTGACGCACTTTCTGATGTTGATTCTGAGTTTGAAGCAGATTGTGATTCAGATACAGAAGCACTTTCTGATGCTGATTCTGAGTTTGAAGCAGACTGTGATTCAGAAACTGACGCACTCTCTGATGCTGACTCTGAATTAGATACTGACTGTGATTCAGATACTGACTCACTTGTTGATGCTGACTCATAATTCGAGACTGATTGTGATGCTGAAGTTGACGCACTTACTGAGGCTGAAGTTGAGTTCGACTCAGACTGAGATGTTGAAGTTGATGCACTTTCTGAAGCTGAGACTGAATTTGACTCCAACTGTGATGCGCTCACTGAAGCACTTGTTGAGGCACTTTCAAGAAGACTTTCTGAAATACTCTCTGAAAGGGATGCTGATGCTTCCTCTGATTGAGAAAGAGAAGATGAGACAACCTCTGACTCAGATGCTGAAACCGATGCAGATTCTACCTTACTTGTTGATACAGATTGAGACTCTACTGTTGAAGCACTTTCTACGATGCTTTGAGATGTACTTAAAGATGCACTCGTTGTATCTGCTTCAGACTCTGACTCGATAACCTGACTACCATTAAAGAAATTAACGCTAATATTATCAGTCTTACCTGCAAAAGGTGAGAATGTGAAGGAAGTATCGTCACCAGTGATTTTAGCAGTCCAAGTTGTTGTCAGACCATAACTTTGTTTAGCCTGGTAACCATTCATTTGGATACCATTTGACCAACTAAAACCGTCTCCTTGATTTGTTACTGGTGTTGGATTAGCTTTAGGATTTGCAATTTGGTTACCATTTTTATCTGTAACATAAGACGTTGCAGTTGTTGGAGGAGTAAGTCCCTTACCTAAAGTAAACATCGTTTGTGTTGATGTCCCTGAATTATAGATAGAATATCCAGGACTCATCTTCGAAATATTTCCAAGAGTTGATGTTGCAGGATTAACATAAGTAACAGTATAGACAAAATTCAGATTTGTCCCGTCATTTGTCACTTTCAATGAATAATAAATTGGAACATTATAGTTTGAATCTGTTCCAGTTCCTGTGTAAACCTTAGATTCACCAGTCGCAAGGTTAAGATACGAACTAATAGCTGGAGTGCCATTTACTGTAGAGTTGCCATTGAAACCTGCATTTGTAATCTTGGTCATCATACCCTCAACAGCATTACCAAGACGCTCACGTTGTTCTGCGTAAGCAGCGTTTGTTGCTGATGCAGCGAGCAAGGTTGTTGATTTAGCAACTTCTTCTTGAACTGTTGCGATAGCTGTTTGGATTTCAGCTTTAGCAACTGTATCTGTCAACTTAGCTTGATAACTTTTAGCAATGTTAACGAGCAATTCTGCTTCTGAAACGTTTTGATCCAAGATTGTTTTTTCATCATCTTGAGTCGCCTTTTCAGAGGTAGCTGAACTTGTAGAAGTTGCTGATTCAGAAGCAGATTCTGAGTTTGAACCACTTGTGCTTTCAGTCTCTGACTGGCTATCAGAAGTTGAATTCTCTTTGCTGAGTGATGCAGATTCTGAAATAGCTTGTGACAATTCAGCAGAAATTGATTGAGATACTGATTGTGACACTGATACAGACGCTTCTGTGCTTGCCTGAGCATCAACTGAAGAGCTTGTAGACTCTTGGCTTGTTGAGGCTGCTACTGAGGCTTCAGAAGATGGTGCTGCACTCAATACAACTGACTCGGAGTTGGCTGCCACATCTTGATTAGCAGTTACTTGGCTTTCCAAAGCCGGAGTTGTCGTCTCTTCCGCTTGAGCAGTGTAAGTCGCTACTGCTCCTCCAGCTACTGCACCTGCCGCAGCAATCCCTTTAAGCAAGGCTTGCCCTGAGAGAACTGGTGTTTTCTCCTCGACACTCTGTGCTGAAACTGACGGTGCATCCGCACCACCCTTAACAACCTTGAAAAGTCCAAAGTTAGATGACGCAGCACGAAGCCATTGCTTACCTGATTTAATCAACTTAAAACGAGTCACGCGATCAGTTTCGCGGTATTTCCCTTCATTCCTTCTAAAAAACATATCTACTCCATTCTTGTTTTATGAATTAAAACTCTCCGATAAATTTTATCATAAAATTCTTGTAAGCTCTAATATAAACTCTTATTTCCCTCAAAAATATTGCAAACGCTTTATGCTGTATAAATACTAAAAATACTCATTTCATAGCATTTTCATCCATTTTACATTTTGCAATACGTATCTTAAAGTTGTCTTAAAATTCAAAGTATACTTCTTCCACATCTAAGATTTTAGCTTACTAAACTAAGCCTTTACTCTCTAATACTAAGCCTAAATGAGACTTAGACTAACGTTTAAGACTCCCTCTCTCATTTTCAAACACGACAAAAAGACACATCCCATATCGGAATGTGTCTTTTTTAGAACGAAGCTAATCGGCTTATTCTTACTTAAGAGTAGTTAGTTTTTATTAGGACTAGTCACTCATAAGTTTTAGGGGTAAGTCGAAGGAATATTATTCCTCAGTTTTTTTGCGTTTTGCCGCAAGAGCCAATCCAGATGCAGTTGCAAGCAATCCAAGAGCTGCTGTAGCTGCTACGTTAGACTCTTCACCAGTGTTTGGCAATTGTGCCATTTCTTGTGCAGGTTTAACTGGAGTAGCTTTAGCTGGAGCTTTAGGAGCTGGATCAACTGGTTTACCTGGAGTTGGTTGTTCAGGTTTACCTGGAGTTGGTGTTACTGGTTTTTCTGGAGTTGTATCGACAAGTTTGTAAACGTAAGTTACGTTCTTATCACCTTCGATAACTTTACCAGTCACTGGGTCAGTTGTTGTCAAGTGACCATCACCATCTACAGAACCTACTGGGTAGTTACCTTGTGGTACCAATTCGTAAACTTTACCATCAGCAGTAACAATTGTCTTAGGACGGTTATCAATTACTGTATCGTAATCTTTACCTACTGGTTGACCAAATTCATCTGTTACAGATTGTTTGATAGTGTTACCATTTTCATCTACATAGTGAACGTAAACATTACCCTTAGGTTGTGCTGGTTGTTCTTTGAGTTTGTAGATGTAAGTAACATCTTTACGTCCTTCGATAACTTTACCTGTTGTAGCATCTGATGACTCAAGGTGACCTTGTCCATCAACTTTACCTACTGGGTAGTTACCTGCTGGTACCAATTCGTAAACTTTACCATCAGTTGTTGTGATAGTCTTAGGACGATTGTCAACTACTGTATCGTAGTCTTTATCGACTGGTTGATCTTTTTCATCAACAACTGAAGTCTTGATTGTCTTACCTTCAGTATCTTTATAGTGAACGTGAACGTCACCCTTCACTTCTTTGTAGACGTAAGTGATGATTGAACGTGGTTTTTCAACTTTACCTTTAGTTGGGTCAGATGATTCAAGGTGTCCATCGCCATCAACTTTACCTACTGGGTAGTCACCTTTCGGTACGATCTTGTATGTCTTACCGTCTGGAGTCTTGATTGTCTTAGGTTTTTCACCTTCCTCAGTTGTGTTATATGGAGTATCATATGGTGAGTTTGGTGTGTCTTGACGAGGTTTCTTGATTTCTTTACCTTTTTCGTCTACGTAAGTGATGATTACGTCACCTTCTTTAGGTTTCGTTGGATCTTCTTTAAGTTTGTAGACGTAAGTTACGTTCTTGTCGCCTTCAACAACTTTACCTGTTGTAGCATCATCACCATTCCAGTGACCTTGTTCGTCAACTTTACCTACTGGGTAGTTACCAGCTGGTACCAATTCGTATGTCTTACCTTGGAATTCGATTTCTTTTGGACGGTTGTCAATAACTGTGTCATAGTCTTTATCAACTGGTTGATCTTTTTCATCAGTGACATCGTCTTTAATCTTGTTACCATTGACATCAACATAGTGTACGTAGACATTACCTTTCACTTCTTTATAAACGTAAGTGATTGTTGATTTAGGTTTATCAACTTTACCTTTAATTGGATCAGATGATTCAAGGTGTCCGTCACCGTCAACTTTACCTACTGGGTAATCACCTTTTGGTACGATCTTGTATGTCTTACCATCTGGAGTCTTGATTGTCTTAGGTTTTTCACCTTCCTCAGTTGTGTTATATGGAGTGTCATATGGTGAGTTTGGTGTATCTTGACGTGGTTTTTGGATTTCTTTACCATCATTCTCACGGATGTAAGTGATGATTACTTCACCAACTTTAGGAGTTTCACTTTCAGACATTGATTCTGAAATTGAAGCTGAAGTTGATTCAGAACTTGAAAGTGATTCTGAAACTGAAGTTGAAGTTGATGTAGATTCTGAAAGGCTAGCAGATGCAGAATAGGATTCTGAAGCTGATACTGATTCAGATACAGATGTTGATTCTGAAGAGCTTGCAGACTCTGATGCAGAAACTGAAGCTGATGTGCTTGCTGATTCTGATGCAGATGCTGACTCAGACGCACTTACTGATTCTGATGCAGACGCTGACTCAGACGCACTTACTGATTCTGATGCAGACGCTGACTCAGACGCACTTGCTGAAACTGAATCGCTCAATGAAGCTGATGCTGACTCAGATGACGAAGCTGATTCTGATTCAGAGTTATTTGTAACGATTGAAATTGATTCTGAAATAGAAGCTGAAACAGAGATAGATTCAGAAGTTGAAGTGCTCAACGATGCTGATTGGCTTGCTGATACTGAAGCTGATTCAGATGCTGATGTACTCAACGATGCTGATTGACTTGCTGATACTGAAGCTGATTCAGATGCTGATGTACTCAACGATGCTGATTGACTTGCTGACACTGAAGCTGATGCTGACGCTGACGTACTCAACGATGCTGATTGGCTCGCAGATACTGAAGCTGATGCAGATGCTGATGTACTCAACGATACTGATTGGCTAGCAGATACTGAAGCTGATGCAGATGCTGATGTACTCAACGACGCTGATTGACTTCCTGATACTGAAGCTGATTCAGAACCTGAAGTACTCAACGATGCTGATTGGCTAGCAGATACTGAAGCTGATGCAGAACCTGAAGTACTCAACGATGCTGATTGGCTTCCTGATACTGAAGCTGATGCTGACGCTGATGTACTCAACGATACTGATTGACTTCCTGACACTGAAGCTGATTCAGACGCCGAAGTTTTCAATGATTCTGATTGGCTTGCTGATACTGAAGCTGATTCAACAGCAGATTTGCTCAATGATGCTGAAAGTGATGCACTCAATGATGCTGATTCTGATGTTGATGAGGTTGAACCTGATGTTGAACCTGAAGCACTCAATGATGCTGATTCTGATGTTGATGAGGTTGAACCTGATGTTGAACCTGAAGCTGATTCAGATTTTGATTCTTCTTTAAGTTTGTAGACGTAAGTAACATTCTTATCACCTTCGATAACTTTACCAGTTGTAGCATCATCGCCTGTCCAGTGACCTTGTGAATCAACTTGACCTACTGGATAGTTACCTTCTGGCACCAATTCGTAAACTTTACCATCAGTTGTTGTGATAGTCTTTGGACGATTGTCTACTACTGTATCGTAGTCTTTATCGACTGGTTGTTTATCTTCATCAGTGACATCATCTTTAATCTTATTACCATTGACATCTACATAGTGAACATAAACATTACCTTTAGGTTGTTCTTTAAGTTTGTAGACGTAAGTAACGTTCTTATCACCTTCGATAACTTTACCTGTTGTAGCATCAGTAGACGTAAGGTGACCATCTGAGTCAACTTGACCTACTTTGTAGTTACCTGCTGGTACCAATTCGTATGTCTTACCGTCTTTTTCGATTGTTTGTGGACGGTTATCTACAACTGTATCGTAGTCCTTATCAACCGGTTGATTTTCTTCATCCGTTACAGAAGGCTTCAACTCATTACCTTCTGTATCTACATAGTGAACATAAACGTTACCTTTCACTTCTTTAAGTTTGTAAACATAAGTAACATGTTTATCGCCTTCGATAACTTTACCTGTTGTAGCATCAGTAGACTTAAGGTGACCTTGATCATCTACATCACCAACTGTGTAGTTACCTGCTGGTACCAATTCGTATGTCTTACCTTCGAATTCGATTTCTTGTGGACGATTATCGATTACTGTATCGTAGTCTTTACCAACTGGTTGTTCTTTTTCATCTGTTACAAATGCTTTGATTGTCTTACCTTCAGTATCTACATAGTGAACGTAAACATTACCTTCAGACTTGACAAAGTAATAGTTCACATCAGTTGATGGTTTAACTGCTGATGGAATTGAGTAGTTGTTTGAGAATGAAGAGTAACCTTTCAACTCTGTATAAGTAATGCTTCCATCTGGTTGAGTTACCTTAGATTTTGCAACAATATCAGCATTACGTCCTGCGATCAAGTTCCAAGCGTTGTTTCCTTTACCAGCAGGAGTCAATGAAGGATCTGGAGCACCTGTAAATGGTTTTGCAAATCCTTCAGCAACCTTGGTTTCATCGTGTACGAGGTTTACTTTCTCTGTTGTAGACTGCCAACCAGTAATGACAAGTGATTTGCTTCCAGCAGTTTCGTTAACATCAATATAGTAGTCACCATTTTTGCTGTTTACTCTTGTAACTTTAGTCTCATCAGCCTTCCACTCTTCACCAGCTTTGTTAACTTTACTTGTATAGATGAGTGTGTATTTCGATACATCTTCAGTACCAATATCTGATGTAGCAAAATTGTTCACTTGAGATGGATCAAGGGCGTAGTATTTCGTTACAGTTGAGCCATCAGTATCAACGATTTCAGAAATACGTTTCACATAGTAGTGGTTTGCTCCACCTTGAAGTTCGACAAGTTTTTGTCCAACAACACCCTTACCGATAATACCTGATGTTTTTTGAGTTATATCTGTTGTGGCAGCTACCGGTTTGTAACCGGCAACATCACGATTTCCTGAGGCTGTGAATTGTTGCCCTGCAAGACCTGTTTGAGTATAGCTTGCAAGAACTGTTTCATTTCCAGTTGGTGTGTATGTTTGTCCTTCTGTGTACTTGCTGCTGTCAACAACTCTATAGTAAGTTGTTTGATTAGCTTTAGCATAAGGAACAGAAGTTTGAACGTTTGGCTTGTCTTCACCTTGGTTACCTGGGTAGTTAGTATCACGGATTTGAAGTGTTTCATACTCAAGGTTAGCATTTACCAATGAGAAGGTTACGTTACCTGGATTAGTTCCGTTAGCAGGTGCGTATGTCAAAGTATTAGTTACATCAGAGTTGTTGTTTGTGATGTAGCTTGGAAGAGAGATATTGCTTTCTCCAGCTTTGATGGTACGAGTGTAAACTTCTGATCCATCAGATTTCTTCACAATACGCAAGTAAACATCAGGATTAGCTGAAAGGCTACCAGTGATAGCTGAACGGTCTACTGCAAGAGTAGCATAATAATCAAAGTTTGTTTTAGCTCCAGTAGCGTGGTCAGTTTTAAGGAATTGCCATACACCGAAAGTAAAGCGATCAGCATTTGGATCCAAAGCATAACCAGCTTCATTGAAGGCTGCATCTTCAATCGTTGCACCATTAGCATTTGAAATAACTGGGTTAGTATCTACACTACCAGTAGTGCTTGTTGAGATTGGTGCCAACTGTGCAGTAACTGCTGCAACACCGTTAACTACTGAGTTACCTGTGAAGCCATTGTCAGTGATCTTAGTCATCATGTTGTCAACAGCGTTACCAAGGCGCTCACGTTGTTCTGCGTAAGCAGCGTTTGTTGCTGATGCAGCAAGTAATGTAGTTGATTTAGCAACTTCTTCTTGAACTGTTGCGATAGCAGTTTGGATTTCAGTTTTAGTAGCTGTATCAGTCAACTTAGCTTGGTAATCTTTAGCGATACCTACAAGCAATTCTGCTTCTGAAACGTTTTGATCCAAGATAGTTTTTTCATCTTCTTGAGTAGCTGTTTCTGATGCAGTTGCAGCTGTTGAAGTTGCTGATTCTGAAGCTGAAGTTGATTCTGAATGTGAACCACTGTTGCTTTCAGTGTGTGATTGGCTTTCAGATGTTGAGTTCACTTTGCTAAGTGAAACAGATTCTGAGATGGCTTGTGACAATTCTGCTGATACAGATTGTGATACTGAAACTGAAGCGTCTGTGCTTGCTTGAGCGTCAACTGAAGAGCTTGTAGACTCTTGACTAGCTGATGCTGGAGCTTCTGAAGCTACTGTTTCAGATACTGGAGCAGCGCTCAAGGCAACTGAATCAGAGTTAGCAATGATGTCATGGTTTGTAGTTGCTTGGCTTTCCAAAGCTGATGCAGTTGTTTCTTCGGCTTGAGCAGTGTAAGTTGCTACTGCACCACCTGCCACAGCACCTGCTGCTGCAATCCCTTTAAGAAGGGCTGTACCTGAAAGAAGAGAAGATTTTTCTTCTACATTTTGAACTGTTACTGACGGAGCATCTGCGCCACCTTTAACAACTTTGAAAAGTCCAAAGTTAGATGTTGCAGCACGAAGCCAGTTTTTACCCGATTTGATAAGTTTGAAGCGAGTCACGCGATCAGTTTCACGGAATTCTCCTTCGTTACGTCTAAAAAACATATTTACCTCCTAAAAAATATGAGTTATTTCCTAATCTGGAAATTACATTTTATAATATAACACAAGTTGACTAAAAATTGTTCTTTTTTATCTCATTTTCTTCAAAAAAATGTAAGGTTTTCGCAATTCTGAATTTTCTGTTATTTATCAATAGTGTCTTCTTTGTTTATATGCAAACGGTTAAATTCCCTGATTTTATGCTGTTCGTTTCTATTTTTCTCATTTTTAAGCTGAAAATTCTGGGATTTAAAATTATCCAACAATTCCATTTTTGATAAATTGTCACACAATTACAATCAATTATTTTAGGCGAATTCTTTACATCTGTTAAGCTATTATTGGCTATTTTTTAACATTAATCCTAATTAGAGACAGCTCTTCCTTAAATCCTTAAGTCTAAAGTGAAAACGATTTGAATAATTTATAAAAAGTCAATTTATATGCTCAAAAGTCTACAAAAAAAGAATTACCTTCCGATAATTCTTTTTAGACTATTAACCAAGGGCCATTATAGCAGCAATAAAAAGCTTCTTGATGAAATAACCATTGCTAATGAGGTAGGCAGTGTATTGTGCGTTAGCAACCATCTGGGCATACTGCTCTTCTGTACATTCTTGTACACAACGGTCTGCTTCTTCCAGACTCGAAACGACAAAGCCTAGGCCATGTTCTCTGACATAGTCAGCATTTGAAAGATAGTCAGGCACCACAACTGGCAAGCCTGCAGCTAAATAGGTAGAGAGTTTATAGGAAATATTCAACTTATAGTAATCAAGCTCATCTTCAGATTTTTCTGAATTCCCCCAGACAAGACCAAAACCTCCTTTAGAAAGGTCAAACAAGAGCTCCTGTTTATTACGCCAGCCTTCAAGTTGAATTCTGGAATAATCCTTGTCTTCTTCTTTTTCCGCATAGACATGAAGAGGTGTCTCCTGCTGCCAGTTGAGAATGTGGGGGAAACGAGTTGGATTACCAGCAAAGATGAGCTTCTTTTGGAAGCTTGGTTTGTGCAAGTCAAGGTTATGAGGCAAATCCCAAAGTTCCTGGATAATAATCTTTTTGACCGTTAACCCTTCCTCAATGAGTCGATCACGCATTTGTTCTGATGGAACAACGACGACATCACAAAGATTGTACATCTCAATGTAGTTAGGCATGAGGAAATAATTACTAGGAAACATTATAGGTGGAACATCATGGATGAACATCACAAGTTTGGTTTGCACTGCCCTAAATTTATGAATGAGGCTAGTGTCCCAAGCGACACTATTCCACGACGGCGACTGGAAGAAGACAATATCGCCATAGCTCACTCCTGCCACAATACCATCAAGGCGGGAATTTAATTCACCACTTGACTCCTGGCTATTATCGTAGAAATAGATTGCTAATTCATTGGCACCAAGCTCCTTGGCAATCTTCATGGTATCATTTTGGGCAATCAAGGCCACACTACGTGGGGACTGCCCAAATAAATTCGTAAAATGTACACGCATACATACTTCTTTCTATTATATGGTAGGAAGTCCTCTACTTACTTATAAGAAACAATCATAAAAATAAGTAAGAGGATAAAGAGGGCTATGCTGATAGCCAAGGTCAACATTTTTCGAATCGGTTGGCTAGCCCAATAACTTGGTTTACCGATATTACTCGTGGCATCCGTTGAAAAAATCTGCGTTTGACGCGGTTGGATGGTCACTAGGACGATAAGGGCAACCGAAAGAATCACTGCTAGAACCATAAATACTAACATCATAAGACTACCTCAACAAACCAATAAGGGTGAAGATCAAACCGATGATGATAACAAGTCCGAGCATGATTGAAAAGCTCTTGTTAATCTTCTCTCCTCTGGTTTCTTTTTCTTTTGTGATAGGCTTTTGCTTGAGTTCTTCCATACGGCCTTCAACGTCACCGTAGAATAAATCTTTTTTAGACATGATTTCCTCCTAAAAGTGGTTGTAAACGGTCGGCCAACTCAGAGGCAGTCAAAGTGTTGGCTTGAGCTTTTTGAGCTTGCATGGCCTCTTGCATGGCTTGGTCATTGCCTAGGACCTGCTTAATCTTAGCAACCATGGCTGGATAGTTCTGACTAGCATAGATATGCTCTGGTGCTGTATAGACAGGTCCATGAGCTGTTTCTGAAAAGGCCAAAATCAACAATTGGTGTTCAAAGGCAGTCCGTGTCGCCTTATACAATTCATTATGATGGTTAATGTCCAAGTAGAGGTCAGACTCTTGATAGAGCTTGTCCAACTGCTTGTGACTAGCATTTGGATGGAGCACAACGTTTGAATAACGCATCATTGAAAGCAATCTTGGGGACATCTCAGTGACTGCTGCAATCTGGAAAGTCACATCTGGGAGTGACTCAACCAAGACTTCCAAACGCTCAATTTGGTCTGAATTGGTTGCGATAAAGGCATTACGAGGTTTACCATGATTTTCCTTGAAGTCATAGGCATAGCCAAGAGACAAGATTTTATGATGCTTGTCCTCTGGCGCCAAGGTCAAGGCCTTTTCATAAGTCGCCTTATCAGGAATGATGATGGCATTGGCTCTGGCTGAATTATCTTCCAAGATACCATTCATATTACCTGGAAGGACATCACCCAACGGCTCTTGCCAGACAAGGACATCAGTGGCACCTTGATTTTCCATAGTCCATGAGACGATGAAAGGTGTCGCCAAGCTATTAAAGATAATGTGGTCGATATCACCAAAGACCTGAGCTAGAAAGGCTTTGATAAATTCGGTACGGTTGGCAAAACGACGAAGGGCTTGTCCTGGTAAGGTCAAGAGAATATCACCGGTGAGATGATTTTCCAAGATACGTTCGTCGCCTTCTTTGGTTTGGTAGCTGGTAAAGAGTGCCTGACCATTCTCATCATGAGTGGTCTTGGCAAAGCAGAAACCGTACTTGTTATAGTGGTCCACTTGACGAATTTTACCTGACTTGTCCAACCATTCGACACTTTTGACGATACGAGCCTTGCTACCTTCAGGGAAGGTGAT
The DNA here is from genome assembly GCF_000785515.1 of Streptococcus salivarius. Taxonomy (NCBI): domain Bacteria; kingdom Bacillati; phylum Bacillota; class Bacilli; order Lactobacillales; family Streptococcaceae; genus Streptococcus; species Streptococcus salivarius. Next base: position 1,549,138 of record NZ_CP009913.1, read on the forward strand.
GCGAGCACGTTCTTCAGTGAGGTTAGACACACGCGCCATCTGATTGTTCCCTGAAATTTCCCAAAAGGCTGGCACAGGAACTTGGTTGAAAAAGCGTGGTTTGCCAGTTTCCTCTTCCGCTTCCACATAGTAGGTGAAAGGAGAGAGAGCTCCTTGAGGGAGGAATCCATCTGGATTGATGACAACTGTTGTGGCATCGTAGCCTGCTGCCTGAAGAGAGTAAGCCAAATCCTTACTGGCTTGATTGTAGTAATCACATAAGAATATCATGAGCGTACCTCCTCAAGTAACTGTTTCCAAGCTGCCTTGACTTGGCTAGTCAAGAAGCCTTTGGCAAGGTCATAAGATTTTTGGCGCATGGCCTCGATTTTACCTTCTTCATAGAGACGGACAATGGCATCCTTATAAGACTTGGTGATAACATCTACAACATGATTTTCAGCGACGGGGAGGAGATAACCGTTGGCCCCATCTTGGATAAAGGTTTGATTACCATAAGGAACGTCAAACCCAATCATCGGAAGACCTGAGCCAACCGCCTCCATAAGAGTAAGTCCAAAGCCTTCGCTGGTTGAAGCTGTCAGATAGACCTCGTACTGGCTATAAATGTCAGTTAAATCAGCGTGGCCCATGAGTCGGATATAGTCGCCAGCTTGAGCTTCGACAATAATCTCACGCAACTTGGCATCCATGCTACCACTACCGTAGATATCAAAAGTGATATCAGGCAGAGTCTTATGAACCTCAATCACCGCACGCACCAACCAGTCAATGTGTTTTTCCTGAGCCAAACGTGAGGCCGTAATCATTGAGAATGGCTTACGTGGCTTGTCTTGTCCAACCAATTCAGGCAAACTTCCAACCGGAATGGTGTAAATCTTTGGATTATGGTTGGTGTAGCGACGGAATTGTTCCTGTAAGATTTCCTTCTGACGATCAGTCGCCACGATAAAGAAATCAACCTTGTCCGCATTGGTAAATTGGTACTCGTAATAGTTATTCCAGAGAATGTAGTTGTCATCAGTTTGATTGACACTAAAATGCTCAGCGTGAACAACGACACCTAGGCGAGCAGCCTGTGCTTCTTCAAAGACCAACTGACCAATACCTGTTTCACGGTCCAAAATGACCACATCATCCTTGGTTAGGGCCAGACGTTTGAAGAAATAGCGAAGAAATTCTTGCTTACCATAGAGAACCTGATCTGGGAAACGATAGATATCCTGATTATTGTCTCCTACAATCATGTCATAGGCTGTAGACCCATCTTCGTTATAAAAACGACGTTGGTAAACCTTAGCTTGATTGTCCTTAGGCGCAGAATACTCACTACAATAACGAGTGTAAGAGTAAAAGTCCTTGCGCAAGAGTTTGTCATTGACAAAGTAGCTCACGGTTTCCACAGCATCTTCGTCCATCGCACGAAGGTTACATGCCACCACCATATCATCTTGTGGGTAATGGTAACGAATGAGGCAGCCAGCTACTTCCTTGCGCTCAGGATTGGCAGGTAAGATGGCCTCGATTTCCGCTAGGCTAATGCTCGATGGTGCTATCTTAACATCTGTAAAATAGCTATGGAGCCAGATGATTTCGTCGTCTGCAAAACCAATCTTGCTAGTCATATGCTCGATATTATCTCCAAGGATGAGATCCATAAAGACAAATTTTGCCTCTTGTCCCATTTCCCTGAAAATCTTGGCACGGTAGGCCTGGGCATATTCGACACCACTGCTGGCCCAACCTATGCCTAAATTAATGTTATATACTGTCATAATTTCCTTATTTTATGGGAAATGGCTGATGATATCTCCTTTTTTAGTGACTTGCACCTGACTAAGGAGAAGATTACGAACCATATCCTTTCTGATTTGACGTTTCATGGCTTCAAAGCCCTTGTAAGCCTCTTGGTAGTATTCAACAATCGGGTTCTTTTGACTGAGTTGTTGGCTACCAATAGCCATTTGAAGTTGTTGCAGATAGTCTACCTGCTCCACCCAGTTGTCATCCACAGCCTTAAGCATGGATAGGCGTTGGAAATACTCGTTTAGTTCCTTGGTTTTCAACTCTTGCTTTTTAGCATCAAGTTCACGATAGGCAAACTGGTAGATGAGTTCCAAGACTTGCTCACGATTGTTGAGGTCCAAATCCTTAGGGATTTCATTGATGCGGAAGCTGATATTACGCAAGATAAAGTGGTAAAGATTTTCCGCTTTTGAGAAATCTTCCTCAGCCATAGCCTGGTCGATAAAGTCATCAAGAACCTCGTCGATAACAGTGTCCAAGCCTTGATTGTGATAGATGAGGCGGTCACGTTGCGCATAGATCATCTCACGTTGGATGTTCATACTTTCTGCAAATTCAAGGGTTTGGCGACGTGAGGTACGACCAGAACTTTCACTGGCTTCTTGGGCTTTTTCAACCAATTTACGATACTTACGGCCTGTCAATTCTTTAGGCTCGATGTGATCACTAATGGCGTATTCTTTGTAAGTACGGTGAACCCAAGATGGACCGTATTTTTTAATCACATCATCTTCAAGTGAGACGAAGAATTTAGACATACCAGGGTCACCCTGACGTCCAGAACGGCCACGGATTTGCAGGTCAATACGCTGACTTTCCATACGTTCGGTACCGATAACGACCAAACCACCGAGTTCAGCCACACCCTTACCGAGCTTGATATCTGTTCCACGTCCAGCCATTGACGTCGCAACAGTCACGGCACCCATTTGTCCAGACTCAGCAATCATCTCAGCCTCACGGGGTGCATTATTGGCATTTAGGAGGTTATGAGCAATCCCTTCACGCAAAAGCAAAGAAGAATAAAGCTCTGACATTTCCACCGAACCAACGAAAATCAAGATTGGATTGCCTTTTTCATGATAATGTTTAACATACTCTAAAGAGGCAAAGACCTTCTCTGGTAGGGTCGCATAAATCTTATCTGGGTAATCGATACGTTGTTTCTTACGGTTGGTTGGGATTTGAATAACCTTCATACCGTAGGTATCGAGAAATTCTTTTTCCGCAACCTTACCAGTACCAGTCATCCCTGAAATTTTCTTGAATTTTTTAAAGAGACTTTGGTAGGTGATTGAAGCCATGGCTCTGGTTTCTTGTGACAAGGCCACTAATTCCTTGGCTTCGATGGCTTGGTGGAGGCCACCTTGGAGCTTAGTCAATTCCAAGAGACGACCTGTCGATTTATCAAGAAGTACCACTTCAGGTCCCTTCTTGCCATCACGAATGATATAATCCTTGTCCTTTTTATAGAGCAAGTGGGCACGAAGAGAAAAGAGCAGGTGACGGGCAAAAGTGCTATTTCCCTCATCGTAGAGGTTGCCGATACCAAGGTAATTTTCAGCAGCCTTAGCCCCTTTAGTAGTCAACCAGACTTCACCTTTTTCCTCTTTGAAGATATAGTCCTCACCCTCAACCAAGGTGGTCATAAGCGTATCCATCATCCCATAGTAGTTAGACTGAACACGGGGTGCACCAGAGATAATCAAAGGCGTCTGTGCACTGTCAAGGAGGACAGAATCCACCTCATCGACAATAGCATAGTTAAAGGGACGCATGTATTTTCCGTCTTGGTTAGAAGCAAGGTTATCAATCAAATAGTCAAAGCCTAAGCTAGAATTGGTCGTGTAAACGATGTCTGATTGATAGATAGCACGCTTTTCTGCCGGTTCCATCTCATTGCTGCCTTCCACACAGGGAACACCAATCGTCAAACCTAGGAACTCGTAGACCTGACCCATTTCCTCGGCGTCACGGATAGCCAAGTATTCATTGGTCGTAACCAGGATAGCCCCTTCACCTGACAAGGCATTAAGGTAAACTGGCATGGTAGCCGTCAAAGTCTTACCCTCACCGGTATTCATCTCGGCGATATGGCCTTGGTGCATGACAATGCCTCCCATGACCTGAACATCATAAGGGAACATGCCTAGCACACGCTTATCCGCTTCACGAACAACCGCAAAGGCTTCAGGCAGGAGGTCGTCCAAGCTTTCTCCTTGAGCCAAACGCTCCTTAAATTCCTGCGTTTTATTTTTCAACTCAAGGTTGCTCAAACCTGCCATTTCATCGGCTAGGCCGTTAATTTCCTTGAGTATCTCCTTAACAGGGAGAATAGGATTCAGTTGTTTAAACATGTTCTTCTCCTGTTTCTTCCAGTTTTAAGTTGTAGAAATCTAGCTCTTTGACCCCAGCACTCAAGAGGGAAATACGGTAGGTATAGGCCTCGTGAGGGTATACGAAGGTCATCTGGGTACTCTTTTCAATCAGCTGTTTGATTTCATTGTCATAACGGTCCAAAAAGCTGACTTTCAAAAAGACTGAGCCTGTTGGGACAGCTTCGAGATTGGCCGTCAAATCATAACTGTGCCCCTTTTTCAAAAGTGGGAGGGCAGGCTGAGTACGACCAGCTTGATAGTTTTGGATAGCCACCCAAGACTGGATTTCCGTTCCTGATGGCACCAAAGGATTGTAAAATTGCACAGAACCATCTTGGCGTTTAACAATTTTTGAGCCATACATGTAGGCTTTGTGGTTTAAGCCCCACAAGATTTCTGATTTCTTGTTTCTGAACATTCTTACTCCTTCCTTCCAAAATCATTTTCTAAAATCATACGGTAAAAATTAACAAACCAAGTTGTCGCCGTATAAGAATCATCGTTGTGTCGACCTGACGTTCCCTTGCTGAGAATCTTAGCCCCTGAGTAATAGAGAGACTTGGTAATGTCCTCGTAGGCCGTCGGATCCATATCCTCGTCTTTCATGTAGGAAAGACCAAAAGTTGTATTTGAGAAGTCTGCTTTTTCAAATTTATCCCAGAACTTCTGATTAAGGGCCTCGACACCTTCATTATCCAACCGTCCTGTCTGCAAATGCAAGACATCAATTCCTGTTGGGAAAACCTCTGGCGCCAAGAGTCTGGCACGATTACCGATAGTACCAACATTGGCTAGAGGCTTAGACATAATGATGGCATGAGGCTCAAAGTCCGCACCGTAGTACATAGATGGAAAGGTTCCCATGGACATTCCTGAGAGAATGAGCTGACTATTGTCAAAGCCTAGATAGTCCAAGTAATGTTGGATGGTGTCTTTGATGCTATTTTCAAGTTCTTCAGTTCCCATATAGAAGGCTCCCCCTTGGAGACGAGGGTCCGAAAAGAGCAAGAATGGCGTTCCCATCCCCTTCATCATTCCGAAACCTTCGAAACCTTCGGCAGGACGGAAACCTGAGAAGTAAACTGACAAAGGTGGTTTGAAGTCACCAGGATAAAAGAAATAGTTGATTTCCTGACGCTTGCTATCGTGGAGAATTCCACCACCAAGTACAAATTTCCCGAATTGGAAACGGGTCAAACGTTGGTGAAGCCCACCAATTGTAATCTGACCTTGGCCTTTCATCTCAAGACTAGCAGACAGGAGGAAGGTCGTGTCCTCATCGAGGACGATAGCTCCCTTGCGCATTTCTTCTTCTGAAACGATATAGGTCTTGAAAATACCTGCGACCGATCCTTCTGGCAAAAGATTAAGAATCAAGCGACACTCACAAGTCTCCTCTTTTTCAAACTCCAACCAAAGCTCGATAGGATTTTCCTTGCTGGCTCTGACATTATAGGTCCAGTCCAAGACAGGGCTGAAATCTTGACCATAATCACCATTTAAAATGACATTTTCATAACCATGGTAGGTCACTTGGCCAGTAAAATTGGGGTTAACCTGGGTCGTGAACGGAAACATCTTATCCCCGTATTGCCCTGAAAAGAGTGCTTTTGAAAGGGTAAAGAGCAACTGTCCTTGATTTGAAAAATCAGTCGGCACAGCACACATTTCCTTGATGAACTGAGCTAGAATCTCATCTGACACTTCAATCGTTTGATCAAAGAAAATAGTGTGAGGAATCAAATGCTCTTTAATAGCCATCAATTCCTCAAGACCTGCAAGACTGTCCACAATGACAGCTGTGAAAGTCTTGATTTCGTCTTCTTCGATGGTTTCTTGCAAGGTCTCAAGCTGACCAAGATTGCAATAATACCATTTCATATTTTCAGGAATTTCCTGAATTTCTGACCAGTTGGATGGTCCAACTTGTAGTATTTTCAGGCGATTATCCTTGGTCATTCTGCTCCTCCTTCAACCAATTTTCCCATTTTTGTACCAAACGGTCTCCTGTGTTTTCCTTGATTTTCTCAATTGAGTAGATAAGGGAACGGTTCCAGTTGTTCAACTGTCCCAAATAGTAGTAAGCCCCTTTTTCAAAATCGGACAAGTGCTTCAAGATATAACCATTTTCTTGGTGGGTCACATACTCAGATGCCACACGGTTAATTTGTGGAATACCAGCACTAATCCCTGCAATTTGTGTATAACGATTAGGCTCCTTGCTCAAGTCGACAATGAGTCGTGTAAACTGAAGGGCCTTAATAAGGGCAGTCTCGTCACGCAGGTCTTGGAAAGAAAATCGGCTTACGATTTCATTATTTTCTTCCAATTTATTTTCTGCACCACTACTTTCGACAACCTCTTCAAAGACTTCTGGACTCAATCGTTCTTCAATCATTCTTTCCACTTGATTTTGCAGGCTAGCAAGTTGCTCTGGATTGGCATTAAAAGCCCCAAACTCAACCTGTGTCTTAGGATACTTAGCCACAAAAGCCAAGACCTGATAAACCGCCTCTAAATCCAATTGGTCAAAGTCAACCTGATAAAAGATCTTAGATTCTTTGACACGTTGACTGGTTCCCAAAGCCAAGCGGGTATCGAAGGAAGCCATGTGTTTGAGTTTCTTAGCCTCTTCTGGATAGGCAACCTGAAGTTGTTCTAAGTAATCGTAACGGTCAGCAATCAACAAGTCCACTTGTGGCAGAAAGGCTGCATAGGTGTCAATACTATCGTCCTGATTACGTTCTGCGAACCAAGTCAAAATCTTAGTGTTGGCTGCTGGCAAGTGGTCAAAGAGGTGTTTGTTATGGCGTAAATCTGAGGCGATAACAAAGCGGTCATCCGCTTCTACCTTTTCTTCCAAGAATTTAGTCAAAAATTCCCAGATAACTTCTGAAAGGTCACCATAGTAACTCTTATTAAAACGACCTTCCGTACGAGGGTTGGCTACAATCCCACGACCATCAAAGAAATGACAAAGCTGCCAAACTCCCTTGGCATTGAGGTAGTTTCGATAGCTTGGTTGTCCGTCTTCATAATAAAGACTACTTGAAATAAAACCGCGGTCATCATAGATGTCTTCGCGAATGATTTGCTCATCCTTATAGTAGCGAATCATGCCAATAAAGCCTTCTGAACCGAACTCAATCTCGGCATAACGCTTGTGTTGGCATTGCACCACGATAGCAAATGGTGTGTGAACAAAGGTAGAGCCTTCTGGCCATTCCAAATCTGTCACCTGAAGGTTTTTCATTTCTTCATCAGTGATACCCTGAATCAAGTCAAAAATAGCCGTATAACCAACTTCCAAGACATCATGACGATGTAGGAAATAACGCAAATGCGGTTGGTAGGCCAAAAGCAAAAGCTGAGGAGCTAAATCCTCATCCTGAAAAATACGAACTTGGTGCAAGCTGTCATCAAATTCGATTTTTTGGCGGATACGGTACCAAGGATCAATGACCGTCTTCCAAAATTCGTCCGTCTGTCCATACCAAGCTGGAATAAAATAATACATGAGTTCTCCTTCATTGTCTTTTCATCACAATACTTGAGATTGAGGGGCAGACCGATCACGCATCACCAGCCTGCCTCTCAACCCCACGAGGGGTGAGAGTTTATACATTTTCAAAAAGTGGGGTGTAGGAAGTGTTAAGCTTCAAGGCTTTCATTTCCTCGTTAACATTGTAAATCATACCGCTAAAAATCAAGAAAGTCCCAGGAATCATACTCAGTTGCAGGTAATCTGGATTAACTAAGATAATCAGCATTGGAGCACCCGCCATAAAGAGCATGTAAAGGGCACCGATGAAACCAAGTCTAAGCACCAAATGGTTGATATAGGCACTGGTTTCTTGGCCTGGATAAACGCCATAAATGTACTCACCTGACTTGCGCATACGCTCAGAGATTTGCTCACCAGAGACATTAACAAAGGCAAAAGCTAACCCTAGAACGAAGAGCATGACCAGATAAACAACCAACCAAAGAGGTTGACCGACCGTCAAGGCCTTGATAGCACCACTGGTCCACTTGTTTTCAGGATGGATAAATTGAATCAGCATAAAGACGTACTGCGGAATGCTGACTAGGGACATGGCATACATGAAAGGCATCCCTCCGGCTGGATTCAACATAATATCCAAGTAAGAATACTGTTTGAAGCGGTTATGAATATTGATTTTATTGATTGAGATACGATATCTAGCCCTCTGCACAACCCCTGAAACATAGAGGAATACCAAACTGAACAGAATCAGAGGAAGCAAGACATTCCAACCAATACCTAATTTTTCAATACTATCCATGATTTGATAAGGCAGGTTGGCCATCATACTTGCCATCAAGATGACAATGGAGCCCCCAATCCCAAAGAGGGAGTTGAGGTCTGATAACCAAACCAAGAAAAAGGTCCCCGCAATCAATAAAATGGTATTCATGAAAATAGCGAGACTAGCATTAACCCCTGAAACGATAGGTAAATTCAAGGATACTGCCAAAGATTGAACAATGGCAATCCCCAGGGCTAAATACATGCGTCTACGGTCCTGAATCTCAATAGGGAGATTTTTCAAACCCATTTTCTTAGAGAAAGAAAACATCTGCCAGAGAATCATGGCCGACATCCAGGGCGACAAGCCCACTGAAAAAAGAGACATGGACCTGAGGTTTCCACCCATCATGGCACTAGAGAAAGCCAAGGAACCGATGGTTCCCCCAAAGATATTTGCATTTTTCAAATCTACAAACGGTAGAACCAATTGATTTCCCAAACAATAAATAAAGAGGAAAAAGAGGGTCCATAAGACACGTTTGGTGATTATCGATTGACTAATTTTTTTCACTATTACTCCTATTTCCTGCCCATAGACAGGCTGATGTTATTTCGATTGAAACGAGACAGAGACGCCATTTCAGCCTACTTATCCAAACAAATGATTACAGGCTCTTCTTACGCATTTGACGAATGGTCTCAGCCATCTCTTTCCAACGATCTCTTGAGTAGGTTTGTTGGTTATGCTTGGTTGACTTGAGGTCCTCAAACCCTAAAATTGGTTTATTTTCAAACCTAAAGGCATCAAGAATTTCTACTACCTTTCTTCCTGGATTGATATCCAAAAGCAAGTCGCTTGTTCGTACCAATTCCAAATCTAGCCCATTTAAACCTGCAATGGCTGAGTAAACCGTCACATTTGGATAGGTAATCAATTGGGCCAGTTTATCCGTCACATGCTGGCGAGAGACTATTTTAAACTGTACCTTAGGAAGAGCCGAGATAAGATCCGTCAAATGCGGGATTTCCGAAATGTTGGTGTAGACCAAACAAGTGAATGGACGGCCCTTAGGATAAATCATATCCTCTGAAAGTGGCAATAAAGCAGCATTCTCAGCGACCCCTGACCAATCCATTTGAGCATAGAACCACCAGACCTCACGATAGGCTTGGCAGGCTAAAGGCAACCAAGGCTTACGATGTGAGGCATAATGCAGAACTTTAGGATAATCTTGACCATTTGGCAAATGGAAGCCAGCTAGACTGGACTTGGTGACCGCATAATTGTTATCAAAAGACAAAGGCAACCAGTTGTTACGGAAGACCATATTTAGAATGGACTGCTCGGCAAATGGTACCTTGTCATGCCATTCGCTGGTCATGTCAATCAAGTGGCGTCTCATATTGTACTGTTTCCAATAAGCTGTATCAATCACCATGAAACCTGCATCAAACATTGCCTGACGGTCTTGAACCTGAATGGCATAATCACGCACAGCAGCCAAAGGGCGACCTTGTAAATCAAGGGTAAAGAGATCTTCTAGAGAACCTGTAACCACCATGTCACTATCCAAATAAAGGGCCCGTTCCTCAGACACAAAGTCCGCCACAAAATAGCGAAGATAGCTTGCATAGTTGCTATTAGTCTTGTATTGCTTGATATGACTACTATCCACACGACAGTTAATCACTTCACTACCAAAGGCAGCCAAATGACGGTTTAGTCCTCTAAACCACTCTTGAGAGAAATCATCGTTAATCAAGTAAAAACGAATGTTGCGATGATGGAAAACGATGGATTTGATGGTCGTAAGCACTTGGTCAACATAAGTATAGTTAGCCGCAAGAACAATAGCACGCTTTTTAGTCTCATAACGTTGAGGAGCTAAACTCAAGACCTGGAATTTCTCCTGAATGGAGCGGTAGGCATCAGAATCCGTGAGACCTTGCTCCTCCACATTTTTCAAGCAAGCCTCTAGCATCTGACGGTAGGTGACCATGTATTTCTCCAGAGGGAAACCATGACTAGCAACAATAGCCAAGCGTTCTTCCATGGCATAAACCAAGGTCATCATCCAGTCTTGCATCCAAGTCGCTGATGGCATCTCTGGACTCTCACGATATACATAAAGTCCCTTGTTGAGATATACCGTGCGCTCACTCATGAGATAGGCTTTAAGGTTGAAAAAGCCATCCTCCCCTGCATGCTCTTTTGGAAAAAGCAAGTCATTAAACAAAGAACGTTTGTAGAGTTTGCCTGTTGCAGAAATCAGAGCGATGTTAATGTTATTGGTTTCTTCAAAGAGACCATCAATAATCTGAGCCGGTGAATAAACCTGCTCATAATAATCTTCATCCTTGATATAAAAATAAAAGAGATCTTCCGATTCCTTATATACACTGTAATTGGCCACTGCGATATCCGCCTTGTGAGATTGAAGCGCCTTATAAAGCTCCTCTAGATAGGTTGGCTCTACCCAATCCTCAGCATCCACGTAGGTGACGTAAGCTCCCTTAGCCTGACGAATACCAATATGGCGAGCATCTGAAAGCCCTCCATTATCCTTTTTAAAATAGAGGATACGAGAATCCCTAGCAGCATAACTACGGCAAATGGCATCACTATTATCTATTGAGCCATAATTGATGAGAATAATTTCAAGATTTTGATAGGTCTGACCCAAAACACTGTCTAAACAGGTCTGGAGTTGATTTTCTACATTGTAAACGGGAATAATTACGGAAATTTTTTCTGTCATTTTTTATTTCTTATTTTTTCTAGCTAATACATTTTTTATTTTCCTGTCTCAAACTTTCATAAGATAGCAAGGAACAGTCTAAGAATCTGACAAGCATTTTACGGTCACAAGATATAAAGATCGTAAACACATTCTATACACTTTTTCCTTGATTTTATCGAGACTTAACCATATTAAATTATAACATAGTATCACTTAATTTTCTAATAGATTAACTTTTTTATGAGGAATTTTTTTCAAATAAATTTCCTTTTGTTTTCAGAAAAAACTGATAGTTAGGAAGATTGAAATAAGCGGATAGAAAAAGAGATAGCCCCGATGAGAAACTATCTCTTAGAATAATTAAAACGTTTTGACGAGAGTTCTTAACCCCTTGACTTCTCTTACCCTTTATCCACAATCTTAATACGGCTACTGCCATCATGTGACTTAATGATAGCTAGTTGCTGAGCGATACCTTCTTTCATGTCGTCCACGTGGCTGATGACACCGACCATGCGATTTTCACCGATTTGTTCTAGGACAGAGATAGCCTTGGTGAGGGCTTCCTTGTCTAGCGACCCGAAACCTTCGTCGATGAAGAGAGCTTCAACAACAGCACCCTTGCTGGTATTTTGCACCACCTCTGAGAGGGATAGGGCAATAGCCAGTGCAGCGATAAAGGTTTCTCCTCCAGACAAGGATTTGACGGAACGCTCGCTACCTGTCAGCTGGTCATAGACGTTGATGTCCAAACCAAAGTGATCACGCGCCCTACGCCCTTCTTCACTCAGAACAAAGGAATAGCGGTTATCTGTTAAGAGACCGATGTAGTTAGCATTGGCATAGTCCAAGATTTGTTGGAAATACTGACGGATAACATAGACTTCAAGATTGAGTCGCCCAGTGAGAGCCGTATTTTCTCCCTTAACCACCTTGACCAAATCACTGAGTTCTTGGTGAGCTTTAAAGGCCTCTTGATTACTGTCTTGAAGGGTTTTGGCCGCTTGGTAGGTAGCCGTCGCATCCTTAAGCCCCTGCTCCATGACAGAAACCTGAGCCAGTTGCTTATCATAGCTCTCCTGACTAGCCTCTACTGCTTGTGTTAGATTGCCAAGGTCCGGCTTTTCTTGGTCTTTGATAAGCTCTTGCCCCTTGACAATCTGCGCCTTCAACTCTTGTTTAAGAGTTTGGTAGCTTGTCAATTGAGCCTGGAGCTCAGGAATCGCTTGCTTGTTCACCTCAAGAAGCCAAAGCTGGATTTGCTCTAGGTCATTGGTGAGGGCCCCTTCAGCCATAAGACTTTGGTCTAGTTCAGCCGATAAACGCTTAGTTTCTTGGCTAGCATTTTCTTTAGACTTGGTTAAGCTCTCAAGTTGCCCCCTGATTCCTTGAATGTCGGCATGAAGTTGGTTGTAGGCTTCACTATTTTCCTTGACTTGCTTATTGTAGAGGTCCAACTCCTGCTTTGCTAGGGAAATACGTTCTTGATAAACTTCAACAGATTCAAGCTCTTGATGAGCTTCTTGTAACTCCTTAAGACGTTCCTTAGCTTGGTCAAGCGCCGCCTTAGCCTCTTGATAGGCTTTAGCCAAATCTATCGATTTTTCCTGAACCTTGGCTAACTCATCTTGATAATGGAGACGATCTGCCTCTTCCTTATCATAGCGTTTGTGTAGCTCTTGATAATACTGTTCAACCTTTCGGAGTATGGTTTGTCCACAGTCTGCTTCATAGTCCTCAGCAAAATCAAAATCAAATTGTCCCTTAACTTGCTCTTGGAGTTCTAGATAGTGTTTTTCAAGAGTTAACTTGACTTTAGCTACTTGGTCAAGCAAATCTTGACGTTTAGATTCAACCTCGCTCAAGGTAGCCTGACGATTTGACAAGGTAGCTACTTGCCTTTCTTTTTGAGCTTGAAGTTCCTCCACCTGATTCATGAGATCCTTCAAGGCCGCTTCATTCGCCTGTGTCCCATCGACCTTAGGATGGTCAATGGAACCACAAACCATACATGGCTGTCCATCCTCTAATTCTGCCTGCAACTGGGCAATCATAAGTTGACGACGTGAAGCTAAAGTGGTTGCTAACTGGTCTTCCAATTCCTTGAGACTTTCTTGAGCTTGGTCAATATCCAAAGATAACCCTTGTTGACGTTTTTCCGTCTTGGCCAACTCCTGCTTCAAGTCCTCTATTTCTTTCAGGTCCTGAGCCAGTTGATTATCCACACTGTAACCCACAGACTGGAGGAGTTTTTCGGCTTCATGCAAGCTATCTAAACTTAGGCGATTGGCCTCCAAATCTGACAAGGACTTGTTAAGAGTCTCAATCTTTTTCGACGCCTGTTGATAGGTTTCTTCCAACTGCTTGTAGTTAGTACGTGAATGTTTGATTTTCTCCTGCTCTCGGACGAGACTCTGAGCATAGATAATATCCTCTTTCCAAGTTTCAAGCTCCTCTTCTTTTTGAAGAGAGTCCTTAGATTGAGCTGCGAGTGCCTCTTTTTGAGCCTTAACTCCCTCAAAAGCCTGCTGCTTTTCACTCAATTCTTCCTGAGCGATTTCAAGATCTTGCTCTAATTGCAACAACTGTTTCTGATATTGTTTGAGGCTACTAATAGTTTCTTGCAACCCTTGGGCAAACTGCAATTCCTCCAGATGCGCTTTTGCCTCTGCCTGTTCCTGAGCACCTTCCTCAATTTCCAGACGGTAACGTTCCTTGGCTTGCTTCAATTCTTGGAAACTCTTTGACAAATCTTGGGCAGTTTGCAAGCTCTTCTGCAGTTTAACCAAATCCTCATGGGCATCCTTCAAGATGCTTTTTTGCTCCGTAAGACTTTCTTGACGCTGAGACAAAAGCTCTTCAAGGCGTGCCAATTTTTCAGAGGCTGGCGTTTGGGCCAAGACGGCTAATTCCTCCTCAGACCACACCTGACTAGCAAAATGGCCATCTAGCTGAGCTTGACGCTTATCCATATCCTTATTGCTCTGACGAAGACGCTCTTCCAAGCTCTTTTGAAAACGGTCAAAAATACCCGTTCCAAAGATTTTCTTTAAAATCTGAGTCTTGGTCTTGGAATCTTCTTTCAAGAAACGGCTAAAATCATTTTGCGGAAGGAGAATAATCTGTTTGAACTGCTCAGCATTGAGCCCCAAAATCTGCTCAATCTGGTCACTCACTTCCTTGATCTTATCCCCAAGCTTTTCAATTTCCTGACCACCAATCTTATCCACAATGACTAGAGAAGCCGTTGCCTTTTGCATGGTCGTGCCACCACCTCGCTTGGCTCTCTCCTGCTGGAGCACTCGCTCAATGCGATAAAGATGCTTGCCTTGTTGGAAATAAAAGGTTACCTTGGTCAAGTCATCCTCTGGACCAGCGAAGGTTGACCGCATCTCCTCAACATTGCGGTCGCCACTGGTTGTGGCAAACAAGGCAACCGTCATGGCATCAAAGAGGGTACTCTTACCAGCCCCCGTGTCCCCACCAATCAAAAAGAGGGGAGCGTGGTCAAACTGGGTGAAATTGATGACTTCCTTACGATAAGGTCCAAAATTGGTCAATTCTAACTGAACTGGTCTCATTGTCCACTCCTTCCAATCTCCTCAAAAATACTTTCCACAAGAGCAGTTTGTCTCTCAGACAAGACATCGCCCCCAGTCACTGTCTGGTAAAAATCAGAGACAATTTCCTGAGGCGACTGCATTTCCAAATCTTTTAAGTGCTGATCTACAGTCAAGCTTTCTTCCCTGACATCACCCAAACGACTGAAAGTGATTTCTACAATGTCTGTCCCATAAATCTCTTCCAGACGGGCACGCACATTGATTCCCTCTAATTCCTTACGACTGGACAATTGAATATCAAAGGCAAACCAAGCCTTTTGACAAGGCTGCTCCTTATAAAATTCAGGTAACATCAAGGTTTCAAAAGGCTCCTGCAAGGCCACAATCGGCCGTCTGACCTCTAAAGGATGGAAGGTCTGAGACAAGTCTCCAGTTGCATCCAATTCAAGAATATAGACACCCTTTTCTTCCTTACGCTTGGCTTCTTTGACGTTAAAGGCGACCGGACTGCCTGAATATTGCACGCGCTGGCTCGGACTGGCAAAACGCGTATGGATATGCCCTAAGGCCACATAATCGAAAGCCTTGAAAAGGTCACTGGTCACATTGGTAAGACCACCTACCGTATTGCTGGTTTCAGACAACATCAATTCCCGTAGACTTTGACCATCGCTATCATCCTTCTTAGAAACTGCAAAATGCGTCACCAAAATATGGGCCTTGTCAGGATCAAAAGCTTTTTCCATATCCTCGAGAATATAGGCCAAGGCATCACCAATCCCCTGAATTTCCTTATTCTCATCGTCCTTATAATAAATACGGGCATCAATAGGATCGATAAAGGGAAGCAGGAAAATCTGGCAAGCCTCCAACTCAATAGGCTCAAAAGCCTCCTCCAAACGTGTGCTCAAATGAAAGCCCTGAGGTTGAAAGAAGTCACGCCCAAAATGCAAACGTTCCGCACCATCGTGGTTGCCACTGATAGCATAGACAGGAATCTGCTCCTCCAAGACCAAACGCGCTAAAGTCTTATTAAAAAGTTTAATGGCATCCACAGGCGGCACCGCACGGTCATAGAGGTCTCCCGCAATGATGACCCCATCCACCTGTTCAGAAATAGCCAAATCCACTATCTGTTGAAAGGCCCACTCCTGCTCCTCCAACAAAGACCAGCCATTGAGGGTTCGCCCCACATGCCAATCTGACGTATGTAAAAACTTCATGACAGTCTCCTCATTCGTTTTGTCTTACTCTATTGTACCTTATCAAGCTAAATACTGCTTAAAAGATTCACAAACCTTGGGAGATTCCGTGAATTTTATCCACAAACCAAAAAATCTCTCCGAGCAATTCACTCGAGAGAGATTTTATTTTTGGAATTTATGAGAGATAAGGTTTGGAAATCTTAGTCTTGGTTTTTACGACGATTCATAGCCGCAAGTCCTGACATGAGTCCCATAACAACAACACCCATTGCTGCAAGGTTGTTATCTGACTCGCCTGTTACTGGCAATTGTTCATCGCCTTCTTTAGCTTTATCAGAGCCATCTGCCTTCTTACCATCTTTGTTTCCAGATTTCTTCTTATCTGAACCTTTACCATCTGATGCTCCATCAGCAGCTGAACCAGATCCAGAACCCTTAGATCCTTTAGAACCGTTTGAAGTTGCTTTGACAGCCTTAGATGTTGAACTTCCAGATTGACCACCGTTACCGTTTGATGGTGTTGAGCCATCTTCGACTTTACGGTAGATGTAAGTTACAACTGTTTGACCTTCTGTCATCTTGTCTGTGGATTTACCTTCTTGACGGATCAATTCATATTTCACACCGTTACGGTAGATGTAACGGTCACCATGAACATTAACTTCTGAACCAACAGAGTTAGTGATCACAAGTGGCATCTTGATTTGGTTACCATACTCGTCACGGTAGATAACAACGATAGTACCAACTTCTTTGTTAACTGTCGGTTTAGCAGGTTGTGCATTAACCACCTTGTAAACAACCTTTGTATCTTCACCAGGGTTGCTTGGTGTCACACCAGTCTTATCAGCCTTGTAACCTTTCACTTCAGGAACAAGAGTCATAGCAGCCTTAGTTGGATCGTTAGGATCATTTGTGTAAGTAACTGCTTCAACACCTGGGATTGGATTCCCTTTTTCGTCAACGGCAATAATCTTACCAAATTTCGTGTAAGTTACAGTCTCAACCTTGCTGTCCATAGTGACATCTTGAGAAGCCACACGGCCTTTATCGGCGAAGTAACCCTTAACCATTGGTGTAATCACGAGATCAAACTTAGTCTTATCTGCCTTCCATTCACCTGCAGTAAGAATATCACCTGTTACAGAGTCAAGCGTCAATGAACGTTTCCATTGTGCTTTTTGAACACTGTCTGCTGGCAATTTAGCATTGCTATCTTTGCTTGCATAGTGAACAGTGTATGTCACATCTTTAAGGTAAGCATCCTTAGCTGGCCATTTTGGACCGTTTGGTTGGTTAGGATAGATTGGTGTTCCTGGTTCGTGAGCATTGTCTGGATTAAAGTCAAGTGCTACACGTTTGAAGCTTACTGTCCAAGCTTGGTCAACTGTGCTATCCAAGTCAAAGCTTGCACCAGCTGGGTAACCATCTGTTACGAGGACATAACCAAGGCCTTGATAGTGTTTGATACGTTCAGCTGTTGAATAGTTAACCGCTTCACCAGACTTACCAGCCAAGGCAACTGTTTCAAGGGTTGAACCACTTGTTTCATCACGGTAAACAACACTTGCTTTTTGATCATTCTTAACGTAAACAACCTTAGTATTGCTAGACAAGTCACCTGGTGTTGCAGGTACTACCTTAGCAGTGTAACCTGGGATAGTTGGCAAGTTCTTGTCAACTGCAATCATCTTAGTTGGATCGTTAGGATCATTGATGTAGGCAGTATCTGACACACCTGGAATTGGGTTCCCATTTTCATCAACAATGACAAATTTACCAAAGGCCTTATAAGTTACGGTATCAGTTGCTTCTGGAGCATCTGGTGTTACTGTCTTACCACCTGCTACGGCTTTATTCGCAAAGTAGCCATTCACAACAGGAACCTTAACTGTACCGTAAGTGTGGCTAGTTTCATGCCAAGTCACCTTACCAGTCGCTTGGTTATCCTTACCTGCAAAGGTATAGTCAGATTTCACATCTGCAGCTGGAGTTTTATCGCCAGCACCTTGGAAGGTAACAGTTTGTTTAGTCGCCTTAGTCACATCGTTAACGATTGCTACGTAAACAACACGAGTATCTTCACCTGGATTTGATGGTGATGCAGGGATGACTTTAACAGTGTAGCCAGGAATGCTTGGAAGTGTCTTGTCGATGGCAATCATCTTAGTTGCATCATTTGGATCGTTCGTGTAGGCAGTTGTTGATACACCTGGAATTGGATTTCCATTTTCATCCACAGCGATAAATTTACCAAAGGCTTTGTATGTCACTGTGTCTGTTGCATTTGGTGCATCCGGAGTAACTGTCTTACCACCTGCTACAGCTTTATCGGCGTAGTAACCAATAACAACTGGAGTCTTAACTGTTCCATAAGTGTGAGTCGTTTCAGTCCAAGTTGTTGTATTAGTTGTAGGATCTTCTTTACCGTTGAAGCTAAAGTCATTTTGAGTGTTGGTAGCTGGTGTCTTCGCATCAGCACCAGTGTATGTCACTGTTTGACTTGTTGCTTTAGTAACATCTTTAGTGTCTTTTTCCACGATAATGTGGTAACGGTAACCTGGAGCTAGGTATTGACCACCACCATTGGCATCAATTGAAGCGTCCAAACCTTGTGAACCATTGGCAAATTGCACAAGGTCAACCACACGGCTTTGGTTACGGTCCCAAGCACGTTCTGAACGGATTGTTGCAATACCGTTGTTATAGTCGTATTGACGTTCTGACTTCAAGACATCTACGTAAGCATTAGCTTTAGATTTGTCAGCAGATGCATACTTGATGCGGTATCCTGCTGGTACTGGTGGAAGTTCTGTTACACCAGCATCGTAGATTTTATTGTAAGTCTTACCGTTTGCTGTGATTGTTTCAGTTGAGTTATTGATACGGTAGGTTGAAGATCCAGGGATCTTGTTTCCTGCCTCATCAACATAGTCAATAATACCAAGGTTAGCATAGTTTGGTGTAACAAAGAAATTACCGTTTACAATAAAGTCATAAGGCCTCAACCCCCCACGGTTATCACGACCGACTTTAAGATTGTTGATATAGTCAATATTTACAAAATATTGTTGCTTTTCTGGTAAGTAATCTAGCTTATAGCCAAGGTTTGTCAAGTCAGGGTTTGTTGAGCCTGCTCCAGCATTTGTCAAAACAGCAACCGCATCAGCTGTACGAAGGCTACGGTTTGAGACCGCAAGTCCCATAGCATTGATGAGATTTTCAGAGTTAAGACTTGCTTCAGCAGCATTCAATTCACTGCTTGTCACGGCCAACTCGCTAGTCGCTACTTTAAGGACGCTATTTACAGCGTTAGTTGTAGACTCTGCACTTGCAGTTTCTGCTGCAGTCGCAACTGAAGCAGCCGCACTTGTTTGTGCTGATACTTGACCAGCAGCTGGTGCTTCTGCTACAGCTGTTGAGTTAAGAGCTTGTGCACTAGTCGCTACAGATGAAGCAGTCGCTGCTGCAGACTCAGAGCTCGCTTGCGATGCAGCCTGAGAAGCTACTTCTGAACTAGCTGCTGTTTGACTAGTTGTTGAAGCCGCTTGGCTGTCTTGAGCTGCTGAGTGTGGTTGTTCACTAGCCAAGGCCACAGTAGAGACTGAACTTGGTGCATTTTCTGTTGTTGCTGGAGCTACTGATGCTGTTGTTGGCGTTGATTGCTCCACGACGACATCTGGCTCAGCAGTTGTTTCCATACCTGCGGTAGTTGGTGCTACCGTTTCATCAGCTTGGGCACCCTGTGCATTTGAGAAGATTGAAACTCCCAAAAGGACAGAGGCTACACCAAAGCTGTATTTCCTTAATGAAAAACGTTGGCGTTTATTAAACATATCTCTCATAATAATAAATTTCCTCAATATCCAAATTACTTTATATACAGTTTCCATTTTATACTATAATTATTAAATTGTCAAATATATGCTAATAATTGTGTAAAAGTTTAACTTTTATTAGAAAACATTAATTTAAAACTTTTATATAAGTCCTTTGAAACTTCAAAACGTTCGTGCTTTTATTTAGCACAATTCCTTATTTTGTCAGTTTTATAATTTTTAAAATACTTTTATATCAAACCATCTTTTATTAAAAACATTCGTCACTCTAACGCTATTTTTTAGTTTTGGTGATATTTATTAAAATACAAAATTCTCTCCCTTCAAAAAGAAAATGTTTTAATGGCTCAACCCACATCTCTCTCAATCCCTTGCCAATACTGACCTAGAGGCTCCTACTTCCCATATTCTCAACAGATTCAAAAATCCCTTTGGCGTTTACCAAAAGGGATTCTTTCACCTATTATTTGAAAATAGAACTTGTGAAACTATCTGTCTCTTGTAGGAGTTTCTTATAGACAGCTTCTTTGAGTTTTGTCGTATGGCTTGTAGATACAGATTTATTGCCATTATTATCTGTTTTAAGACTTGCAGCGTCTTTGGCGACTGCCGCTTTAAACAAGGCTAACAAATCATCGTAAGAGCTTACTGATGTACCGTCAATAGTAACGGTTGTCAAACCATGAGACGCTTTTTCTTTCACTTCTTTGAAGTAGGCCTTCTTGAAGTCTTCTAGGGTGTTGAACTGGCCATCAGAAATCTTGTTAATGATAAAGTCATCACCAAGGGTGTTCTTACCAGCCGCTTTTGCTTCTTGTTTATACTTGTTGGTCGCATAACCTAAGAAGCCTTTTTCATAGCCGTAGTAACCCCAGAGTCTGAAGGTATTGTGCTTGAAGGACATGGCACCTGGAGATCCCTCGCTGGTATTACCACCATAAATGGCAGACATCATTGGCACATTGACATAGGCAGAAGAGAAGTCCTCAGGTTTATAAACACCATTGCCAGGTCCACGATTGGTCATGAAGTTATTATCCACAAGGTCATCAATAGAGGTCAAGCTAATAGCCTTTTCGCTATCACTTAGAGCACGCACCTTGTCGTATTGGTTCTTACTATTGCCTCGTAGCTGTTTATCGACCTTCTTGAACCATGCGTTATTGAGCTCTTGCTTGCCTTGACTTAGGACTGCTTCTCCTTCCAGCGAATCAAGAAGCATGAGGGTGTCGTTGTAGCCCTTCATGTAACGGTCAATGGCTTCACGAGAGTTCAACTTGTTTGGATTGGTGTTGTACCACTGGTTACCATCGTTTTCTCTTTCAAAGGCCATGTTAAGTCCCAAGGCGCCGTATTCACCCTGGTGGCCCTGAGTCGCTGGTGATTGCAACATTCCTTGGGCATAGGCTTCAACGTCTGTTCCCTCACGACGACCAAAACCTCCAAAGTAGGCAATACGGTCATTGATATGAGTCGTTTCATGGGTAAAGGCTGAAGCACCGTACTCGCTAATCATGTTAGACATGACGAAGGTAACCTTGGCACGATTATCGTATGGATTGTCGTAGATGGCAGCATAGGCACCGGCCATGGCTCCGTTATCACCATAGTACTCACCGACTGGTCCATAGATTTCACGGATTGGCGCATAGACTTCTGTACTGTTCTTGAATTGGCCGTAGCGCTCTGGCCAACCTGGCCAACCATGGCCCCAGACATAGAAACCTTCCCAGACTGGATTGACAATGTCTTTGAACAATTTGTTTTTGACATTATCCGCAGCCAATCTTTGCCAGAAATCAAGATAGTTGATTTGACGTTGAGCGGCTAGATCAATCTCAGGTTTCAACTTCTCTAAGCTTGTATTGTACTTGTTAGCCGTACCATAAGACATGGTGTCATAGGTAGAAATCAAGAACATCTCTGTCTTATCAAGGTTCAACAATGGCAAAATCATCTTGCGGTGGAGACCACGACTAAGGTTATCATAAACACGATACTTGTGCTCACCGACACCTTCATTTTGAGATGCCTTCTCAACAACGTAGACCTTATCCTTAGCAGCATCGATGAACCAATCATTCATATTGTCGATAGTGGTAAAGAGTTTTCGATTGTAATTAAGGAAGTCGGTCAGATCACTAGAAAGGGTACTTTTGGCGAGAACTTCACCAAAAGCATCGTAGGTTCTTGAACCGCTGATATTATTTTCCTTAGAGCCAATCTCAATTAAACGGTCAAGGACATCCACATTTTTACCATAGAAATCTGGTTTGAAGAGCATAATTTCTTTGATATTAACATCATCAAACTTCACACCATAGTAGCGATTCAAGTAAGTCAAACCTAACAAGAGGGCCGCTTTATTTTTCTCAACCTTGTCAAGAATCATTTGTTGGGCAGCTGGTGATTGGTTAAGCTGGTGGTCTTCATTTTGAACCAGCTTAGTCACCAGGTTAGTTAAATTAGCCTTAACAGCGTCAAAACTTTCTTCCAAGAAGAGGTTCTTGATAGCATTGACCTTGTTTGGACCGGTACGACCCAGTTTTTGGTAAATCGGATCAGACTGCAACTCAATCGGCTTAAGAATATCAACAATACCATTGATAAGACTTGAGTGGTCTTTTTGAACGACATTTGGAGTGTACGCGATACCCAAATCAGCAACAGTGTACTCTTTAACATTGCTCAACCCTTCTGAACTCTCTGAAAGCTTGAAGTAGTCTTTGGTACCATCAGCATAATGAACAATAATTTTATTAGCGGCACTTAGGTCAGTGACAAAATTACTGTCATTCATTGGAGTTACTGAGAGCACATCTTTAGTGTTCAAGTTGTGATCCTTAGCCAGTTTGTTTGCTTGGTAAACAATATAATCCTTGTTATAGAATGGCTGGAATTTCTCAATATTCTTGTATGCCTGCTTGTATGCTGTATTATAGTCTTGAATATTGACAAAATCTGCTTGACTAGAAGCGTTGTTAAGGGTGTTCAACGCGTATGGCTCGCTGACAAATGTATCAGCTGTAATCTTGTAACCTTCAACACGCTTGTCAGCTTCTTCCTTAGTCAAATGTTTGAGTTTTTTAGGACTCTTGGTATCTTTACCAGTACCATCTTCAGCCGAGCTATAACCAACAACGCCAAAGAGATCTTTGATGTATGGACCACCATCTTCATCATTAACATCATTCGAAGCAAAGATTTCTTGGCCTTTGATAACCTTGGCATAGGTCACGTTATCTTGAACAGCACCGTATGGCCATGTCTTAGCGACAATACCACCGACATTTCGTGTGTTTTTGACATCAAGCACACCCTTGGCTACTGAATTGGTCACCTTGGCCTTAGTTCCTGACTTCCAACTGTTAAGCATGTAAGTGACAAATGGCACCAGCATACTTGCATTGGCATTTTGAGCTGTAATAGTCGCATCTACATAGGCTCTGTTGACAAATCCCATGTAGTTTGAACCAGCAATCCCACCAACTGTCGAGTTATTACCGATAGAGTCAATCTTACCGACAAAGGCGACATTCTCAATCTTGCCATCTTCATCAATCTTATTGACGATACCAGCCACGTCATTGTTACCAGTAACTGAACCAGTCACCTTAACATCTTCAATCAGACCTTTATTTTTAAGGTTAAATCCAACCGTCGCGATTTGATTTTGGCCAGGGCGATTGATATCTACATTTTCAAAGTTGATGTTTTTGATAGTTCCGCCATTGATAACATTAAACAATGGATGCTCTAAGTCATAGATGGCAAAGCGTTTGTCACCATCGCTGAGCAACTTACCAGTAAATTCTGTCGTAATGTATGATTTGCCGTTTGGAACGACGTGACGAGCACTCATGCTTTGACCAAGTCTAAATTCACCTGATGGATTTGCTTGAATGGCATTGACCAAGTCAGCAAAATCATAGTAGACATTGGCTTGGCTAGCCTTAGGTTTCTCAATGTAATAGCTATAGGTTTGGGCAAAATGGTTATGGGCATCACGTTGAACCAAATTGTCCGCTTCTGCAGTTACCTTATAAACCGCCTTGCCATCCACTGTTGTTTCTTCGATAGCTTTCACTGCCAAGTAAGTCGTCTTTTGATCCGCAGAAGTCAGTTTCAAGTAGTAATTCGTGAGATCCTGAGGCACAGCTGTCAGACGAGTCTCATCCACTTCTGTTTGATTGTCATACTTGATCAAATCTGTACGTGCAAAATCTTTAAGCTCAACCTTCTTGAAATCCAGTTGGAGAGTTTGGTCTGCCAAGACCTGACTCTCCTCACCATTGCCACGATCAAAGGTCATGGTTGTTGTGAGAGTATATGGCTTGTAATAGTCTAAGTTTGTTAAATCAGCAGTCAAGGTCGTGCTAGGAATATCAAGCGTTTGAACAACTTGCCCATCCTGCTTGAGGACCGCCTTAATAGTCGTGATAGCTGCTGAACCTGGATTAGTCAAGTTGTAGCTAAGTTTAGCACTGCGACCCAAATCATCCTTGCCAATCTGTGTCAGCGTAAGCACTGGTTTTTCAGATACCTTAGTTCCTTTGCGAACGATACGATCTTGGACAGGCACTAGCACTGTTTCAGTAACAGTTGGTTCTTCAACAGTCTTGTTTCCCTTATAGGTCTTATAAACCTTGGTGATTTTATTTTGGCCTTTTTGACCTTCTTGGACAACCTGCAAGGTACCCTTCTCAAGTGTGTCATCTTCTTGGACAATTTCTTTAAATGGAAGCTCTACAATAGATTCTTCGGTCGTTGTGCCATCTAGAGGCTTGCTGCCACGACGGATTTTTCTAGGTTGTGGCACCTCAATAACCTTACCTGACACAATAGTCGGCTCACCAACCTTAACACCATCAATGGTTTGGTAAATTTTCTGGATTTCTTGGCTACCTTTTTGCCCCTCTTGTTCGACAACTTCTTCATCCACATACTTGCTATCATCCGTAATCACTTCGATAGGATAATCGATGGCTTGCGTTTCAGTCTCTGTGATACTACCGACAACTGGGGTATGAACAGGATTCTCAGGTTGAACTAGAGCCTCACCTTCATGACCGGTTTCCTGTGTACCCTTGGCTTCCAGTTTACCTGTATAGTCTGGGTTAGCAGGTTGAACAGTTGCCTCGCCCTCATGACCGGTTTCTTGTGTACCTTTAGCTTCTAGTTTACCTGTATAGTCTGGATTGGCGGGTTGAACAGCTGCTTCTCCCTCATGACCAACTTCTTGAGTACCATTGGCACTAATTGGGCCGGTATACTCTGGATTCTCAGGTTGAACAAGGGCCTCACCTTCGTGGCCTGATTCTTGTGTCCCCTTGGCTTCCAGTTTGCCTGTATAGTCTGGGTTAGCAGGTTGAACAGCTGCCTCTCCTTCATGACCAACCTCTTGCGTGCCGTTAGCACTGATTGGGCCCGTATACTCTGGATTGGCAGGTTGAACCAATGCTTCTCCCTCATGGCCAACTTCTTGTGTGCCGTTAGCACTGATTGGGCCGGTATATTCTGGAGCCGCTGGTTGAACCCATGCTTCACCCTCATGACCAACTTCCTGAGTACCATTGGCACTTGTAGTATCGCTACTGATTGAACCAGTGTACTCTGGATTGGCGGGTTGAACTAGAGCCTCGCCTTCATGGCCAACTTCTTGTGTGCCGTTAGCACTGATTGGGCCGGTATACTCTGGATTGGCGGGTTGAACCAATGCTTCGCCTTCGTGACCGACTTCTTGAGTACCATTAGCACTGATAACACCAGTATATTCTGGATTGGCGGGTTGAACCAATGCTTCACCCTCATGGCCAACTTCTTGTGTGCCGTTAGCACTGATTGGGCCCGTATACTCTGGATTAGCAGGTTGAACAGCTGCTTCACCTTCATGACCTGATTCTTGCGTACCTTTAGCGCTAATTGGTCCAGTGTTCTCTGGGGTAGCAGGTTGAACTAGAGCTTCGCCCTCATGACCTGGCTCCTGAGTCCCTTTTTGCCAACTGATTCCCTTACTATCCTTATCAGCTGTCCCCTGACTAACTGTATTATCTTCTTTTATTGAAGACTCAAGTCCTTTGATAGTATTCTCCAAAGGTTGTTCAAGCTCTGGTTTTGCTGAGTAACGCAGATAACCAACATACTCATAACCATCGATTGCAATAACACCCTTGGCCAAATCTGCTTCAGTTGAAACAGCAAGAGTCTGATTATAGGCCTGTAACTCCTTGTTTTGCAAAGCAAGAACCTCTATGGGCACAAGTAGACTTTGCCCTGCGGCCCCAATCAAGACCAAACCAATAATTTTCTTTCGATGTTTTTTTGAAAAGAGCAGCACAGCCATAGTCGCTGTTGCCAGTCCCAAACCTGTTACTGCCCAGTCAGAGCTTCCTGTCTGTGGAAGAGTAGCTTGACTGTCTCCTTTGCGTTTATAGACCAGATAAAAAGTGTCATCATTTTGATATTCCTTGGGAATAGCATGTACCACTTGCTTCTGCTCTTCAGCTGTCAATTCATTTTCAGTGACATAGGCCATATGCACCGACGCATCTGTCGTAACCTGGTCCGCTGAAACCGGTTTAGACACGAAAAGACCACCTGCTAACAAGAATGTCCCGATAGCAACTGGCCCTACACCTACTGACAACTTACGAATGGCGTACTTTGTCACTTTTTCAAAAACATGATTTGCTTGTTTCATTCAAAATCTTCCTATATGTTAATCCTTGTACCCCAAGGCACGTCAAAAAAACGAAGACGTTATTGAAAAAACACGCACTCTATACATTTATTAACCTTCTTCCGAAGTCTATCATATCCTTTTTTTAATCTTTAGGCAAGCATTTTCTCTAATTTTTAATCAATATAAAAAACAAGTTGCGATGGGTAACTATGCTCTTATGAAAATCAACAAACCTTTTCATATAAGTATTTTCATGCCTATCGCTATTTATAGGAATCTTTCCCTAAAATCTAAGTCACTAATGTCTTTTTGAAGTATCCCCCCTCACCTTTCAATTTTTATCTAATTTTTTAATATAAATAAAAACAATCTCGAAACAGACACAAAAAAGACCCACCCCTATCGGGATGAGTCTCTTTTTTCGAAAACTGAAATAGTTTAACTAACTATGTTGAGGAATTTAACCTATGAACTATCTTAGTCTTCTTTTTTGCGTTTTCCTGCCAAACCAAGTCCAGCCATTGTCATCAAACCACCTAATAGAGTGGCCAATAATGATGTGTTTTCACCTGTCTCAGGCAAAGCTTGCTTAGTATCAGTTGCAGCTGGTGTTGCTTTTGAAGCGACACGAACTGTGTCTGATGCAGGAGCAGGTTTATGAACTGTTGGTGCTGGAGTTACTT